>JAFEFQ010000258.1 GCA_018240505.1 Pseudomonadota bacterium
CGACGAGGTCGGCGCCGACGTCGGCGCCCTTGGTGAAGATGCCGCCGCCGAGGCGGGCGAAGATCGAGATCAGCGAGGAGCCGAACGCGAGGCCGACCAGCGCGTGCAGCGCGTGCGTGGTGTCGAAGCCGAAGTGCAGCAGCGCGAGATAGTAGCCGGCGACGCCGAGCAGGCCGAGGCCGACGACGAGCATGCCGGTGATCGCGCCGCCGCGAAAGGCGACGTCGAGCGCGGCCGCGAGGCCCGAGCGCGCCGCTTCGGCCGTGCGCACGTTGGCCGCGACCGAGACGTTCATGCCGATAAAGCCGGCAGCTCCGGAAAGAATGGCGCCAATCGCAAAACCGATCGCAGTCGGCCAGTTCAGCGCGAAGCCGATCACCACGAACAGCACCGCGCCGACGATGCCGATCGTCGTGTATTGCCGGTTCAAGTACGCACGCGCGCCCTCCTGGATCGCCGCGGCAATCTGCTGCATGCGTTCGTTGCCGGCGGGCTTGGCCAGAATCCAGCTTCGCGACCAGACGCCGTAGACGATCGCGAGCAGGGCGCAGATGGGCGCGATCCAGTAACCGTATTGTTGCAACATGCCTTTCTCCCTGGAAACAGGCTGATGGGTGAGAACAACGATGGGGCGGTACGGAACAAGCTTCCACGAAGTATACCCAGCCGCGACGGGATGGGTAGCTGCGCTGCGCAAACCCGCCGCGGATCGCGTTTCTGGTATCGCTGTCAGCGACGATGCGGCGCGCGCGCCAGCGCCCAGACCTCGACGCGCGCGACGCCGGCGCGCTTGAGCGTGCGTGCGGCTTCGCGCAGCGTCGTGCCGGTCGTCATCACGTCGTCGAGCACGACGATGTGGCCCGCTGCGGACGCCGCGAGGGCGGGCGAGTCGACTTCGAACGCGCCGCGCAGATTCCTGCGGCGCGTGACCGCGTCGAGATTCGCCTGTGCCGCGGTCGCGCGCGTGCGGCGCAGGAGATCGGGCGCGAGCGCGATGCCGAACTCGCGCGCGAGCGGCTTGGCCAGTTCCAGCGCCTGGTTGTAGCCGCGCTCGCGCAGGCGCGTGGCGTGCAGCGGTACGGGCACGATCGCGTCGGGCAGCGCGGCGATCGCGCCGTCGGCCAGCGCGCCGCGCAGCGCGACGCTCCACAGCTCGGCGAGCACGCGCCCCGCCGCGAGGCTGCGGCCGAACTTGAGGCGGGTCAGCAACAGGTCGAGCGGATGGCCGTACAGATACGGCGCGAACGCCGCGTCGAACGGCGGCTCGTGGCGCAGGCATCCGCCGCACAGCGCGGCGGGCACGGGCAATGGCAGGGCGCAGCGCGCGCAGGCCGAGCGGTTCCCGGCCAGATCGGCGGCGCAGGCGGCGCACAGATCGCGCGGGCTTTCGCCGCGCGTGCCGCAGAGCAGGCAGTGCGGCGGCAGCAGGGCGAACTGCAGCCGCTGCCAGAATCCGTCAACCGTGGACGGCGGTTTCAGGTTGACAGTGGCGGATGGCCTGATCACACTGCGGAAAGTCTACGCCCAAACAGAAATCCCGATGTCAGCCACGATCCAGACCATGCCGGCCGGCGAGCGCGTCGGCCGCGCCGACGTGCTCGCCTTGTTCGCCCTGCCGTTCAACGACCTGCTCGCGCGTGCGCATGCCGTGCATCGCGCGCACCATGACGCGAACGCGGTGCAGGTGTCCACGCTGCTGTCGATCAAGACCGGCGGCTGCCCCGAGGATTGCGCCTACTGCCCGCAGAGCGCGCGTTACGCCACGGGCGTCAAGGCGGAAAAATTGATGAGCCTCGACGCGGTGCTGGAGAAGGCGAGGCAGGCCAAGGCCGCCGGGGCGACGCGCTTCTGCATGGGCGCGGCCTGGCGCTCGCCGAAGGATCGCGACGTCGACAAGGTCGCCGAGATGGTCGGCGCGGTGCGCGCGCTCGGCATGGAAACCTGCGCCACGCTCGGCATGCTCAGCGCGCCGCAGGCATCGACGCTCAAATCGGCCGGGCTCGACTACTACAACCACAACCTCGACACCGCGCCGGAGTTCTATGGCGAAATCATCCACACGCGCGACTACCAGGATCGCCTCGACACGCTGGAAAACGTGCGCGCCGCCGGCATGAAGACCTGCTGCGGCGGCATCGTCGGCATGGGCGAGTCGCGCGAGCAGCGCGCCGGCCTGCTGCACACGCTCGCCAACCTGCCCGAACACCCGCAGTCGGTGCCGATCAACCGTCTCGTCCAGGTCGCCGGCACGCCGCTGGCCGGTACGGCGCTGCTCGACCCGTTCGAATTCGTGCGCACCATTGCCGTGGCGCGCATCCTGATGCCGCGTTCGATGGTGCGTCTCTCCGCCGGCCGCGCCGAGATGAGCGACGAGCTGCAGGCGCTGTGCTTCTTTGCCGGCGCGAATTCGATCTTCTATGGCGAGAAGCTGCTGACCACCGGCAACCCCGATGTGGAGCACGATCAGGCGCTGTTCGCGCGCCTCGGCATCGCGCCGATGCAGGTCGAACTGGAGCCGGGCACGGTGCATGCGGATATCGTCGAGTTCACTGCGGATCCGGTGGCCGCGTAGGGGCGCGATTCATCGCGCCCGGCTTTTGTTATGTCGAAAGGCGAAGACCGGGGTTCGATGAATCGAACCCCTACCACGGCAAAAGCATGACCCGTCCCGATCTCATCGAGCGTCTCGCCGCTGCCCAGGCCGAACGCGCACGCCAGGATCTGCTGCGCCGCCTGCGCAAGGTCGAGGCGGTCGATGGCGCGCGCATCCGGATCGATGGCAGGACGCTGGTCAATTTCGCCAGCAACGATTATCTGGGTCTGGCCCAGCATCCGGCGCTGCAGGAGGCGCTGATCCGTGCGGCGCGCCAATGGGGCGTCGGCGCGACCGCGGCGCATCTGCTCGGCGGTCATCGCGAGGAACACGAGGCGCTCGAAGAAAAACTCGCGGGCTGGACGCGGCGCAAATGCGCGCTGCTGTTCTCGACTGGCTACATGGCCAATCTCGGCGCGATCCAGGCGCTGCTCGGCGAGAATGACCCCGGTCCGCGTTCGCGGACGGGACAAACGCTGTGCGTGCAGGACAAGCTCAACCACGCCTGCCTGATCGACGGCACGCGGCTGTCTGGCGCCGCGCTCAAGCGCTACGTGCATGCCGATGTCGCCAGCGCGCAACGCCAGCTCGAAGCGAACGCGGACGCCGCCGCACTGCTCGCGACCGACGGCGTGTTCAGCATGGACGGCGACATCGCCCCACTCGCGGATCTCGCGGCGCTGTGCAAAGCGCAGCAGGCGACGCTGATGGTCGACGATGCGCACGGCCTCGGCGTGCTCGGCGCGGAAGGCGCGGGCAGCCTCGTCGAAGCGAACCTGAAGCAGGACGACGCACCGGTGCTGATGGCGACGCTCGGCAAGGCGCTCGGCGTCGGCGGCGCGTTTGTCGCCGGCAGCAAGGCGCTGGTCGACGGTCTCGTGCAGTTCGCGCGCACGCACATCTACACGACGGCGATGCCGCCCGCGTTCGCGGCGGCGACGAGCGCGGCGGTCGACATCGCGCGCTTCGAGGATTGGCGGCGCGCCAAGCTGCATCGCCTCGTCGCGCACTTCCGCCATGGCGCCGGTGAGCGCGGCATCGAGCTGCTCGATTCGCGCACGCCGATCCAGCCTGTGCTGATCGGTGCGAGCCGCGACGCGTCGATCGCCGCGCAGCGGCTGGAGGCCGACGGCTACTTCGTGCCCGCGATCCGCCCGCCGACCGTCGCGCAGGGCAAGGCGCGTCTGCGCGTCACCTTCTCGGCGCTGCACGAAGAGGCCGACGTGGAAAAACTGCTGAATGCCCTCGCGCGCGCGATCGCGCATGCGCGCCGGGCGATGAAAAAGGAACGCTGAAGAATGTTGCATATCGAAACCGTCGGCACGGGACCCGACCTCGTGCTGATCCATGGCTGGGCGATGCACGGCGGCATCTTCGCGCCGTTGACGCCGCTGCTTGCCGGGCATTTCCGCGTGCATGTCGTCGATCTGCCCGGTCACGGTTTCAGCCACGACGACGACGCGCCGGTCGACGCGCGCGCCTGGGCCGCGCGCATCGCGGACGCGACGCCGCGAGGCGCGATCTGGGTCGGCTGGTCGATGGGCGGTCTCATTGTGCTGCATGCGGCGCTCGATGCACCCGATCACGTGCGCGGCCTTGTCGAGATCGCGAATTCGCCGCGCTTCGTCGCCGCGGCCGATTGGCCGCATGCGATGGCGCCGAAGGTGCTCGAGGGGTTCGAGGCGGGCCTCGAGCACAACTACCGCGCCACCGTCGAGGGCTTTCTCGCGCTGGAGTTGATCGGCAGCCCGCATCCGCAGTCGATGCTGCGCGATCTCAAGGCACGCGTGTTCGAACGCGGCGAGCCGTCGCTGCGCGTTCTCGTCGAAGGCTTGCGTGTGCTTGAAGCTACCGACCTGCGCGCGCGCCTGGCGGAACTGGCGATGCCGAATCTGTGGATCGCCGGCCACCGCGACCGGCTGATTCACGCCGCGGCGATGCGCTGGGCCGCGCAGCAGACGACGCACGGCGAGTTCATCGAAATCGATTCCGGGCACGCGCCGTTTCTGAGCCATCCGCGCGAGGTGGCCGACGCGATCGTGGAATTTGCCGGCAGGGTGCCGCGCGCATGACGCCGCCGTTCGATACGTACCAGGTGCGCCGCGCGTTCGGCCGTGCCGCCGCGAGTTACGAGGCGCACGCCGTGCTCCAGCGCGAAGTCGAGCGGCGCCTGCTCGAACGCCTCGACTATCTCGAAGCGGCGCCGACGCGCGTACTCGACCTCGGCTGCGGCCCCGGGCACGCCGCGCAGGCGATGCGCACGCGCTGGAAGGGTGCGCAGGTGGTCGCGCTCGACGCCGCGCTGCCGATGTTGAATCGGGTCAAGCTGAACTGGCTGCGTCCAGTCGCACGCGTGCAGGCCGATGCGCGCGCGCTGCCGTTCGCCGACGCGAGCATCGACGTGCTGTACTCGAATCTCTGCATCCAGTGGATCGACGATCTGCCGGCGCTGTTCGACGAATTCCGCCGCGTGCTGCGACCGCGCGGCTACCTCGCGCTGTCGACGTTCGGCCCCGACACGCTGCACGAGCTGCGCGCCGCATGGGCGCAGGCGGACGTGCCGACTGGAATCAGCGCGCCGCACGTCAGCCAGTTCGTCGACATCGCCCGCGTCGGCGATGCATTGATGCACGCGGGCTTCCGCGATCCGGTGCTCGACGCCGAACACTTCACGCTGACGTACAACGACGCGCCGAGCCTGATGCGCGAATTGAAGGCGATCGGTGCGACCAATGCCGACCCGCGGCGCGTGCGTGGACTGACCGGCCGCGCGCACTATCGCCGCGCGGTCGAGGCCTACGAAGCGTTTCGCGAAAACGGTGTGTTGCCGGCGACCTACGAAGTCATTTACGCCCACGCTTGGGCGCCCGATCCGGGCCAGCCGCGGCGCGGGCGTGGCGGCGGCGAGATCGCGAGTTTTCCGATCGAACGTCTGCGCGGCTCGCGGCGCGGTTAGATCCATTCGCGCCGCCGCGACACGTGGCTGCTGCAGATTCGGCCGAATCAAGATCCGGTCTCGTTGCGCCAACTGCCGCGCCCGCACCACCTTCCGCACGATAAAATCCGCTTCCGTGAACGCCCTTTCCACGACCCGCCGCGCCGCGCTGATCGCCCTGCCGATCGTCACCCTGATCTGGAGCTACAACTGGATCGTGATGAAACAGGTGCTGCAGTATTCCGGCCCGTTCGAATTTTCCGCGCTGCGCTTCCTGATCGGTACCGTCGTCCTGTTCGGTGTCATGGTTTGGCGACGCGAACCGTTGGCGCCGCCGCCGCTGCTGCAGACGGCCCTGCTCGGATTGGCGCAGACCGCGGCATTCCAGGCTTTCGTGCAATGCGCGCTGATCGAAGGCGCGGCCGGACGCACGGCCCTGCTCGCCTACACGATGCCGTTCTGGGTCGTGCTGCTCGGCTGGTGGCTGCTAGCCGAACGGCCTTCGCTGCGCCTGTGGGCGGGCCTGCTCGTCGCCGCGGCCGGCCTGTTGCTCGTGCTCGAGCCCTGGCACGGACAGACCAGCCTGCGCAGCTCGATGCTGGCCATTCTGGGTGGCGTGAGCTGGGCATTCGGCGTGGTCCTGTCCAAGCGCATGTTCCGCCGCGGCGGCGTCAGTGCGTTGTCGTTGACGGCATGGCAAATGCTGTGCGGCGCCGTCGTGCTCGTCGCGATCGCGCTGTGCGCGCATGAAAGACCGATCGAATGGTCGGCGCCGTTCGTCGGCGCCCTGGTTTACAACGGCATTCTCGCCTCGGGCCTGGCCTGGTTGCTGTGGTCGTTCGTGGTTTCGCGACTGCCGGCGAACATCGCCGGGCTGTCGAGCCTGACCGTGCCGATCGCCGGCATCGCGCTCGCCTGGATCCTGCTCGGCGAGCGGCCTTCGCTCACGGAAAGCCTCGGCATCGCATTGATCGCTTCGGCGCTGGCGATCGTGACGCGGCCTGCTGCCGGCGCGGTCAAGCGCAACGCAAGATCGCCTGCCGGCAATTCCTGATGTCGGGGCCCGTCCTCAGACTTCGCGCTCGCGAAAACAGGAAACGAGGTGGTCGTTGACCATGCCCGTCGCCTGCATGTGCGCGTAGAGGATCGTCGAGCCGACGAAGTTGAAGCCGCGCTTCTGCATGTCGCGGCTGAGCTTGTCGGATAGCTCGGTGCGCGGCGGCACGTCGCCGTGGCCGCGCCAGCGGTTGCGGATCGGGCGGCCAGAGACGAACGACCAGAAGTAGGCGTCGAGGCTGCCGGCTTCGGCGATGACCTTGAGCGCGGCGCGCGCGTTGTTGCGCGCCGAGTATACTTTTTGCCGGTTGCGGATGATGCCCGGATCGAGCAGCCGCTTTTCCAGCGCCGCGTCGGTCATGCGCGCCACCTTGCCGATGTCGAAGTCGTGGAACGCGCGGCGGTAGGCCTCGCGCTTGTTCAACACCGTCGCCCACGACAGCCCGGCCTGCGCGCCTTCGAGCACGAGGAACTCGAACAGCTTGTTGTCGTCGTGCAGCGGCACGCCCCATTCCTCGTCGTGGTAGGCGAGATAGAGGTCGTTGCCGCCTTCGGCCCAGCGGCAGCGCATGCGGGTGTCGGTTCTCGCGGACGCAACCATCGTGTGCGCTCCTTCCCGGTCTCAGCCGGCGACCTGCGCGGTCCAGTCCGGCAGGTTGTAGTAGTTGGTCACGCGCGCGATCCTGCCGTCGCGCACGTCGAAGAACGCGCCTGCGGGCAAAATATACTTTTGTCCTTTTGCCGGCGGCAGGCCTTCGTCGGTTGCGAGGTATTCGCCATGCACGACGAATTCGGCGCCAACTCGGGCGTTGTCCTCGCTGACCATCACGACGATATCGCTCAATTGTTCGCGATAGCAGCGCTCCATGTGCGCGAGAAAGGCGCGGAACGCGGGCTTGCCGGCCTCACGCCTGCCCTGGTTGATGTCGTGCACGACATCGTCGCTCAACGCATCGAGCATGCCGTTCCAGTCGCCGGCGTTGAAGGCGGCGTAGTAACGGCGGATCAGATCGGCCGTAGGGTTGCTCACAAAGGATTCCTGCTTTTGTGGAAAGTCTGCTTTCGATCCCGCGGCCAAAAAGACCACGGCTGGCCGTCACTGCCAAGGCAATCTGTCGAGGTCGACGTTGCCGCCGGAAAAAATCACGCCGACGCGGCGGCCGCGGAAGATCCCGGGATGGCCGAGCACGGCCGCGAGCGCGATCGCCGAAGACGGCTCGATCACGATCTTCATGCGTTCGAAGACCAGGCGCATCGCGGCGATCGTCTGCGCGTCCTCGACAGGCAGCACGCGCACCTCGTAACGGCGCAGCAGGGCGAGATTGATCTCGCCGAGCAGGCCGCGCAGGCCGTCGCAGACCGTGTTCGGCACGATGTCGGTGACGCGCGCACCGCGGCGCAGGGACTGGTAGGCATCGTCCGCGCCGGCGGGTTCGGCGCCCCAGATTTCGATGTCGGGGTTGAGCGCCTTCGCCGCGATCGCGCTGCCGCCGATCAGGCCGCCGCCGCCGATCGGCGCGACCAGCACATCGAGATCACCGACCTCGTGCAGCAGCTCGAGCGCGGCCGTGCCCTGACCGGCGATGACGCGCGCGTCGGTATACGGATGCACGAGTTCGGCGCCGGTTTCGGCCTGCACCTGCGCCGCGCCGGCCTCGCGTGCGGCGATCGTCGCGGCGCAGAAATGCAGGGTCGCGCCATAGGCCTCGATCGCGGCGAGCTTGGATTTCACCGCGCTTTCGGGCACGACGACGTGGGCCGGAATGCCGCGCGTGCGCGCGGCCAGCGCCAATGCGGCGCCGTGGTTGCCCGAGGAGTGGGTGACCACGCCGCGCGCAGCCACGTCGTCGGACAACGACCAGACCGCGTTGCAGGCACCACGGAACTTGAATGCGCCGACGCGCTGGAAGTTTTCGCACTTGAATGCGAGCGTCGTTCCGGCGAGTGCATCGATGCTGCGCGAGCGCAGGACGGGAGTGCGGGCCGCATGCGGCGCGATGCGTTGCGCGGCACGTTCGACGTCGGCGAAGCCGGGAGCAACTGCTGACGCTGGCGATTGGATCGGTTCTGGCATGGGCGCGATCATAACCCGATCGCGCGGCGGCCTCGCGCGCTGCGCCGCAAGCGTGATTGCACGCTTGCGGCCCGCGCAGGTTCAGCGGTCTAGCGGCAGTTTGCCCAATGCGGCGCTGACGCGCGCATGCTTGTTCTGCAGATTCTCGATCGTGATCTGCCTGTCGCTGTCGGTCGCGAACTGGTCATAGTCTTCCATCACCATTTCCAGGCGTCCCAGTTCGATCATCAGGTCGTGACGCAGATACTGCACACTGCTGATGCTGGCGTGGTGTTCGTTCAACATGACATTCCCCTGCGAGTTTTTCGGCCCCGGATTCGGGTGGGAAATGATCAGCAATCGCCGTGCCAACTAGAGAAAAACTCCGGGAGCGTCGGAGGCGTCGCCCCGTTCTGGATACTGCGTCACGAAATTTCCCATCTGGGCCGCGCCGGGGTACAATCCGGGCAGGTCAGTACGTCGGGAATCGCGAAGATTCCTCCAAAGTGACGCGGAAGGTCAAAATTTGACGATTTCCGGGGCAAGAGTGACAGCGCAGGCCGATCGCCACGCTGTGGAAGTCTTCACGTTTTTATAGCATGCCCCGAGCTATGCTACGAACTTGGTGGGAGGTTGCTGGGCTTTGGTCCCAGACACGCTTGATGCGGAATCCCGCTGCAGAATATAGGGTTACTGGCGCCCGGCATACGGTCCTCTTGGATTCCCCCTGTTCCTAAGACCGCCGGGCGCCAGCCTTTCTTCCTGAAAGTCCCTTGCTGTTCCTTGCTGCGTCCTTCGAATTTGCGCGAATCGGCCCCTGAGCCCAATTGTCAGCGCGCTTGAAGCGACGGCTGTGCGTTCATTCGAAGTGCCGGCCGATACGAGCAGGAAACGTGCCAACCGATCTCTGGTATAGTTTTTCTCTTGCAGGAAGTGGAGAGGGAGCGCGCCACGCGCCCGAAATCCCGTGAGTTTCGCGCAGAATTTCGACGTAATCGTGATTGGCGGCGGCCATGCCGGAACCGAGGCCGCGCTTGCTTCGGCGCGCCTCGGCGCGCGTACGTTGCTGCTCACGCACAACATCGAGACGCTCGGCCAGATGAGCTGCAATCCCGCGATCGGCGGCATCGGCAAGGGCCATCTGGTCAAGGAAATCGATGCGCTCGGCGGCGTCATGGCGCAGGCCGCGGACCGCGCCGGCATTCAGTGGCGCACGCTCAACGCCTCCAAGGGACCGGCGGTGCGCGCCACGCGCTGCCAGGCCGATCGCGCCTTGTACAAGGCCTATGTGCGCGAGCGCCTCGAAACCCGGCCGAACCTGGTCATCTTCCAGCAGGCCGTGGAAGATTTGACTCTTGAAGGGCAGAAAGTGACCGGCGTGGTCACCCAGATGGGCCTGACTTTCCGTGCGCGTCAGGTCGTGCTGACCGCCGGTACCTTCCTTGCCGGCAAGATCCACATCGGCTTCGAGAACTACGCGGGCGGCCGCGCGGGCGATCCGCCGGCGCAGCGCCTCGCCGCGCGCATGCGCGAGTTGCCGCTGGCGGTCGATCGCCTGAAAACCGGCACGCCGCCGCGCCTCGACGGCCGCAGCATCGATTTTTCCGTGCTGGCCGGGCAGCCCGGCGACATGCCGATGCCGGTGTTTTCGTTCTGGGGCGACGCCGCCGACCATCCGCGCCAGGTGCCGTGCTGGATCACCCACACGAGCGAGCGCACCCACGAAATCATCCGCTCCGGCCTCGACCGTTCGCCGTTGTATACGGGCAAGATCGAAGGCGTCGGCCCGCGCTACTGCCCCTCGATCGAGGACAAGGTCGTGCGCTTCGCCGAGAAGGCCTCGCACCAGATCTTCCTCGAGCCCGAAGGCCTGGGCACGACCGAAATCTACCCGAACGGCATCTCGACTTCGCTGCCGTTCGACGTGCAGCTCGATCTCGTGCGCTCGATCCGCGGCCTGGAGAATGCGCACATCACGCGTCCGGGTTATGCGATCGAATACGACTACTTCGATCCGCGCGGCCTGAAAGCCTCGCTCGAGACCAAGGCGATCGAGGGCCTGTATTTCGCCGGCCAGATCAACGGCACGACCGGCTACGAGGAAGCCGCCGCGCAGGGCCTGATCGCGGGCCTGAATGCCGCGCGCGCGGCGCAGGACAGGGAAGCGTGGACGCCGCGCCGCGACGAGGCCTATATCGGCGTGCTGATCGACGACCTCATCACCAACGGCACGCGCGAGCCGTACCGCATGTTCACCTCGCGCGCCGAGTATCGCCTCAACCTGCGCGAGGACAATGCCGACCTGCGCCTGTGCGACAAGGGTTTCGAACTCGGCAGTCTCGACGCAACGCGCCATGACGCGTTCCGGCGCAAGCGCGAGGCGATCGAGAACGAAAGCGCACGCCTGAAGTCGCTCTGGGCGGCGCCGGGCAACGCACTCGGGCGGGAAATCCACGCGACCTTGGACATCGAGTTGTCGCGCGAGACGCACGCGCTCGACCTGTTGCGCCGGCCCGAACTCGACTACGCGCAGCTGATGCGCGTGCCGACACTGGGCCCCGGCGTGGCCGACGCGCGCGTCGCCGAGCAGGTGCAGATCACGGCGAAATACTCGGGCTATCTCGAACGTCAGAACGAAGAGATCGAGCGTCAGCGCCGGCACGAAGACACCGCGATTCCGGCGGCGTTCGACTACGCGCAGGTGCACGGCCTGTCGGCGGAAGTCACGCAGAAGCTTCGCTCGGTGCAGCCGCAGACGGTCGGTCAGGCGATGCGCATCTCCGGCGTCACGCCGGCGGCGATCTCGCTGCTGCTCGTGCATCTCAAGCGTGGCCAGCGCCGCGTGGCCTAGGTTCGGCCGCCGCCCGGCCGCGGGCGCGCATCCCCGTTTCATCCGCGGGTTTTCCGTCAGGCTGTTGCAAGCTTGATCCGGTATCGTGCGCGCCCCGGAGCCCGTCGGCCCGGGCGTGCGCGGCGGCGCATGCGTCAGCAGTCAATCAGCTATCCGTCATGCGTCGAAGCACGATTCTCCCCGCGCTTCGCTTTCTCCAACTCGGGTCATTGATGTTCGCTATCGGCACGACGATGGCGCAGCCGGTTGTGGAGGCGAATCTGAGCCTCAAGCACGCGCTTGAGCTGATGCGCGTGCGCGACCCGAATCTTCAGCTTGCGCAGACCGCGGTGGACCAGGCGTTAGCCGACAAGATCACGGCGGGCGAGCGGCCGAACGCCACGCTCGCCTGGTCGACGAGCAAGATCAACCCGGCCGGACACAACGGCTCCGGTGATTTCTGGGACAAGGGCTACGACACCGTCATCAGCCTGTCGCAGCCGTTCGAACGCGGCGGCAAGCGTCGACACCGGCTGGCCCAGGCCGAAGCGAATGCCGACGCGGCGCACGCGGACTATGCCGACAGCATGCGCGGCGAGCGCCTCGCGGTGACTCAAGCATACTGGGAACTCAAGCGCGCCGAGGAAAAGTATAAAAATGCGCAAATCCTCGCCTCGATCGAGCACCGCTCGATCGAGGCGTCGGAGCAGCGCCTGCGCGTCGGCGACCTGCCGCGCCTCGACGTCGAGCGCATGCGCATCGATGCCGCTGCCGCCGACAACGCGGTCGACTCCGCGCTGGGCGCATTGCAAGACGCGCGGGTCGCGCTCGCCGCATTGGTCGACATCACCGCGCAATCCGGCGAGCTTTCGGCGGCCGACGACTGGCCGCGTGCGGCCGGTGCGCTCGACCCGAAGCTCGACGCCGGGGCCGGGAGCGAGCCGGCCGAGTCCGTGCTCGCGCGCCGTCCCGACATGCTCGCGGCGATGAAACGCGTCGACGCGGCCGAGGCCGCGCTGCAGCTGGCGCATGCGCAGACCGCGCGCGATGTGACGATCATCGGCCAATACGAACACAACCCGATACCGCCCGCCGCGCCCGCGGTCGGCCACACCCTGCTCGGCATCGGCGTGTCGGTGCCGATCTTCACCGGCAATCAATACAAGGGCGAGATCGCGCGCGCGAATGCCGACATCGACGCGGCGAAGGCGAATCTGGCGCGCGTGCGCGTGGCCGCGCTGGCCGACGTGCGTCGCGCGCGCGCCGATCTGTTCGCTGCCGCGCAGCGCACGCACCGCTATGACAGCGACCTGACCCGGCGCGCGCTCGACGCGGAGAAAACCGTCGAGACCGCTTACGCGCGCGGCGGCCTCGCGCTCGCCGATCTGCTCGACGCGCGGCGATCGCTCAAGGCCACGCAGAACGATGCGACCGATGCGCATGCCGACTTCGCCGAAGCGCTGGCCGCACTCGCCGCGGCCGCGCCCGGGGAAAATCAAGGAACGACGCCGTGAAGAATCCGTTCGCGAAAATCCCGCTCGAAGTCGTCGTCGCCACGCTGGCGGCGCTGGCGATCCTGCTAGCTGCGATCTGGCTGTTCCGCGGAAAGCCCGAAACCGGCGTCGACCCGCCCAAGTCGCAGGCGTCGAACGACACCCTGCATTTCGCGGCGGGTGCCGAGCAGTTGAGCTATCTCGACATCGCGCCGGTCGAGGAACTCGCCGCGCCGACGATGCAGGCGCTGCCGGGCAAGCTCGCGTTCGACGAGGACGTGACCGTGCGCGTGTTCTCGCCGGTGACCGGTCGCGTCACCGAACTCGTCGCCAAGCCCGGGATGAGCGTGAAGGCGAAGGACGTGCTCGCCTGGATCAATTCGCCCGACTTCGCTCAGGCGCGCGCGGACGCGCGCAAGGCCCAGGCCGATCTGGCGATGAAGCAGAAGGCGCTGTCGCGGACAAAAGAACTCACCGATCTGGGCGTGCTCGCGCGCAAGGATTTCGAGAGCGCACAGGCCGATCTGGGCCAGGCGCAAGCCGAACTCGACCGTGCGCAAAGCGTGTTGAAGAATCTCGATCCGACCGGCAGTGATGCACGCTACGCGTTGCGCGCGCCGATCGCCGGCATCGTCGTCGATCGCACGATCAATCCCGGTCAGGAAGTGCGGCCGGACGCGCCGGCGCCGCTGTTCATTCTCACCGATCCTTCGAGGTTGTGGGCGAATTTCGAGCTGTCCGAGCAGGACATGGCGAAGGTGCACAACGGCCAGGCCATCCGCATCGATGCCGACGCGGTCGCGGATACGCATTTCGCCGGACGCATCATCTACGTCGGCGCCGCGCTCGATCCGGCGACGCGGCGCATCAGCGTGCGTGCCTTGGTGGAGCGGCCCGACCCGCGCCTCAAGCCCGAGATGTTCGCGCGCATCAGTCCGCTCGAAGATGACGGGCACAAGGAGATCGCGGTGCCTGATTCCGCGCTCGTCAGCCTCGGCCTGCATCACTACGTTTTCGTCGAGGAAGCGCCGGGCACGCTCAAGCGCCGCGAGGTGCAGCTCGGCGTGATCGGCGAACGCGTCGCCTGGGTCAAGGCGGGCGTGAGGGCCGGCGAGCGCGTTGTCACGCGCGGTGCCGTGCTGCTCAATGCCGAGCTTGGCCAGGCCGAGTGATGCCGCCATGCTGAAGGCCGTCGTCGACTTCGCCCTCAAGCAGCGCGTCTTCGTCGTCGCGATCACGCTGATGGTCGCGATCGCCGGCATCTATGCGTTCAGCGAGTTGCCGGTGCAGGCGTTCCCCGACGTGCAGGACGTGCAGGTGCAGATCATCACGCTCGTGCCCGGGCAGGCGCCCGAGGAGGTCGAGCGCGCGGTGACGTTGCCGATCGAGCGTACCGAGTACGGCGTGCCGAAGCTGACCCAGCTGCGTTCGATTTCGATGACCGGGCTGTCCGTCGTGACGATGACCTTCGCCGACGGCACCGACGACTATTTCGCGCGCGCGCAAGTGCTGGAAAAATTGTCGGAAATCACCTTGCCGACCGGCATCCAGCCGCAACTGGCGCCGCTGTCGACCGCGGTCGGTGAAATCTATCGCTACATCGTCGAGGCGCCGCCGGGCATGCCGCTCGACGAGGTGCGCGCAATCCAGGACTGGACGATCGAGCCCGAGCTGCGCCAGGTGCCCGGCGTCGCCGACATCAACGGCTTCGGCGGCGCGATCCGCGAATACCAGGTGCACGTGCATCCCGACCTGCTGCGCAAGTACAACCTTTCGCTCGAACAGGTCGCGAGCGCCCTGCAGGCCAATTCGTCGAATACCGGCGGCGGTCTGCTCAAACGCGGCGACGAAGACCTCGTCGTGCGCGCGATCGGCCTGTTCCAGAGCATAGCCGACGTCGGCCGCGTGCCGGTGGCCGTGTTCGGCGGCCAGCCCGTGCTCGTGCGCGACATCGGCGAGGCGGCGATCGGCACGCAGACGCGCTACGGCATTGTCGGCTACAACCAGCAGGACGACGTGGTCGAAGGCATCGTCGTGATGACCAAGGGCGACGATCCGGCGAAAGTCATCAAGGCGCTCAAGCAGCGCATCGACGATTTGCAGAAGCAGTTGCCGACGGGCGTCAGCATCCTGCCGATTTACGACCGCACCACGCTGGTCGACCACACCGTCGACACGGTGAGCGAGAACCTCTGCGTCGGCGCCGCGCTCGTGATTGCCGTGCTGCTGATCTTCCTGCGCAACTGGCGCGCGGCGTTGATCGTGGCGAGCGTGATCCCGCTCGCGCTGCTGACCGCCTTTCTCATGATGCACCTGCGCGGCATGGACGCGAACCTGATTTCGCTCGGATCGGTCGATTTCGGCATCATGATCGACAGCGCCGTCGTGCTCGTCGAGGCGCTGATGGTGCGGCTCGCGTTCGATGCGGTACGCGGCGAGGCGACGGCGCAATCGCGCCGCGCCGTGCTCGCACAGACCGCGACCCAGCTCGGTTCGCCGATCCTGTTCTCGAAGGCGATCATCATTCTCGCTTTCCTGCCGATCTTCACGTTCCAGCGCGTCGAGGGAAAGATCTTCGCGCCGATGGCGTTGACCTTGACGTTCGCGCTCGCCGGCGCGGTGATCTTCACCCTGACCCTCGTGCCGGCGCTGTTGTCGTGGGCCACGCGCGGGCACGGCCTCGAGGAAAAACACGGCGTGTGGATGGAGCGTCTGCGCGACAAATATCGCGGCGACCTTGGGCGCTGGGCGCATCATCCCAAGCTCGTGATCGGCAGTTCGGTCGGCATGCTCGTGGTTGCATTGGCACTGGCACCGCTGCTCGGCAGCGAATTCCTGCCCAAACTCGACGAAGGCAATATCTGGCTCACCGTCGATCTGCCGCCGTCGACCGCGCTGGCCAAGACCAAGGAAGTCGAGCGCCACGTGCGCAAGATCCTGCTTTCGTATCCCGAGGTCACGCAGGTCATCACCCAGGCCGGACGCCCCGACGACGGCACCGATCCGAAAGGACCGAACAACATCGAAGTGATGGCCGACCTCAAGCCACACGGCGAATGGCGCTTCAGCGACAAAGAGGCGCTGGTGCGCGACATGGAGAAAAAGATCCATGCGATGCCGGGCGTGCCGACGAATTTTTCGCAATACATCGAGGACAACGTCGAGGAGGCGTTGTCGGGCGTCAAGGGCGAGATCGCGGTGAAGGTGTCCGGGCCCAGCCTCGAGGTGCTGCAGGCGAAAGGCGAGGAGATCGCTGCCGTGCTGCGCCAGGTGCGGGGCTCCGCGGACGTCGAGGAAATCCAGATCGGCGGCCAGACCGAGCTCGACATCACCCTCGACCGAGCCGCGCTCTCGCGCTACGGCATCAACGTCAACGACGCGGCGACGACGGTCGCGACCGCGCTCGGCAGCGCGGTGGCCGGCAGCTTCTACGAGGGCAACCGCATCTTCAACGTGACCTTGCGCCTGGACCAGGACTACCGCAACTCGGTCGACAAGGTATCGCAGTTGCCCGTGAGCCTGCCCGGCGGCGCCGGCACCGTGCCGCTCGGCCAGCTCGCGCGCATCGAGGAGCGCCAGGGTGCGGCGAAAGTGCTGCGCGAATCGGGCAGCCGCATCGTCGCGATCAAGGTCAACGTGCTCGGCCGCGACCAGGGCGGTTTCGTCGCCGAAGCGATGCGCCGTGTCGCCGATGCGGTGAAATTGCCGGGCGGCTATCGCATCGCCTGGGGCGGCCAGTTCGAGAACCAGAAGCGCGCGACCGCGCGGCTGATGATCATCGTGCCGCTGTCGCTGGTCGGCATCTTTGTCCTGCTGTTCTGGGCGTTCCGCTCGATCCGCAAGGCGCTGTTGATCCTCGCCACGGTGCCGTTCACCCTGATCGGCGGCCTCGCCGGGCTCGCGCTCGCCGGTCTGCATCTGTCGATCTCCGCGGCGGTCGGTTTTATCGCAGTGGCAGGGATTTCCGTGCAGAACGGCGTGATCATGGTCGAGCAGATCGTCGCCTTGCGCGCGCAGGGCCACGCGCTCGAAGACGCCGTGCTCGAAGGCGCGGCGAGCCGTCTGCGGCCGATCCTGATGACCGCGCTGATGGCCGGGCTCGGCCTGCTGCCTGCGGCGCTGTCGCACGGCATCGGCTCGGAGACGCAAAGACCCTTTGCCGTCGTCATTGTCGGCGGCATCGTCTCGGCGACGCTGATCGCGCTGAACCTGCTGCCGTTGCTGTACGAGGCCGTCGTCGGCGACGAGATTTGATCCCGCGTGGTTCCACAAAACGAGGCTGGACTGCAAGTCCCGGCGCTCTTTTACAATGCGCGCTCCCCAGTTGAAAGGACGAGCCTCGTTTCTCGCGCATGTCGAACATCGAACACAAGATCGCCCAGGAAATCGCCGCCAGACCGGATCAGGTCGCCGCGGCCGTGCAACTGCTCGACGAAGGCGCGACCGTGCCGTTCATCGCGCGCTATCGCAAGGAAGTGACGGGCGGTCTCGACGACACCCAGCTGCGCCTGCTCGAAGAGCGTCTGCGTTATCTGCGCGAGCTCGAAGAACGCCGCACGGCCGTGCTCGCGAGCATCGCCGAGCAGAACAAGCTGAGCGACGAGCTGAAGGCACAGATTCTCGACGCCGGCACCAAGGCGCGCCTCGAAGACCTGTACCTGCCGTACAAGCCCAAGCGCCGCACCAAGGCGCAGATCGCGCGCGACGCGGGCCTGCAGCCGCTGGCCGATGCGTTGCGCGGTAATCCGGCGGAGACGCCGGAGGCGCTGGCCGCCGCCTACGTCGACGCGGACAAGAACGTCGCCGACGCGAAGGCCGCGCTCGACGGTGCGCGCGCGATCGTGCTCGAAGAGATGAGCGAAGACGCAAATCTGGTGGGCGAGCTGCGCGAATGGCTCTGGGCTCGCGGCCAGATCCGCGCCAGGGTCGTCGCCGGCAAGCAGGTCGAAGGCGTGAAGTATCGCGACTACTTCGATCACGTCGAGTCGATCAAGGCGATACCGTCGCACCGTCTGCTCGCGCTGTTCCGCGCGCGCAACGAAGGATTCCTGGATTTGGATTTGGAGCCGGGCACGGAAGTCGAGCAGGGCCATGCCGAAGGCGAAGGCCGCATCGCGGCGCATTTCGCCATCGTCGACCGCGGCCGCCCGGCCGACGCGTGGCTGCGCGAGACCTGCCGCCAGCTCTGGCGCATCAAGCTGATGCTGCAGCTCACGCTCGACCTGTTCGGCCGCGCGCGCGAGGCGGCCGAGGACGAGGCGATCCGCGTGTTCGGCAGCAACCTCAAGGACCTGATGATGGCCGCGCCGGCCGGCCACAAGGTCGTGATGGGCCTGGACCCTGGCATCCGCACCGGCGTCAAGGTCGCGATCGTCGAGACCACGGGCAAGGTGCTCGGCACCGGCACGATCTACCCGCACGAGCCGCGCAACGAGTGGGACAAGGCTATCGCCTACCTCGCCGCCGCGTGCAAGCAGTTCAAGGTCGACCTGATCTCGATCGGCAACGGCACGGCCTCGCGCGAGACCGACAAGCTCGCCGGCGAGCTCATGAAGAAGCATGCCGACCTCGAGCTCGCGAAGATCGTTGTCAGCGAGGCCGGCGCGTCGGTGTACTCGGCGTCCGAGACGGCGGCCAAGGAATTCCCCGACATGGACGTGTCGCTGCGCGGCGCCGTGTCGATCGCGCGGCGCCTGCAGGACCCGCTCGCCGAACTGGTCAAGATCGAGCCGAAGGCCATTGGAGTTGGCCAGTACCAGCACGACGTCAACCAGGTGAAGCTCGCGCGCTCGCTCGATGCCGTGGTCGAGGACTGCGTCAACAGCGTCGGCGTCGACGTCAACACGGCGTCGAGCGCGCTGCTGTCGCGCGTTGCCGGCCTCACCGCTGGCGTCGCCGAGAACGTGGTCAAGTACCGCGACGAGCACGGCGCATTCCGCACGCGCGAGGCGATCAGGAAGGTGCCGCGCCTCGGCGACAAGGCCTTCGAGCAATGCGCGGGCTTCCTGCGCGTGATGAACGGCGACAATCCGCTCGATGCGTCGAGCGTGCATCCGGAAGCGTATCCGGTGGTCGAGCGCATCGTCGGCGACAGCGGTCGCGAGGTGAAGCAGGTCGTCGGCGACATTACCTTCCTGCGCGCGCTCAAGGCGGAAAAGTACACCGACGCGAAGTTCGGCCTGCCGACCGTGCGCGACATCCTCAAGGAACTCGAGAAACCCGGCCGCGATCCGCGCCCGGCGTTC
This sequence comes from Pseudomonadota bacterium, assembly GCA_018240505.1. GTDB lineage: Bacteria > Pseudomonadota > Gammaproteobacteria > Xanthomonadales > Rhodanobacteraceae > Rudaea. The sequence goes on from JAFEFQ010000258.1 coordinate 19,206, forward strand.
CATATGCCCGAGTTCGCCGACGGCATCGAGGATATGAAGGACCTCAAGCCCGGCATGGTCCTCGAAGGCCGCGTCTCCAACGTCGCCGCGTTCGGCGCCTTCGTCGACATCGGCGTGCATCAAGACGGCTTGGTGCACATCTCGGCGCTGTCGACCCGGTTCGTCAAGGACCCGCGCGAGGCGGTCAAGGCCGGCGACATCGTCAAGGTCAAGGTGCTCGAGGTGGACCTGCCGCGCAAGCGCATCGCGCTGACGATGCGCCTCGATGACCCGATCGGAGAATCGCGCACGTCGATGCGTGACGCCGGCGCATCGGCGCGCGAGCCGCGCGGGACCAGGCCGATGCCGGGTAACCGCGGCGGCCTCGCAAAACCCGCGGCCGCGCCGGCGAGCAACGCCTTCGCCGACGCATTCGCCAAGGCGCGGCGCAGCTGACAAAAAAAGGGCGCCGCGAACGGCGCCCTTTTTGATCGGGGCCGCGGGCGCATCGAACTGCGCCCAAGGCGGCATCAATGCTTCTTCTTTGCCGGCGCGCCCTTCTTCGTCTTGTCGTCGGTCTGCGCGCCGGTCTGCGGCTTCGGCGCGTGGCCTTGGGCCACGCCGAGAGCGTTGTCGGCATGGTCTCGCAGCGCCTTCGCATCGGCTTCGGATACGTCTGAAGTCTGGCCGTTGGCGACCTTCTCGTGCAGCACGAGGCTGCCGTCGTCGCCCCAGCCGACCTTGGTCGTCGCCAGCACCTGGCGCGATCCGACCGGCGAAGACTCGCGCACGATCGCCCACGGCTTGTCGTCCTTGTAGGCGATCTTGTAGGTCGTGCGGCCGCTGTCGTCGTAGGCGTCGGTGACTTCGCGCACGAATTTCACCTTGCCGTTGGACAGGAACGCATCCCACGCCGTGCCGAAGTTGTCGTTCGAATACTTGCCGCTGACCTGCTTGAGGTTGCCGGTCTGCGCCGCGGCCTTCTTGTACTCCTCGAACAGTTTCTCCGCCGGCGTCGGCTCGGGCGCAAGCTGCACGTCGACCTTGGCCGTGCGCGCCTTGTCGGTGAGCACCTGGTATTCCAGCTTCTTCAGGAAGCGGCGGTCGCCATCGGTGAGTATGGCATCGAGCGCGTAGATGCCCTTCGGATCGACCTTGGTCGTGTCGATCGGCAGGTTGAACGACAACGGCAACTTGTTGGCATTCGGAATCGTCGTCTGCGCGAGCACGATCTCCGGATGGGAGACGTCGTACACCTTGACATCGACCTTGGCCGCGTCGCTGAGCTCGCGCGGTTCGATCAGCGCGACCGTGCCGGTCACGGCGTTCGCGATCGGGGCAACCGCCGGGGCGGGCGGCGGTGGCGGCGCGGACGAACCGCAGGCGGCGAGCAGCGCCGCGGAAAGGACGGTCGTGGCAAGAAGAATTCGCATGGCTAGCCTCTCTGGAAAACTGAAAAATGTCGTGCGCGTCACTAATTCGTGCAGCACCCGCCTGCGCTCGTGGAAATTCCGCTGCGGAATTTTCCGGGTCCTCCCTGGACTCCGCCCACGATGGACCGGCTCCGATTCTAGCCTTGCAGGCGCGTGCTGCACAGATACGAAGGCCGGATCGCAGCGGCGTTCGCGGCCGAAAAACGGCCGAAAATTTACAATGATGAAGTTTGCTTCACTAAATTGACAGCAAAGTTAACCATTTGTTATGGTCGGGCCACGGGTGCCGGGGCATCTCATGCAATTTCCTGGCTCGCAAGTCGGCGTTTCGCCGACCGGCGGCACGTCGCGGCGTTGTCTGCACTCCCCACACACCCACGCGCCGGGCCGGCAAGACAAACGCCCGGGTTCGTTTCATTTTCGTTGGGGAACAACATGAAGCAGCGGGTACTTGTTTCGTCCATCATCATGGGCTTGTACGCCAGCCTTGCGATCGGCAACGCGATGGCGCAAAGCGCCGACGACCAGTCGCAGGAAAAGAAGAAGGAAACCACCGAACTGCAGGGCGTCACCGTCACCGGTTCGCTGATTCCGCGTGCGCAAATCGAGACGGCTTCGCCGACGGTCACGATCACGAACGCCGACATGAAGCGCGAAGGCTTCAAGAACGTCTACGATGCAATCCGTTCACTGCCCGCCGCCACCGGCGCGGTGCAGGACAGCCAGTTCACGCAAGGTTTCACCCCGGGCGCCAATACGGTCAGCCTGCTCGGTCTCGATCCCAGCTTCACCCTGGTGCTGATGAATGGCCGCCCGATGGCGGACTTCCCGTTCCTCTACAACAGCAGCAGCAACTTCGTCGATCTCGCGACGATTCCGATGATGATCGTCGATCACATCGACATCCTTCCCGGCAACCAGTCCGCGATCTACGGGTCGGCGGCGATCGCCGGCGTGGTCAACATCGTCCTCAAGCAGAAGATGGACGGCGTCGACCTGAATTTTCGCGTCGGCGGCTATACCGATGGCGGTGGCGCCTCGCAGCGCCTGCAGCTCGGCGGTGGCCACAGCTGGGGCAATCTCGACGTACTGTTTGGTTTGGAACTGACCAACCAGAATCCCGTGTATTTCCGCCAGCGCGACTTCACCGACAGCGCCGCGGATAACCCGACGCTCAACGGAAGCGCGCCGATCGCTTCGCGTGATCGCGTGATCCGCAATGCATTCACAGGCAAGTACGTCGATCCCGGCGCGGCCACCTGCGCGCCGATGTCGAACCTGTTCCACGGCACCCTGAAATACAGCCAGCGCCCGAACTTCGGCAGCTACTGCGGCAGTATCTACGATACGTCCGACGGCACGATGTACAACGAGCAGAAGTTCGCCAACGGCTACCTGAGCCTGAAGTATCAGTTGAACGACACCACGCAGATCTATGGTGACGGCCTGCTCAACTACACCAAGATCAAGTACCACACAGGCGGCAGCTATTCGGAGTTCTACTCTGCTCCGGGTCTCATCTACGACAAGGACAGCAAGAAGCTGCTCGACGTCGTGCAGTACATCCTGGCGCCGGAAGAAGTGCAGGGCGCCAACGACGGCACGCTGCTGCAGAGGAACTACATCGTCAACTTCGGTGTGCGTGGAGCGATCGGCAGCTCGAACTTCAACTACGACGCGTACTATCACCGCTCGCAGAGCAATGTCGACTCCAAGCGTCGGCGCTTCCTGGCCGAGCCGGCAAACAATTGGTTCCTCGGTGCGCAGGATGGCGTTGATCCGTATGGTTACGGCTATCCGGCCTATCACCTGACCCAGACCGGGCATTTCTGGAACCAGATGACCCCGGCCGACTACATGAAGCTCTCCGATGTGGTCCGCAGCAATTCGGAGACCTACACGCAGAATGTGAACGTGACGGTCACGAATACCGATCTGTTCGCGCTGCCGGCGGGCTCGGTGGGCTTTGCGGGTTTGGTCGAAGCGGGTGACCAGTCCTGGGACAACCCGGTCGATCCGCGCATCACGGCGGGTGACTTCCTCAACATCGGCGGCACCAGTGGCAGCGGCACGCGCGATCGCCAAGCCGCAGCGGCGGAGTTCACGATCCCGGTGTTCAGCATGCTGACCGTCGACGCGGCTGGCCGCTACGATCGCTACAGCGCGGCGGGTTCGAGCCAGGGCAAGTTCACCTACAAGCTCGGTCTGGAATTCCGCCCGCTCGACAGCCTGCTGTTCCGCGCCAACTACGGCACCGCGTTTCGCGCGCCGGACATGGGCTACGTGTTCTCTACCGGCAGCTCGTTCTTCAATTCCTACACCGACTACTACAACTGCCGCCGGGTCCAGGGCGATGCCTACACGAACTGCAATCCGCCGTACAACTCGGTGCAGGTCAAGGGCTTCTCGAACGGCAACAAGAACCTGAAATACATCACCGCCGATTCGTTCGGCTACGGTGCGGTCTGGTCGCCGTCTTCGAACTTCAACATCAAGGTCGACTACTACAACGTCAAGTTGAAGAACGAGGTGTCCAACTACGACCCCGATACGATCCTGCAGAAGGAAGCCGACTGCCGTTTCGGCCACACGCGCGGCGGTACTCCGGTCGACGGCAATTCGCCGGCGTGCCAGCAGTTCATTTCGCAGGTCGGCAGAAATCCGCTCACTGCCCAGATCAATCCGGGTGGCCTGAACACGATCACCACCTACCCGATCAACATCGCCACCGAGAAGGTGTCGGGCATCATGGCCCAGGCGGCCTATCGTCTCGAAACCGGCCGATTCGGCGATTTCATCTTCAGGGCCGACTACAACACGACGCTCGAGCACGTCTACAAGCAGTTCCCGGACGATCCGGACACCGACCTGCTGCGCCTGCGTCAATACGGCAATCAGTTCAAGTGGATCGGTTCGGGCAAGGTGACCTGGGATATCGGCCCGTGGAGCACGACGCTTTACGGCGTGCAATACGGTCCGACGTGGAGCTACAACGGCAAGTTCCAGGTGGGCCCGTGGACATCGTTCAACGGCTCGGTGCAGTACAACTTCAGCGACGATGCGTCGATGACGTTGATCGGCAACAATCTGTTCGACAAGCGTCCGCCGCGCGACAGCAGCTTCTCGGCGTTCCCGTACTACGACATCTTCAGCTACAACGGACTCGGCCGCCTCGTCATGCTGGAAATGAACGTGCATTTCGGCGGCAGCAAGAAGTAAGCAGACGAAGACACGATCTGCATTTGCAAGGGGCCGGCGTTTTGCGCCGGCCCTTTTTCTTTGGTCGATGGCGAACGGCGATCATCGACATGCGCCGCAAGAGGATTCAGCCGGGCGGGGTTTCGACTGCGGCCGCGAGCGAACCGAGCCGCGCGGCATACGGCGCCCATTCGGCAACCTCGCGGCGGCGAATCGCGCCGCGCACCTGCATCGCGCTCAAGGTGGCGACGGGCGCGGTGTTGCGGCTGATGTCGAGCGCGCCGGGTTCGAACGGCAGGCCGCAGAAATCGAAGACCTCGTGCGCCACGCGTGCCGGATCCCCGGTCAGCGCTTCGTAGGAAACGTCGAGAATCCGCCCGGGCATGATCGCATGCCAGTGCGCCATAACGCGCCGGTAGTCGGAATACTGCGCAGCCAGCGCATCGAGAGCGTAGCTGTAGGCGTAGCCCGCACCGAAGAAGGCGCGCCAATTCGAGAAGCAGACGTCCAGCGGCGCGCGCGTCATGTGCAGGATGCGCGCCTGCGGCAGCGCGCGCGCGATGAAACCGGCCTGCACGTAGTTGATCGGCAGCTTGTCGACGAACCAAGCCTTGCCGCGCGCTCGCCACTGTGTTTGCGCGAGATAGCGCCGGCCGATTTCCGCGTAGTCGAGTCGCGCCGCGCGGTCGAGTATCGCCTCGTCGACCGGCTGCACGCTGACATGGTCGGCGGCCCAGCGCAGCTGGCGCGCGAAGTCGCCGAGCTCGCCGGCCGACGCCACCTGCGAATGATTGCCGAGAATGCGGTCGAGCAGCGTCGTGCCCGAACGCGGCATGCCGACGATGAAGATCGGCTGCGGGCCCTCGTGTGGTATCGCGCCGGGCTGGTTCACGAACTCGGCGCTGCTGCGGGCAATCAGCGCGTCGATGCGCGCCTGCTCGCGCGCGATGTCGTGGCCGAGTCGCGCATACATGATCGCGTTGCCGCGTTCGAGCGCCTGCCACGCCGCGTCGTATTCGCCGAGGTCTTCGAGTTCCTTGTACTGCGCGAACTCGAACGCCGCATGATCCTCGCCGCCGCGCGCCACGCGCCGCAATTGCGCGCGGATGTAGTCGAGATGGTTGCGTTCGGCGGTCTGCTTCGACAGGCGCGCGAGAGTCACCGACGCGCGGCCGTAGGTCGGGCCCAGCCGGAGGCAGCGCTCGAGTTCGACGATCGCGTCGTCGATGCGGCCGTTGAAGGTGAGCTGCACGCCGCGCAGGTAGCTCAGGTCCGCATCGTCCAATCCGGCGGCGCGCGCGCGTTCGAGCAGGGCCAGCGCCGCGGGATGCTCGCCGAGCATCTGCTGCATGCCCGCAAGGCGGGCGAGCACACCGCCGACGCGGCAGCGCGCGATGGCCGGATGCGCGAGGCACGCGCGCGCGGCGACGACTTCGCCGACCATCAGCAGGGCGTTGACCACGTTGCCGATCATGTTGGCGTCGTCGGGCAGCTTGCGCGCCGCATCGAGCGCGTGCCGCGTCGCGTCGCGCAGCCGGCCTTGCGCGTGTGCGATGCCGCCGAGGGTCAGGTGGGCCGGGGTGAATGCCGGCGTCAGCTTGACCAGGGCCTCGAGCGCCGCGATGGCCGCGCGGTCGTCGTCGCGCGCGAGCGCGCGCTGCGCGTCCTGCCAGAGTGAGTCGACGAGCTGCACCGTCAGTGCCCGCCGCCGGCCCGCGGCGGCAGGCTCGCCGCGATGCGCGCGCCGAGCGCATCATAGTTGCCGTCGTAGTGGTGGCCGCCGGGCAGCGAGACATCGGTGACGTTCGGCTTGCCTTGCAGCGTGGCGCAGAAGCTGTCGGCGCCTTCCTCGGCGCCGTGCACGCAGATCACGGGCACCTTCGTGTTCGCGATTTCGGGCGCGATCGGAATGGCACCTTCGTGATGGGTGGAGCCGAACCAGTCGCCGACGTGGATCTCGAACACCGCTTCGGCGTCGGGCGAGATCAGCACCTGTGCGGCGATCTTCGCGCGCGCGTCGTCGGTAACGCGATTGACGACGACGGGAGCAAGGCTCGCGCCGAACGAATAGCCGATGACGATGAAGTCGGCGTCCGGATGTTCGTTGCCGTAGTGGCCGATGATGCGCGTGACCGCATCGGCGGCCTCGGCCGGCGTGCGCGTCTGCCAGAAAAATTTCAGCGTGTTGAGGCCGACGACGGCGATGCCGCGTTTGCTCAGCTGGTCGGCCACGGCGATATCGAGACCGGCCCAGCCGCCGTCGCCGGTGAGGATGATCGCGATGCGTTCGGCGAACGCGCCCTGTGCGGGCGCTTCGATCAGTGGCAGGTCGGCGACATCGCCGGGCAGCGGCTTCGCCGCGACCGTCGGCGCGGTCAGCCAGGCAACGCCGTGGTCCAGTTCGGCGCCCGCATCGTCGTGTGGACTCGTCCGCCACGACGCCGGCAGCGGAAGCCACCGCCGCAACTCGCCGAGCATGGCCAGCGCTCCGTCCGTACGCGCGCCACTCGCGAACGGCAACGGCAGCCAGCGGTTCGGCAGCGCGCCCACGGGGGTGAGGCGGAACTCGTCCTTGCCGTCGGCCGCGGACAATTCGCCGGCGTCGCCCTTGCACAGCGGCTTCGGAAAGCGCGGCGAGAAGTCCCAGCCCAGCGTGACCAGACCGCTGAACGTGCCCTTCGGCGCCTGCGCATCGACCGCGTAGGCGAACGCGGCGCCGGCGCCATCGCCGATCAGCAGCGGATAGGAAAAATTCTTCACCTTCCGGTTTTTCTGCATCCAGTCGCTCATTTCCTGGATGTGCGCGGAGGGGAAATGGCAGGCGTCGTTCCTGATTGACAGCATTTCCTTCCGGTACGCGGGATAGTCGATGCCGAAGACGAGCGCGCCGTTGCTGCTCAGGGCCGTGGCGAGCGATTCGGCGCGCGCATTCCAGCCTTCCTTGTCGGAAATGAAAACGACCGTGCGTTTCGGTTCCCCCGATGGCGCGGCGACATGGACGTCGCCGAACAGGCCGTAGTGGACCGGAACGGTGGCCGCGCCGAGCGCAGCCGGAGCGATGAATATCGACGCGGCGATCGACGCCAGCCGGAGCAGCGCGCGTGCAGCCGCCTTGGAGCGGGCGATCATGGCTGCGTCAGGTCCGCGCCCTGGCCATCAGCGCCTCGATTTCGTCCGCATCGTTCGGCACCATGGAGGTGAGGATCTCCGGCTCGCCGCGCGTGACGACCACATCGTCCTCGATGCGGATGCCGATGCCGCGCCACTGTGCGGCGACGCCTTTCGCATCGGGCGCGACGTAGATGCCCGGCTCGACCGTGACGACCATGTCCGGCTCGAGTTCGCGGTATTCGCCGTCGATGCGGTAGTCGCCGACGTCGTGCACGTCGAGGCCGAGCCAGTGGCCGGTCTTGTGCATGTAGAAACGCCGGTAGGTGCCATCGTCGATGTTCTTCTGCACGCCACCCTTGAGCAGGCCGAGCTTGATCAGGCCAGTCGTGATGACGCGCACCGCGGCGTCGTGATAGGCGATGAAAGGCCTGCCCGGCCGCACCTCGGCGATCGCCGCGCGCTGGGCGGCGAGGACGATGTCATAGAGCGCACGCTGCGCCGGCGTGAATTTGCCGTTGACCGGAAACGTGCGCGTGATGTCCGAGGCATAGCAATCGAGTTCGGCGCCGGCGTCGATCAGCAGCAGGTCGCCGTCCCTGAGCGGCGCGTTGTTCGCGCGATAGTGCAGCACGCAGGCGTTGGCGCCACCGGCGACGATGGGCTCGTAGCTCGGCACCGCGCCGTGCTTGCGGAACGCGTGCAGCAGCTCGGCTTCGATCTCGTGCTCGTTCATGCCGGGGCGCGCGGCGCGCATCGCGCGCAGATGCGCCTCGGCGGCGATCTTCGCGCAGCGTGCCATCACGCGCCGTTCGGCGCGCGACTTGTACAGGCGCAGGTCGTGCAGGATGTGACCGAGCGCGACGAACTCGTGCGGCGCGCGCGCACCGCGGCGGATCTGTTCGCGCACGCGGTTGACCCAGCCGATCAGCTTGGTGTCGAACTCGACATCGCGGCCGAAGTGATAGTAGACGCGCGAACGGCCCTCGATCATGCCGGGCAGGATGTCGTCGATGTCGACGATCGGGAACGCGTCGTCCATGCCGTAGCGCGCGACCGCGCCCTCGGTGCCGGCACGCGCGCCGTCCCAGGCCTCGCGTTCGGCGTCGCGCTCGCGGCAGAACAGGATTTCCTCACCGTGTTCGCGGCCCGGGATCAGCGCGAGCACGGCCTCGGGTTCGCCGAAGCCGGTCAGGTACTGGAAATCGCTGTCCTGCCGGTATGGATAGTGCGAGTCGTTGCTGCGCACGCGCTCGGGCGCGGCCGCCACGATGCAGATCGCATCGTCGCCGACGATGCGCATGAGTTGCTTGCGGCGGCGGGCGTACTCCTTGGCTTCGATCATGGGGCAGGGCAGAAGAGGACCAAGGGCTGAGGGACCAGACGAAAACGGCGAGACGGTAGTGCGGAAAACAGCATGGCTCTGCGGCCCTTAGCCCTCATCTCTCAGCCCTCCCGTCAGTGCAGGGTCGCGCCGGACTGCGGCGCGGCGTGCAGTTCGGCATGCAGCAACAATGCGCCGACGCGAATGAATTCGACGACCTCGGCAAGCGCGGCCTCGTCGTCCTCGTTGCCGGCGTATTCGAAGCGCGTCGCGGCGATCGTGCCGAAGTCGCCGAGGATTTCCTGCGCGTCGGGCGACAGCGACCCGCGGTGTCCGGCGCCGGCGAGGCCGAAGCCGCCGAGAAAGCCGCGGCACCATTCGACCAGCGCATCGGCGCGCGCCTCGATCGGCGTGTCCGCACCGGGCAGCAGGGGTTCGAAGCCGAGTTCGGGATCGGCGAGCCAGGTCGAGCACTCGCGATGCAATTGCTCGAGCAGGCCCGGCGGCAGGGCGGCCGCGACGTCGCCGTCCTGGTCGAACTCGAGCACGTCGAACCAGCGCCGCGCATCGGCGCTGCCGCCGCCGCACTGATAGCCGACCAGCGAACCGTGCAACTCGCTTGCGCCGACACCGGCCTGGGCGCGCGCGAGCGCATCGCCGAGTTCGTTGTAGCTGATCGCCGTGGTCGACACCGTGGGCCTGGATTGCCGGGGAATCGATGCATTGTAGCAGCGTGCATGCGTTGCCGGCCGCGGCGCAAATGCGCTGACGGCGCCGCGTTGACCGACTCCGGCCGCTTGCATATAGTGCCGGCATGGCCGAAACGCCCAACCTCGTCAACGAGTTCGCCGAAATCAGCGCGCGACTGGACCGCCTGATCGAACTGGTGCATCGCCTGACCGAGGAGAATCGCAGCCTGCGCGTAAGCCAGGAGCAGCTCAACACGGAGCGCGCGAACCTGATGGCGAAGAACGAACAGGCGCGTTCGCGCGTCGAGGCGATGATCGTGCGGTTGCGCTCGCTGGAGAGCAACGCGTGAGGTGCTCAAGATGAGCGAAGCGACACCCGTCGCGGTCAGCATCCTCGATCGCGAATTCCTGATCGCGTGCACGTCCGAGGAGCGGCCCGGGCTGATCGCCGCCGCTGCCTACCTCGACGGCAAGATGCGCGAGGTGCGCGGCAACACGCGCACGCAGGGTCTCGATCGCATCGCGGTGATGGCCGCGCTCAACATCGCGCACGAGCTGATGCAAAGCAAGCAGCGCGCCGACATCGACGGCGGCAGCTTGGCGCAGCAATTGCAGACGCTGCGCGGCAAGCTCGACACGGCCTTGGCCGCGCAAGTAAAATAGCCGCGCGTCCCCTGCGGTGTGCGACAGCGCATCCAAACATATCGCCTTGGTCCTATAAACGACCCCGGGATGGCGGTGCGAAAGTCCGTGTGCATGTCCGCCGTGTGCGGAAAGCCTGACGA
>JAFEFQ010000259.1 GCA_018240505.1 Pseudomonadota bacterium
AGGCGATGGCGCGCGGATTCGCGGAGTACCGGGCACCGCGATTTCCTCACTCCGCGTGATTGAACTCCGCCATCGCCTCGAACAATTGCCCCTTGCGCCACTTGTCCGCATCGGGGCGGGCATACACGACCTTGCCGCCGACGAGCGTGTACAGCACGCGCGTGTGCAGGATGTCCTCGGCGGGCATCGTCAGCAGGTCGCCCGAGAATACGGTGATGTCGGCGAGCTTGCCCGGCGCGAGCGAGCCGAGTTCGTGTTCCGCGTGCATGGCGTAGGCGTTGTTCCAAGTGTAGGACTGTAACTCCTGCATGCGCGTCTTCGCCTGCGCGGGGAAAAACGTCTTCTTGCCGTGCGCGTGGGCGCGGGTGACGCCGCAGTAGAAATTCGCGATCGGATCGGTGTCCTCGACCGGCGTGTCGGTTCCGTCGAGCACGAGCGCGCCGCTGTCGATGAGCTTCTTCCAGACGTAGGCGCCTTCCTCGGCGCGTTTCGCGCCGAGTCGCGACACCACCATCGGTGCATCCGAGCAGGCGTGGATCGACTGCATCGAGGCGATCACGCCGAGCTGCGCGAAGCGCGGAATGTCCGCCGGCGCGAGGTGCTGGGCGTGCTCGATGCGCCAGCGCAGATTCCGCGCCTCGGGGTACTGGGTGAAGATGTCCTCGTACATGTCGAGCAATTCGCGGTTGGCGCGATCGCCGATCGCGTGGAACGCGACCTGGAATCCTTCGCGCGCGGCGATCTTCGCCATCCGGGTCAGGTCGCTGATCTTGTTGACGTTGAGGCCGGTGAGGGCCGGCGCGTCGCTGTACCCTTCGAGGAACCACGCGCTGTGCGTGCCGAGTGCGCCGTCGGCCACGTCCTCGCCGATGCCGCGCACGGTGAAGTGGTTGTCGGCGTAGCCGATGGTTCGGTACTCGGCAAGATGCTTGTCCAGATCGGCTGGCGACAGTTCGCCGATATACACGTACAGGCGCAGCGGCAAACCCTTGCCGGCCTGCTGCTTCAACCAGTCCGTCGTTTTGAAACTCTCGCCCTGATCGACGAAGCTGGTGATGCCCTTGCCGATCTCGTTCTGCACCGCCAGCTGCAGCGCGCGCTCGCGGCGCGCTTCCAGCTCGCTTGCCGGCAGCGTTTTCAGATGGTCGTTGTAGGCGGCGAACACCGGATCGGCCGCGTTGTCGCGCAGCATGCCGGTCGCGTGGCCTTGCGCGTCGCGCACGATGGCGCCGCCGGCGGGGTCGGGCGTCTTGTCGCCGATGCCGGCGAGTTTCAGCGCCTGCGCGTTGGCGATGATGCCGTGGCCGCTGGCGTGGTTGAGCAGGACCGGATTGTCCGGCGAGGCGGCGTCGAGCGCTGCCGGCAGCGGCAGGCCGTCCACGTTCGGCTGCGGTACCTTGTTCCACTTCGCCTGCTGCCAGCCCTGGCCGATGATCCACTCGCCGGGCTTCGCCTTGGCGACCGCGGCCTTGACGACCGCGACGACCTCGTCCCAGTTCGCGGGCTTGCCCACGTCGACCTGCATCAACGACTCGCCGGTGTCCATGAGATGGCCGTGGTCCTCGATGAATCCCGGAGTGACGAATGCGCCGTGCAGGTCCAGCGTTTTCGTCTGCTGGCCGACGTAGCGCCTGATCGCGGCGTCGGTGCCGAGCGCCACGATCCTGCCGTCGCGCACGGCGAGCGCCTGCGCCTGCGGCTTCAGCGGATCGAGCGTCGCGATGTTCGCGTCGAGCAACACGAGATCGGCGGGCTGCAGCTTCGGCGGAAATCCGTCGACTTGCGCGCCGTCCGCATGCGCGGTTGCGGAGAGTGCGATGGCAAGGCCCGGAATCAGTGCACGAAACGCCTTCATTGCAACTCCTCTTTCAACGCGCGCGAATGCCGACGATAGCCGTCGACGGCGCCGGACCGCCAATGAAAAGACCGGCACGTCGCATAACCCTGCGTTTTGGGATTCAGCGCTGCGCGAGCATCTTCTGCGCCAGTTGCCGCACCAGCTCGAGGAATCGCTTCTGCACCGGGTCGAGTGGATTGTCGGGCCGATGCATCGCATACAGCACGACTTCGAGATGCGGTTTCAGCGGACGCATCTGCACGCTGTTCGCGCCGCCGCAGCGTGCCGTGAACGGATCGACGACGGCGAGGCCTTCGCCCTTGGCGACGAACGAATGCGCAAGCTGATACGTTTGCACCGAGACCGCGATCCGCGGTGCCGGAAAAACCTGGGCGAGATGGCCGTGCAGCGCGCGGCCCAGCGCGTCGCGCACGGTGATGCCGATCATCGGCTGGTTGGCCAGCGCCTCGATCGGCAGCGGTTGCGTCAACTCCTTCTCCGGCCACCAGCCCGGCGGCGCGATCACCATGACCTGCCCGCGGCAGAGCACGCGCTGGCGCAGGTTCTGATGGCCGGTGTCCTGCAAGGTGAGGCCGATGTCGGTGTCGCGCAGCGTCAGCGATTCGCACATCGCCGCCGAATGCTGGGTGGACAGTTCGGCCATCACGTCGGGAATGGCCTTGCGCAGCAGCGTGGTCGCGCCGGCGAGCAGGGTCAGGGCCAAGGTCGGCGTGCAGGTGACGCGCAGCGGGCAATTCCCCGGCTGGCCCATGTTTTTCGTCAGGCGTTCGAGGTCGTGTACGTCCTGGATGATCTTCTCGATGCGGTCGCGCATCAGCAGAGCCTGCGGCGTCGCCTGCAGGCGCCCGCGCACGCGGCTGAACAGGGCGAAGCCGAGCCGGTCTTCGGCGTGCTGCAACGCCTTGCTCGCCGCCGGCTGCGAGATGTTCAGCAGCCTCGCCGCGGCGGTGATGCTGCCCGTGGTCAGCACGGCATGGAAGAGTTCGATATAGCGCAGGTGCATGAGGATTTCGATCCGTCTGTTCTGTCTGCGGGGATGACGCAGTATTGACGTAGGATAACCACAACCCAGAGTTATGCCACGTACCGGTCTTTTCATTGGTGGCCGACGTTGGCCGCTGGTTATGCTCCTCGAAACTTTCGATGGACAGATTCAGGTAGGAGCCCGGATTTCATGACCAGCCACGGCGAAGCAACCGGCAGCAACCGTTGGGGGCCGCCCTACCTGCTGTATCTGGGCGGCCCGGCCGACGATCTGGCGATCAAGACCGCGCGCGGACTGGCATATTGGCGACCCGACTGGTGCATCGGGCAGCACCGGCGCGCCGACTGCAATCAGACGCTCGAACTGCCCGACATGACGCCGGAGCAGGCCAGGGCCGCCGGCGCGAACACGATGGTGATCGGCACCGCCAATGCCGGCGGTGTGATGGCCAGGGAAACCGTGGCCGACATCATCGCCGCGCTCGACGCCGGCCTCAACGTGATCGCCGGCCTGCACCAGAAGCTGCGCGACAATGCGGACATCGTCGCCGCCGCCGAGCGCAATGGGCGCGTACTGTTCGATGCGCGTGAACCCAAGGGCCGCATTCCGGTCGGCAACGGCAGGAAGCGCGCGGGCCGGCGCCTGCTGACGGTCGGCACCGATTGCTCGGTCGGAAAAATGTATACCACGCTCGCGCTCGAACGCAGCCTGCGCACGCGCGGCATCAAAGCGGACTTCCGCGCGACCGGGCAGACCGGCATTTTCATCGCCGGCGACGGCGTGCCGGTCGATGCGGTGATCGCCGATTTCATCTCCGGCTCGGTCGAGCAGATCTCGCCGCCGCGCGGCGACGGCGGCTGGGACCTCATCGAAGGCCAGGGCTCGCTGTTCCATCCCTCCTACGCCGGCGTGTCGCTGGGCCTGCTGCACGGCGCGCAAGCCGATGCGCTCGTGCTCTGCCATGAACCCACGCGCAAGCACATGCGCGGATTGCCGCACTATCCGATTCCCGAACTGAGGCTTTGCCTCGAAGCGAATCTCACCGCCGCGCGCCTGACCAATCCCGCCGTCAAGGCGGTCGGCGTCGCGCTCAATACGTCCAACCTTCCCGCCGCGGAAGCCGCCGCGATGTGCCGCGAAATCGGCGACCGGCTCGGCCTGCCGTGCCAGGATCCGGTCACCATGGGCGTCGAAGCGATCGTCGACCGTCTGCTTTCATGCTGCGCGGGCTGAGCGTCCAGGCGCGCAGCTTTCCGCTGCATTCGCCGTTCCGCATTTCGCGCGGGGTCAAGACCGCAGCGGACGTGGTGACGGTCGAGCTTGTACAAGGTGACTGCATCGGCCGTGGTGAGTCGGTTCCTTATGCGCGCTATGGCGAGTCGGTCTCCGCGGTGATCGATGCGATCGAGTCGCTGCGCGACGACCTTGTTGCGGGCATGGGCCGCGACGAGTTGCAGGCACGGCTCGGCCCCGGCGCCGCGCGCAATGCGCTCGATGCGGCGTTGTGGGATCTCGAGTCGCGGCTGATGCAGGTGTCGGTATCGAACCGATTGGCACGGCCGCCGCATCGGCCGCTTGTGACCGCGCTGACCGTCGTCATCGACACGCCGCAGGCGATGGAGCGGGCGGCAACGAATATCGCCGATGCCGGTCTGATCAAGATCAAGGTCGATGCCGACGACCCGGTCGCGCGCATCGAAGCGGTGCGTCGGGCCGCGCCTGCGGCGCGGCTTATCGTCGATCCCAACGAAAGCTGGACGATCGATATCCTGCGCGAGACGCAGGACGCGCTCGTGCGTCTGAACGTCGACCTGCTCGAACAGCCGCTGCCGGCCGATGCGGACGAGGTGCTGTACGGCTTCGCGAGCAGTGTCCCGATCTGCGCGGACGAGGCTTGCCACACCGCGGCGGATCTGTGGTCGCTGACGAACCGTTATCAGGCCATCAACATCAAGCTCGACAAGACCGGCGGCCTGACCGAGGCATGGCGCCTGCTGCGCGCGGCGAAAGCCGAAGGCTTCATCGTCATGGTCGGCTGCATGGTCTGCTCGTCGCTCGGCATCGCGCCCGCGCTCGAGGTCGCGCGCGAAGCGGACTTCATCGACCTCGACGGACCGCTTTGGCTGGCGAACGACTATCCCGACGGCATCCGCCTGCAGGCAGGCAGACTGATGCCGCCGTCGCCGGGTTTATGGGGCGGGTGAACGTGGGCCGTGGCGTCGTGGCCCGGGGACTCAACAAGACATTGCCGAGCAAATCATGACCAACATGGCGACCACCACCGAGCCTCCGCGCACCGCCGACATCTCCTGGGACGGCGTCGACCTGCAGGCCCTGGCGCAAAAGCTGGGCACGCCGTGCCACGTCTATTCCGCCACGGCGATCCGGCAGCGCATCGGCGCGTTGCGCGCCGCCCTGCACGGCATGAATGCACTGGTCTGCTACGCAGCCAAGGCCAACAGCAATGTCGCGATCCTGCAATTGATGACGGAGGCCGGTTTCGGCGCCGACATCGTCTCGGCCGGCGAGATGCACCGCAGCCTGCGCGCCGGCATTCCGGCGCAGCGCATCGTGTTTTCCGGCGTCGGCAAGAGCGCCGACGAGATCGTCGAGGCGTTGTCCGCCGGCATCGCTCGCTTCAACGTGGAGTCCGCCGACGAACTGCATTTGCTGCAGCGGCTGGCGGCAGAGCGCGGCGTGACCGCGTACGCCGCGGTGCGCGTCAATCCCGATGTCGACGCGCTGACCCACGCCAAGATTTCCACCGGCAAGTCGGAGAACAAGTTCGGCGTCGGCATCGACGAGGCGCGCCGCTGGTTCGCCGAAAGCGCGCGATTGACGCACGTGCGACTCGACGGCTTGCACGTGCATATCGGTTCGCAGATGCTCGATCCCGATCCGATCCGCATGGCACTGCGGCGCGTGGCCGATTTCTGGCGTGAGCTCGTGGCCGCCGGTCACGCGATCAACAGCATCGACGTCGGCGGCGGCCTCGGCGTGTGCTATCGCGCAGGCCGCGACCAGCCGATTGCCATCGAGGACTACGTCGCCATCATTCGCCACGCGCTGGCCGACTTCCGCGGCCGCATCCTGCTCGAACCGGGGCGCTGGCTGGCGGCCGAGGCGGGGGCATTGCTGACGCGCGTGATCCGCGTCAAGCAGGGTCGGCAGCGTCGCTTCCTCGTCACGGACGCGGCGATGACCGAACTGCTGCGGCCGAGCCTGTACGATGCCTGGCACGAGATCGCACCGGTGACGTTGGAAGCACGCCCTGTGCAGACCTACGATATCGTCGGGCCGGTCTGCGAAACCGGCGACACCTTCGCCGTCGATCGCGAATTGCCGCGCTGCGAGGCCGGCGATCTGCTGATGATCCGGACCACCGGCGCCTACGGCGCCTCGATGGCGTCGAACTACAATTCGCGGCCGCTCGCGGCCGAGGTGCTGCTCGACCGCGGCCGCTATGCCGTGGTGCGCCAGCGCCAGACTTTCGAGGATATGCTTGCTGGCGAGCGGCCTGTTCGGCAATGGGAGAACGCATGAGCCTTCGGATCAAATCGATCGGTCTTGCCTCCGCGCTGGCGCTTTGCGCAGCCTCCGCGCCGGCGGCGACGCCGAACACCGACGCTCGCTCCGACGTCGACGGCATCGTCGATGCCGTGGTCGCGCGTTACCACCTGCCGGGCATCGCGGTCGGCATCATCGACGACGGCAAGGTGGTGTACACGCGCGTGGTCGGCAATCTCGCCTCGGGCAAGCCGATGGATGCGGACACTTTGTTCGGGATCGCGTCCAACACCAAGGCGATGACCTCGACACTGCTCGCGCGGCTCGTGCAGCGAGACAAGCTGCGCTGGGACGATCCGGTCGCGAAATACCTGCCGTCGTTCCGCATGCACGATCCGTGGGTGACGGCGAACATGCAGGTCGGCGATCTGCTCGTGCATCGCAGCGGTCTGCCCGAGGGAGCCGGCGACCTGATGCTGTGGCCGACGCCGAACCAGTTCACGCCCGACGACGTCGTCGCCGGCCTGCAATACCTCAAGCCGGCGTACAGCTTCCGCGCCGGATACGCCTACGACAACACGTTGTACATCGTCGCCGGCCAGCTCGCGGCCGCAACCGGCGGCGCGTCGTATGCGGATCTGATGCGCCGCGAAATCTTCGAACCGATGGGCATGACGCGCTGCCGGATAGGCGCCTGGAATCGCAAGGACGTCGGCAACGTCGCCGACCCGAATGTCTGGCGCGACGGCAAATACGTGCTCGAGGCGGCGAAGGATCCCGTCGTGCATGCGCAGACGATGGACTCGGCCGGTGGCGTGCGTTGCAGCCTGAACGACATGCTGACCTGGGCGAGGAACTGGCTGGTGCCGACGCCAAAACAACTGGAATGGTTGTCGCCCGAGCAGCGCCGCCACGAATGGACGAGCTACACGCCGATGCCGATTTCCAAGCGCAAGCGCGATTGGGACGGCACGCTGTTCTACGGCTATGGCTACGGCTGGCGCATTGCCGATATCGACGGGCAGATGACGGTGTCGCATACCGGCACGCTGTCGGGCATGTATTCCGCGATGACGCTGCTGCCGCTGCGCAGGAGCGGTTTCGTCGTCCTGATCAATGCCGATGCCGACAATGCGCGCAGCGTGCTGATCGAGATGCTGAGCAAGCATTTCACCGCTCCCGGCAAGGCGCGCAGCGTGGCCAGCTATGCCGACGAGCTGGAGCAGGCGGACAAGCAGCAACGCTCGTCGAATATCCCCGATACGTCCTCGCGCAAGCCTGCGACCGTCGCGGAACTGAAGGCGCAGCTCGGCGTGTGGCGCGATCCGTGGTTCGGCGAGGCGCGCATCTGCGCGCAGGGCAGCGCAGTACGGTTCGCATCGGCGAAATCGCCGCGAATGGCCGGGCAGGTCATGCGCGTCGGCGACCGATATCTCGTGCATTGGGACAGCGACGCGGTCGACGTCGAGGCCTGGCTGCGCTTGCCTGACAGCTCCGGCGGCGAACTGCATCTGGCCAAGGTCGATCCCGATGCCGACTTCAGTACCGACTTCGAGGATCTGGCCTTCACCCGCGAGCGCGGCTGCGAATAAGCTTCAAGAAAAATGATGGCCGCGGTGAATCTTTTGATCCGGCTCTCGCCGGGCAGGTGTGGAATAGGGCGGCACACATGATGCGCAAACGTTCTTTCTTCTCCGCGATCGCAGTGCTGACCATGGCCGTTTGCGCATGCGCGCAAGCCGCGGCGCCGGCGGATGCGCAGATCGATGTCCTGATGAGCCGCTACAACGGCAACGTGGCCGGCGCGTCGCTGATCGTGGTCAAGGACGGCAAAGCAGTCGTGCGGCGCGGTTTCGGCTACGCGAATCTGGAAGAACGCACCAAGGCCGGCCCCGAGACCAATTACCGTCTCGCCTCGGTCAGCAAACAGTTCACCGCGGCCTGTATCCTGCTGCTGAAACAGGACGGCAAGCTGCGGCTCGACGATCCGGTGCGCAAGTGGCTGCCCGAACTGCCGGCTGCGGACGCCAGGATCAGCCTGCGTAGCCTGCTGACCCACACCAGCGGGCTGATCGATTACGAAGATCTGATCCCGGCGGACCGCACCGCGCAGATCGACGACAACGACGTGTTGCGCATGATCGCCGCGCAAAACCGTCTCTATTTCGAACCGGGCAGCGCGCATCGCTACAGCAACGGCGGCTTCGTTCTGCTCGGCCTGATCGTCGAGCGCGCCTCGGGTATGGGGTTGGCCGACTTCATGAAAAAGCGCATCTTCCAACCGCTGGGCATGGAACACACGCTGATGTACGAGCACGGTCGCGGTCCCGAGGTGGCGAACCGCGCCTACGGCTATACCGAAGCCGACGGCAAGTGGACGCGCACCGACCAGAGCGTCACCAGCGCCACGCGCGGTGACGGCGGCATCTACTCGTCCGTCGATGATCTGGCCAAGTGGGATGCGACGTTGTGCACCGACAAGCTGCTCAACGCGGAGTCGCGCAAGCTCGCGTTCACGCCCACGCAGCCGATCGCCGACCCAGACGTGGACTACGGATTCGGCTGGCGTCTCAGCGGCGACAGCGTGTGGCACTCCGGCGAAAGCATCGGCTTCAACAATGTCATCATCCGCTGGCCGAAGCAGCATGTCGCCGTCGTCATCCTGACCAACCGCAACGAATTCCAGCCGTACCCGCTGGCGTTGACGATCGGCCAGCTGTTCCTGGGCCGATGAAGGCGGCGACGAAAGCCATCCGACCGGAAAAATCGTCTTCACCGTTTTAGATATCCTTAAACGACCCGCCGTCACAATGGGTTGTCATCAAGGAGATCACATGAACGGTTCCGTCACTCCCGTCGCTTCTCTCGCCGAGCTGATGACCGCGTTGTCCGCGGCGCAGCCTTGCACTATCGAGCTGCAGACCTCCGTGGCCTGCCCGTATTCGATCACGCTGCCGCCCGGGTTTTCGCTGACCGGGAAGGACAGGGATCGCTGCATCCTGAGCTTCTGCAACGGCGACGGCATCGGGCTCACGGCCGATAACCGCGTGGCCGGCATCACCCTTCTCGCCACCCCGGCCGCGCGCGCCATCTACACCCAGACCGGGATTCGGGACATGGGCCGCATCGCGCTCAGCGATCTGGTCGTCACCGGACAGGTGTCGATCATCACCCGCACCGGCACCGACCGGCTCGACCTCGCTATGGACAGCGTCCATGTCGCGGCCTGCGATTGCCGCCGCTATAGCGAACAACCGCAGAAATACGGCGTCAACGTGTTCCAGGGAGCGCTGACCGTCTACAACTTCAACGGCGACGCCAATTCACGCATCACCGCGTCGCTGACCAACATCACGATCGGGGCGAAGAATGCTCCGGTGCTGGGCTCGGGCATCTTCGTCAGCGGTTTTGGCGACCAGGGCGGATGGGTGCAGCTCGACCAGCTGACGACCGGCGCCGTGCATTCCACCGGCATGCTGCCGTACGGCACGGCCGACATCATCACGGCCGCCGTGTTCATCGTCTATGGCGCGAACGCCAAGCATGTCGAACACTTCGGTGAAATCGTCACCTACGGCGTCAACGACATGGTCCTCGACACCTGGGGCACGGTGCAGCAGTGGATCGCGCACGCGCCGGTCGTATCCTATGGGCCCAGCGGCATCGGCTTCGTCAACTTCGGCACGGTGGAAAACTTCGTCGCCGAGAGCGACGTGGTCACGCACGGCCTCGGCGCGCGCGGGTTCAACCAGTACGACGGCACCGTGCGCAACATCCGCTTCAAGTCGATCGAGACCTTCGGCGACGGCTCCATCGGCATCCAGGTGAGCAAGCCGGTCGGCACGATCACGATCGACCAGGGCATCACCACGCACGGCTCGATCGGCAACACGCTGGTCAAGGGCGTGAACATGCAGCTGCCCGCCGAGGCGTTCAGCGTCAAGCCCGGGGGCGTGGTCGAGAAACTCGTGGTCGGCGGCGACCTGACCACCCACGGCGCCAAGGTCGTCAGCTATGCGGTCGAGGGCGGCAAGGTGGGCGCGATCGACATCAAGGGCCAGGTGCTCGCGCACGGCAAGGATTCCACTGCGGTGCTCGTCGCCAACAAGGGCTCGACCCCGCTGACCCATCTGCGCGCGCGTGCCGCGGCCGGTGAGGCGCTGGTCGTGGCCGATGGCGAAATCACCGACCGGACCGGCTTGTCGACCGCGTGAACCCGGCTGGTCATGATCGCGGGCGGTGATCGCCGCGATCAAGGTTCCGGCAAGGTCAGGTGGACGCGCGCGCGGTGTACGCGTCCATCGTTCGCGCGGAATACACCAGGGCCGCGCCGGCATTGACGGCGATCGCGACGCCCAGGGCCTCCATCACCTCTTCGCGCGTGGCGCCGTGGTTGATGGCAGCGTCCGTGTGCACCGTGATGCAGCCGTCGCATTGGCGCGTCACCGCAACGGCGAGCGCGATCAGCTCGCGCGTCTTGGCATCGAGCTTGCCCGTTTTGGCGCCGGCATTCCCCAGTTGCGCGTAGCCGCGCACGGTGTCGGGGCTGATCTTGGAAATTTCGCCGACGGCCGCGCCGATCTGCTTACGATATGCATTCCAATCGAACATCATGGCAGGTACCTCCATTTTCGATGTTGTTGTGCCAAAAAACCATCATTGCCGGGCGAGTCTACTCCCGGATCGTCAATCTTCCGGGTTCCAAGGCGATCCGTGTGATACCCGCCGACGATGCCTGTGCATCCGGGAAATCTGTTGGACATAATAGGGCTTGTGGCCAAGTGTTCTCCCCGGCGTCAAAGGCATTGATTCGCGTGGCCGCGAACCAGCGGGCCCGCCCATCGCACACATGTTGATTCGCCCCATGGGAATTGGATCTTGTCGAAGAAAACCAGCGTGTTGTTCGTCTGCATGGGCAATATCTGCCGCTCGCCCGTGGTCGAGGCGGTGGCGCGGGCGCGTTTCGCGCGCGCGGGGCTCGCCATCGAGGTCGACTCGGCAGGCACCGAGGACTATCACATCGGCGCGCCGCCCGACCGGCGTTCGCTGACCAGCGCGCTGGCGCGCGGCTACGACGCCTCCGCGCATCGGGCGCGGCAGGTGGAGGCCGAGGACTTCGCGCGCTTCGACAAGCTGCTCGTGATGGATCGCACGAACCTGCGCGCGCTCACGCGCATGGCGCCGGGCGAAGGGCACGACCGGATCGCGATGTTCCTGCCGTGGGCCGGCGTCGCCGAGCCGCATGACCTGCCCGATCCGTACTACGGCCAGGCGCTGGATTTCGACAATGTCGTGACGTTTGCCGAACGCGGCGTGGACGGGTTGATTGAGAGGCTCGGAAGGCCCATAAAGATTCGATGACAGAAAGCGCCACATCGTTCGACGGCAAGGAGTTCGTGCGCACGCTGACGAGTTCGCCCGGCGTGTACCGCATGTTCGACGCGCGCGGCGAGTTGCTCTACGTCGGCAAGGCCGGCAACCTGAAGAAGCGCGTCGGCAGCTACTTCCTCAAGCCGCGCCTCGAACCGCGCATCGCAAGCATGATTTCGCAGATCGCGCGCATGGAGACGACGCTGACGCGCACCGAGGGCGAGGCGCTGCTGCTCGAAGCGCAGCTGATCAAGTCGCTCAAGCCGCGCTACAACATCCTGCTGCGCGACGACAAGAGTTATCCGTACATTTATCTGTCGGAGGGAGAAGAATTTCCGAGGATGGCCTTCCATCGCGGCGCGAAGGCGGGCAAGGGCAAATACTTCGGCCCGTTCCCGAGCGCGTGGGCGGTGCGCGAAAGCCTCAACCACATGCAGAAGATCTTCCTCGTGCGCCAGTGCGAGGACAGCTATTTCCGCAATCGTTCGCGCCCGTGCCTGCAATACCAGATCGGCCGTTGCAGCGCGCCCTGCGTCGGCCTGATCGGCAAGGGCGAGTATCAGGAAAGCGTGCGTCATGCGGCGATGTTCCTCGACGGCAAGAGCGACGCGGTGATCGGCGAGCTGATCGGCGCGATGGAGCGGGCCGCCGCTGCGCTCGAATTCGAGAAGGCCGCGCGCCTGCGCGACCAGGTGTCGACGCTGAAGCGCCTGCTGGCGAAGAACTACGTGCAGGGCGCCAGCGCCGATCTCGACGCGATAGCCTGCCGCATCGACGGCGGCGTGGCCTGCGTCTCGGTCATGTATTTCCGCAACGGCGTCAACCTGGGTTCGCGTGATTTCTTCCCCAAGTTGCCGCCTGATTCGAATCAACGCGCCGCCGCCAGCGCCGACGTGCTGACTTCGTTCATCGCGCAGTACTACGTCGACAAGCCGGTGCCGCGCGAACTGCTCGTCGAGCAGGCCTTGCCCGACGCCGACCTGCTGGCGCAGGCGTTCACCGAGCAGGCGGGACACGAGGTCGAGATCAAGCACAGCGTACGCGCCGAGCGCGCGCGCTTCCTCGAACTGGCGGCGAAGAACGCCGAGGCCGCGCTGGCCGCGCGCCTGGCGAGCAACGAGACGCAGCGCGAGCGCTTCGAGTCGCTGCGCGACCTGCTCGGCCTCGACGAAGTGCCGCAGCGCCTCGAGTGTTTCGACATCAGCCACACGATGGGCGAGGCGACGGTCGCGTCCTGCGTCGTCTACGGACCCGAGGGGCCGATCAAGGCGCAGTATCGCCGCTACAACATCACCGGCATCGAGCCGGGCGACGACTACGCCGCGATGCGCCAGGCGCTGGAGCGGCGCTTCCGGCGCGCCGCACAGCCGGGCGAGGGCGAAGGTCAGGGTGATGTTGCGAAGGCGCAGGCTGAGGAGCGGACGAATTTGCCCGACATCCTGCTGATCGACGGCGGCAAGGGTCAGGTCCAGCAGGCGCTGGACGTGTTGGCCGATCTTGCGATCGCGGACGTGCTCGTCGTCGGCGTGGCCAAGGGCGTCGAGCGCCGGGCAGGGCACGAGACGCTGATCCTCGGCGCCAGCGGCAAGACCCTGTGGCCCGGCCCCGAGTCGCCGGCGCTGCATCTGGTCCAGAGCGTGCGCGACGAGGCGCATCGCTTTGCCATCACCGGCCACCGCAAGCGGCGCCAGAAGGCGCGCGACACGAGCAAGCTCGAGGATATCGCCGGCGTCGGCGCCAAGCGCCGCGCGGCCCTGCTCAAGCACTTCGGCGGGTTGCCGGGCGTGGTCAACGCGGGTGTCGAGGAAATCGCCCGGGTCAAGGGCATGAGCCGCGAGTTGGCCGAGAAGATCTACGCGCTGTTCCACGGATAGTGCGGGAGCGAGGGGGTAGCGGTGGCTGGAAAAATATCGGGGTCCCGCTTTCGCGGGAATGACGACAACGTGTAGGCTTTATCCGCTCACCGCTCACCGCTCACCGCTCACCGCTCACCGCTCACCGCTCACCGCCGCCCCTTCATGCAGCTGACCTGGCCGACCATCCTCACCCTGTTCCGCATCGCGCTGCTGCCGGTGATGGTCATCGTGTTCTACATTCCTTTCCGCGGCGCGAACATCACCGCGGCGCTGATCTTCCTGCTCGCCGCGATCACCGATTGGCTCGACGGCTACATCGCGCGGCGCTACAACATGTGGAGCGCGTTCGGCGCGTTCCTCGACCCGGTCGCGGACAAGCTCATGGTCGCGGTGACGCTGTTCCTGCTCGTGCAGGAGAACCCGACGCCGCTGCTCGCGGTGACCAGCGCCGTCATCGTCGGCCGCGAGATCACGATCTCGGCGCTGCGCGAATGGATGGCCGAGATCGGCGAGCGCACGCGCGTCAACGTCGCCGCACTCGGCAAGGTCAAGACCGTGATGCAGATCATCGCGATCGAGGTGCTGCTCTACCAGCACGACCTCGAGGGCCTGCGCCTGTTCCATGTCGGCGAGACCCTGCTCGTCGTCGCCGCGGCGATGACGATCTGGTCGGCGCTCGAGTACCTGCGCGCGGCCTGGCCGGTGTTGCGCGACCGGGGTTGAGGGGCCGGATGTTTTTGCAATCTCCCCGTTGACAGATGCCCCGCAACCCGGCATTATTTTGGGCTCACGCGGGAATAGCTCAGTTGGTAGAGCACGACCTTGCCAAGGTCGGGGTCGCGAGTTCGAGTCTCGTTTCCCGCTCCAGTATTTATGTATTCGTCCGTGAATACGAAAGTCAAAAAGCCGCCATCCACGGCCGCACTTTTCACGGAAGAGCTTACAAACCTCGGCGCCAAAACCGGGGTTTTGTTTTTTCCGGGACGCGTTGCTACGCTTCCGGACGCCATCATGCAGAGGCGGGGTGGCAGAGTGGTCATGCAGCGGCCTGCAAAGCCGTGTACGCCGGTTCGATTCCGACCCTCGCCTCCAGGTATTCGTGCGTTCGTCCCTGAACGCGAAGATCAAAAAGCGGCCATCCGTGGCCGCGCTCTCGGCGCTCCTCGAGCGCAGAGCCATTCTCTGGTGTGTTACATGGCATTCCTGCCCGGATGGCGAAATCGGTAGACGCAGCGGACTTAAAATCCGCCGAACCCAAAAGGTTCGTGCCGGTTCGAGTCCGGCTCCGGGCACCACCCTGCGGGCGATTTCGTTCCCGCTTCCGCCCTGTGCGATGTCGCCAGCGCAGCGGTCATTTGACCGGTTCCAGATCCACCTCGGCCGTCGACATGCGGCCCATGCCGATCTGATGCGCGGCGGCCGGGGACAGGTCGATGACGCGTTCCTTCTGCACCGGCCCGCGATCGTTGATGCGCACCACGACCGATTTGCCGTTCTTCTTGTTGGTCACCTTGACCTTGGTGCCGAAGGCGTAGCTGGGATTGGCCGCGGTCAGCGCGTTGCGGTCGTAGCGTTCCCCGCTCGCTGTCCTGCGCCCGTTGAGGCGGTCGCTATAGACTGCGGCCAAACCATGCTGGTTTTCACTGGAAGATGCGGTCCGATGGGTCGCTTCCGCAGACGCGGGCTTGCCTTGCGCGAACAGCATTGCGTTGCAGGTGAGTGCGATGGCGGCCGAGGACAGCGCAATGCACAACTTGATGCACGGGGTTCTGGAAATGCGCATGGTCGACTCCTTGTGCGGGGAAAATCAACTCTGACAGCATCCTAGCCAATCCGGATCGAGCCGACAAGCGCCTCACATTTTCGTTCGGACGCGGGTGCCGGCCGCGAAGCCGGAGCGTGGTGAAACGTCGATCCGCCCGCTCAGACGCCTGCTTCGACCTGATCCGGACTGGTCTTGCCGCCCCGGGTCGCGGCGCGTCGAGCACGCTGCCGGTGGCGAGGTAGCGGATCGATTCGGCGATGTCGGTGACATGGTCGCCGATGTGCTCGACGTTCCTGGCAATGAAGGGCAGGTCGGCAAGGTTTCCGTCGACATGGCCGGACTGCTCGAGGAGCGACGCCTGAGCGCGCGTGGCGCGACGCCGGCTTTCCACAAATTCCGGCGGTTCGCACCCGTCGAATGCTCATTTTCCCGTGCGCGCACGCAATTTGCGGAGGCGATGCTCAATTGCTTCGAGGAGCCGATCGCGAACGCCGCTGCCGATCGCATCGGTCCTGCGCACGAAGCGACGCAGCAGGTGCATGTCGTGTTCGAGGCCGAGCACATGCGAAACCATCGCGAGCCGTTTGCCATGCGGCGCGCTGTCGAAACCGTCATCGGGCAGGCGCCGGACCAACTCGACGGCTTCCGCGCTGCCGTGCAGCGGCGCGGAGGCGAGCCTGTTCGCGAGCAGGGTCCGCTGATCGTTGTAGCGACGCAAACGGCGGCGCCAGCGGTGACGCAGATATCCCGCGCGCGAACGGCGCGCTTTCCCCTCGATCTTGCCGATGCGGCGCAGCGAACGCTTTACGGCGCGCGCGACGCTGCGCGGCTTCACTTGTGTCCAGTCCAACGACTGTACAGCCTCGCGTGCCGCACGCAATTGCGCAAGCACGCTGGCGAATCCCGGTGTGCGCCGGCGCTGTCGGGAAAGGATGGCACCGCGCTGCCGCACGAGATCCTCGCGCAACGGCATCGCCGCGCGGCTGTCGGCGAGCATCGCCTTGCGTTTCAGAAGACGGTCGAGTGTTTCGACGACGACGGCTGCGTCGCGCAGTCTGGACAGGGCGCGGGTGGAGCGCCTGAGCCCCGCGTCGACCGCCGCGAAAGCCGGGTCGCCGCGATTGCCGAGCGCGATCAAGGCCCTGGCCCGGCGCAAGGCCCTGCGTGCCCGGTGTACGCAGCGATGCGGATTGCGGTTCGACGCCGTCAGCGCCGCCTCCGCCGCGGCAATTTCGCACAGGCTGGCATCGCGCAGCACTAGTCCGAGCATATCCGCCACGACGAGCGTTCCGCGCCATTCGAATGCGTCGAGTATGCCATTGCCCGGGCGGCCGGCGCGCGCCACTCGTCCGGCGAAGTGGGCACCGTGCCGGTTCCCGCCGGCGCCGGCGCCGCCTTTCAGGCGCTCGCTTCGACCTGATCCAGGCTGGTCTTGTCGCCCTTCGGACGCGGCGCGTCGAGCACGCTGCCGGTGACGAGGTAGTAGATCGATTCGGCGATGTTGGTGACGTGGTCGCCGATGCGCTCGACGTTCTTGGCGATGAACATCAGGTGCGTGCCGATGGCGACGTGCTGCGGGTCGGCCTTCATGTAGTCGATCAGACGGCGCGAGATGCCGGTGTAGGTGTCGTCGACCTGTTCGTCGCAGGCCCAGACCGTGATCGCCTTTTCCTTGTTGCGTTCGCCGAATGCGGTGACGACGTCAGCGAGCTGTTTCTTCGCGAGTTCGCCGAGTTCGCCGATCTCGACCAGCCACTGCTCGGGCGAGTGCGTGCCGAGCGCGATCACGCGCTTGCAGATGTTCGCCGAGAAATCGCAGATGCGCTCGAGTTCGACGACGACGTGCAGGGTCGAAATCACCTCGCGCAGGTCGCGCGCGATCGGTTGGCGCAGGGCGAGCACGCGGATTGCGCGCGCCTCGATGTCGCGCTCGAGCGCGTCGATGTCGATGTCGTCGCGGATCACGCGCGCGGCTGCTTCAACGTCGCGCATGCGCAGCGCAGTCAGTGTCGCCGCGAATTGGGTCTGGGCGGATTCGCCCATGCGCGCGATCGCGGCGTTGAGCTGGGAGAGTTCGTCGTCGAAACTCTTTACGATATGTTCGGACATGGCGAGTTGGCGGTGAGCGGTGAGCGGTGAGCGGGAGGAGCCAAGACGGGGAGTGGCGGAGAGTTGGGATTGTTCTGCTTTTCCCGCTCACCGCTCACTGCTCACCGCTTATCCATATCTTCCCGTGATGTAGTCTTCGGTCATCTTCTTCGTCGGGTTCTCGAAGATCGTGGTCGTGTCGCCGAACTCGATCAGCTCGCCCAGATACATGAAGGCAGTATAGTCGGAGACGCGCGAGGCCTGCTGCATGTTGTGGGTGACGATCGCGATCGTGTAACGCTCCTTCAATTCTTCCACGAGCTGCTCGATCTTGCCGGTTGCGATCGGGTCGAGCGCCGAGGTCGGCTCATCGAGCAGGATCACTTCGGGCTTCAACGCGACAGCGCGCGCGATGCACAGGCGCTGCTGCTGGCCGCCGGACAGGCCGAGCGCGCTGCCGTTGAGCTTGGACTTCACCTCGTCCCACAGCGCGCCCTGGCGCAGCGCTTCCTCGACGCGCGCGTCCATGTCCGCCTTCGACAGCTTCTCGTAGTGGCGGATCGCGTAGGCGACGTTGTCGTAGATCGACATCGGGAACGGCACCGGCTTCTGGAACACCATGCCGACCTTGCTGCGCAGGCGGTTGAGCGGGTACTTCGGGTCGAGGATGTTGTCGCCGTCGAGCAGCACCTGGCCCTTCGCTTCGAGCTTGGGGTAGATCGAGTAGATGCGGTTGAAGATGCGCAGCAGGGTGGACTTGCCGCAGCCCGACGGGCCGATCAGCGCGGTCACCTTGCGCTCGGCGATGTCGAGGCTGACGTTCTTCAGCGCGTGGAACTTGTCGTAGTAGAAGTCGAGGCCGCGCGCCGACATCTTCGGCGCGGCCGTCGTCGCCGCCTTCGCGTCGGCGCCGGGCGGCGGCGTGATCAGCGTCGTGGTGACGACCGGGTCGATTGGATTAATCATTGGACACCTTGTTGCGCAGGAGTATCGCGCGCGAGATCAGACTGAGGGCGAGCACGAACAGCGTGACGATCAGCGCGCCGGCCCATGCCAGCGATTTCCAGCCGGCATCGGCGCTCATCGCGAACTTGTAGATCACGACCGGCACCGAGGCCATCGGCTGGGCGACGTTCGTGCTCCAGAACTGGTTGTCGAAGGCGGTGAACAAGAGCGGCGCGGTCTCGCCCGAGATGCGCGCGAGCGCGAGCAGCACGCCGGTGACAATGCCGGGCAGGGCAGCGCGATAGAGAATTTGCACGGTCACCTTCCACTGCGGCACGCCGAGCGAGAGGCCGGCCTCGCGCATCGCGCCCGGCACGAGCTTGAGCATCTCGTCCGTCGTGCGCACGACGACGGGCAGCACGATCAGCGCGAGCGCGAGCGAGCCCGAGAACGCCGAATAGTGGCCGACCTGCTTGACCACGACGGTGTAGACGAACATGCCGAGCACGATCGACGGCGCCGACAGCAGGATGTCGTTGAAGAAGCGGATTGCCTCGCCGAGCCGCGACTTCTTCGCGTATTCGGCGAGATAGGTTCCGGCGGCGATGCCGATCGGCGCGCCGATCAGGATCGCAAGCAGGCAGATCATCGCGCTGCCGGCGAAGGCGTTGAGCAGGCCGCCCTCGTCGCCGGGTGGCGGCGTCATCATCGTGAACAGCTTGCCGTTGAGCGCGGAAATGCCGGTGTAGAACGTCGTCCACAGGATCCAGGCAAGCCAGAACAGACCGAAGCCGGTCGACAGCGTCGCGAAGACGAGGCCGACGCCGTTGACGATGCGACGGCGGAAATAGAGGCGATCGGCGACCGCCTGGCGTGCGACGTCGCTCATTTGCCTTCCTTCCTTTCCATCTGGCGCAGCATCAGCTTGGCGATCGCGAGCACGATGAAGGTGACGACGAACAGCAGGAACGCCAGCGCGATCAGCGAGGAGCGGAAGATCTCCGAATCGGCTTCGGCAAATTCGTTCGCGATCGTCGCCGCGATCGAGTTGCCGGGTTCGAGCAGCGACAGCGACAGGCGATGCACGTTGCCAAGTACGAACGTCACCGCCATCGTCTCGCCGAGCGCGCGGCCGAGGCCGAGAAAAATGCCGCCGATAACGGCAGTGCGCGTGTACGGCAGCACGATGTCCCAGGCCACTTCCCAGGTCGTCGAGCCGAGCGCATAGGCCGACTCCTTGAGCCGTGTCGGCACGGTCAGGAACACTTCGCGCATGACCGAGGAAATGAACGGGATCACCATGATCGCGAGCACGATGCCCGCGGTGAGCATGCCGAGGCCGAGCGGCGGGCCCTTGAACAGCGGGCCGATGAGCGGCCATTCACCGATGTGGTCGTTGAGCCAGGGGATGACGTATTTGCCCATGATCGGCACGAACACGAACAGGCCCCACATGCCGTAGATGATCGAGGGGATGCCGGCGAGCAGCTCGATCGCCGAGGCGACCGGCGTGCGCAGCCAGGTTGGCGCGATCTCGGTCAGGTAGAGGGCGATGCCGAAGCTGACCGGCACCGCGATGATCATGGCGATGGCCGCCGTCACCAGCGTGCCGTAGACCGGCGCGAGCGCGCCGAATTGCTTGCCGATCGTGTCCCATTCGCTGGACACGAGGAACTTGAAGCCGAACGTGGCGAACGCCTCGCGTCCGCCCCAGAGCGTGGTCAGAGCCACGCCGGCGAGCATGACCAGGACGAAGACGCCGGCGCCGGCGACGGTGCGGCGGAACAGGCGGTCTTTGCGGCCGTCGCGGCGCGCACGCTGTTCGTCGCTCTGCGCAATGGCGAGGGATTCGGCGCTCGCAGCCATGGTCGATTCCGGAAACGTGTTGGACTGCATTCAAAAAAAAGCGCCCCTCGCGAACGAATCCGCGAGGGGCGGAGGGAGGTTACAGCTTGACTTCCGCCTTCCAGTAGGCCTCGATCTGCGCGACCAGTTCGGCCGGCAGCGGCACGTAGTCGAGCGCTTCGGCGGCCTTGCCGCCTTCGGTGTAGGCATACTTGAAGTAGTCGATCACGGTCTTCGAGTGCGCGGCGTCCTTCGGCGTCTTGTAGATCAGCGCGAACGCGGTCGCGGTGATCGGCCAGGAATCGTCGCCCGGCGCGTTCGTGATCACGAGCTGGAAGTCCTTGGCGCTCTTCCAGTCCGCATGCGAGGCGGCCGCGGCGAAGCTGGCCAGGTTCGGGGTGACGAACTTGCCGGCCGAATTCTGCATCTGGGTGTAGGCCATCTTGTTCTGCAGGGCGTAGGCGAGTTCGACGTAGCCGATCGAGCCGTTGATCTGCTGCACGTAGGCGGCGACGCCCGCGTTGCCCTTGCCGCCGACGCCGACAGGCCACTGCACCGAAGTGCCTTCGCCGACCTTTTCCTTCCACGCCGGGCTGACCTTGGACAGATAGTTGGTGTAGTTGAACGTGGTGCCCGAGCCGTCCGAGCGCGAGACGACCTGGATCGCCGCGTCCGGCAGCTTGACGCCGGCGTTGCTCGCGACGAGCGCCGGATCGTTCCACTTCTTGATCTTGCCGAGGTAGATGTCGCCGAGCTGGGCGCCGGTCAGCTTGATTTCGCCGGCCTTGATGCCTTCGATGTTGACCACCGGCACGACGCCGCCGATCACGATCGGGAACTGGCCCAGACCCGCGGCCGAGAGTTCCTCGGGCGACAACGGCTTGTCCGAGGCGCCGAAGTCGATCGTCGCGGCCTTGATCTGCGCGATGCCAGCGCCCGAGCCGCCGCCGCCGTAGTTGACCTTGTTGCCGGTCTTTTCGGCGTAGGTCGCCGACCATTTGGTGACGATCGGCTGGACGAAGGTCGAGCCGGCGCCGGTGATGTCGACGGCCTGCGCCGAACCCGCGAACAGCGTGGCGGCAACGGCAAGGGCCGTGATGGAATGACGAATACTGTGGAACATGGAAACCTCCGTGGGTGGCAATCTGGCGGAGGCGCGGACGACGTACCCCGCGCCGCTCCGTATTTCGCCTGCGCAGGCTACGCGGGGAATTTGAAAGTTTTATGACAGCGGAGCAGGGCCGGGGGCTGAGGGCCGAGGGCTGAATGGAAAAGCGGGCTGAGGGGCGCCAAAAGCTGTCTTTTCGGCCCTCAGCCCTTGGCCCCCGGCCCTAAACATGTAACAAAACTGTAAACTTGGCGCCTGCCAGGCAGGGACCCGTTCACATGTTTTCACTCCAGACCATATTCGGCAAAGGCGACAAATTCTATGGCCTGCTCGAGGCCAGCGCCGACGCCGCGCGCCAGAGCGCGCGGGCCCTGATCGCACTGTCCAGGCAGAAGACGCCGAATCCGTCGCTGGACGAATTCCGCCTCGCGCGCCGGCGCGAGAAACAGATTTTCAACGACATCAGCGCCGAGCTGGTCAACACCTTCGTTACCGCGCTCGAGCGCGAGGACATCGAAGCGCTGTCCGCCGCGCTGTACAAGATCCCGAAGACGGTGGAGAAGTTCGCCGAGCGCTATGCGCTGTTTGCCGCCCAGCTCATGGACGTCGACTTCGGCTCGCGCGCGGTCATGCTCGAGAAGGGCTGCGAAGTGGTCGCCGATATGGTCGGCCTGCTGCGCCGTGGCATGCCGCTGGACAAGATGAAGGAGCTCAACGACCGCATGCAGGCGATCGAGGGCGAGGCCGACCGGCTGATCCTCGATTTGTACCGCGACCTGTTCACCCTGGAACACGATGTCGCCCGCCTGCTGCTGCGCAAGGACTTGTTCGAACTGCTCGAGAAGGCCATCGACCGCTGCCGCGACGCGGGCAATGTGATCTATGCGATCGCGCTGAAGAACTCGTAAGCAGTGAGCGGAATAGTGGTGAGCGGTGAGCGGGAAAAGCCTTGTTCGCGGCGACGCATCGCTTTTTCCGCTCACCGCTCACTGCTCACCGCTCACTACAAAGGAGCAACGTGACCCTGACCCTCGTCCTCGCCGTCGTTCTCGTCGCCCTCGTCTTCGAGTACATCAACGGTTTCCACGACACGGCGAACTCGATCGCGACCGTAGTCGCGACCAAGGTGCTCAGTCCCGGCCAGGCCGTGCTGCTCGCCGCGGCGACGAATCTGCTCGGCGCGCTCTGGGGCACGGCCGTGGCCAAGACGATCTCGTCGGGCCTGATCGATTCCGGCATCGTCAACGTCACCCCCGAACTGCTGATCTGCGCGCTGCTCGGCGCGACGGTCTGGGACCTGATCACCTGGTGGTGGGGCCTGCCGTCGAGTTCCTCGCATGCGCTGGTCGGCGGCCTCTGCGGCGCGGCGCTGGCCGGCGCACACAACAACTGGAACGCGCTGATCTGGAACCAGCCCGGCGCGCACTGGTGGGACGGCAAGGGCCTGTGGCCGAAGGTGATCCTGCCGATGATCACCTCGCCGCTCGGCGGCTTCGTCCTCGGCGTCGTCGTCATGGGCCTGCTGTTCGCGCTGATCTCCTGGCTGGGCTCGCGCAAGAATGCCGCGATCAACCAGTTCGGCAGGCCGAAGTTCGTCAATGCCTTCTTCGGCAAGGCGCAGATCCTCTCGGCCAGCGCGATGGGGCTCTCGCACGGCATGAACGACGCGCAGAAGACGATGGGCATCATTGCCCTCGCGCTCGCCGGCGCGACCAGCGCGGGCTCGCTCGATCAACTGCCCTGGTTCCTGCATTTCCTGCGCGTCGAGCAGGATGCGTCGAAGTCGTTCGAGATCGCGCTGTGGATCAAGCTCGTCTGCGCGCTGACCATGGCCGCGGGTACCGCTGCGGGCGGCTGGCGCATCATCAAGACGCTGGGCCACAAGATGGTCAAGCTGCATCCGATCAACGGCTTCGCCGCGGAAACGAGTTCGGCCGCGGTCATCATCGCAGCAAGTACGGTCGGCATTCCGGTGTCGACCACGCACAACATCTCCGCCGCGATCATGGGCGTCGGCGTCGCCAAGAATCCGCGCGCGATCAAATGGACCGTGGTCGAGCGCATGGTCTGGGCCTGGCTGCTGACGATTCCGATCGCGGGCGCGATTGCTTACGTGCTCGTGCGGCTGGTCGAGGCCGCGTTCGCTTAGGGACGCGATTCGCTCTTGCTCGTCATGCCTGCAGGGATTGCCGGACTGCGAAGGCGGGATGCCGAAGCGAACATTCGCGTAGCGAATGGCCCCCGCAGGGCATGCTGCAGGACGCCACGCAACCCGCGTTTTCAAAATCTGATGACGCGTCCTTTCGCCTTTCCGGAGAAAGGAACCAAAGAGAATGCGCCCCGGACACCGCGCTCGCCGCTGCGCGGCGAGTTCGCGAGGCCATGCCGGGGTTCGTTGAACGCACATCCCTGTGCGTGCAACGAACTCGCGCGCATCGTGCGCGCGACCCTGCGGGCGTTTCCGGCCTGCCCTCGCCGCGGCAACGGGGACCCGAAGATCACGAGCCAGATCAAGAGCGCGGTCAAGAGCGGGACGTTACGGTGTTGCGGCAACTGTGGTTTGCGCATTCCCGCGCAGGTACTGCCCGGTGTGGTAGCTGCGGTACTTGCACACGTCGAAATTCTTCTGGATCAGCACGCGGCCATTGCCGAACTCGGTGCGCAGGTCGACGAGACATTCGTTCCCGCGGATCGCGACGGTGGCCGAATCGCCGCCGCCGTGCAGCGGCTGGTCGGCGAACGGCAACGCACGGAAATGGTTGCTGCCTGCCGGCGCGACCGAGAACGTGGTAATGCTGTTTTTGGCCGTGTTGACGAGATCGATATAGTGGGTGGTTTCCGCCGCATTGGAACCCGCGGCGACGAGCAGGGACGAAATCAGGCAAATGCCACGCATGCGATTCTCCGTTTGATCGAAGTCGGACCGGAGCGCAGCCACCGCCGAAATCCTTGGGAGGAGTCGAGACCGCCGGCCGCGCCCCGGTTTGCGTGAAATCCTCCTGCGCATCGTCGGGCGGCGCCATCGAATCGGGACGAATCGTCGTGATGCGCGGACGAATCGCAATCCGCTGCAACCATCCTTCCCGTCGGCCCCATCTCATGCGTACGATGAGCGCCGACTTCCTGCAACCGGACCCGCCTGACGTGGAAAACCGCCCCGGTTTCCGACAGTACGCACTGCGCGGACTCGGCTATGTCGGCGTGTGGGTCGTGCTCGTCATGCTGTTCGCCATGATCGGCTACGTTACCGACTCCCTGCGTGGCCACGTCTGGGAGTTCAACGCTTACCTGACCTGGTCGTTCATCCAGTGGAGCACACTGGCGCTGCTGCTGCCCGTGGCGCTGTGGCTGGCGCCGCATGAAGCGATCGAGCCGCCGCATCGCGGGCGCCTGCTGTTGGCGAACTTCGGCGTCAGCCTGATTTTCACAGTGACGGCGGTGCTGCTCGGTGCCATCGTCACGAATTTCGTCCTGCCGAACACCAACATCGGCGAGCAGCTCTCGGAGTTTCTCGGCAAGCACGCGGCTACGGACTTTCTCGCCTATTGGCTGCTGGTCGGCGTG
This sequence comes from Pseudomonadota bacterium, assembly GCA_018240505.1. Classification (GTDB taxonomy): domain Bacteria; phylum Pseudomonadota; class Gammaproteobacteria; order Xanthomonadales; family Rhodanobacteraceae; genus Rudaea. The sequence goes on from JAFEFQ010000259.1 coordinate 24,892, forward strand.
CGCCAGGCGCTGCACTTCTACGAGCAACGCATGCGCCGCGAATTGCACGCGACGCGGCTTGCCGCCCAGCTCGCCCAGTCGCATCTGCAACTGCTCAGGATGCAGCTGCACCCGCATTTCCTGTTCAACACGCTGCACGCGGCAGCGACGCTGACCCGCGAGGACGCGGTCGCCGCCGAGGACATGCTGCTGCGCCTGGCCGAATTGCTGCGCACTTACCTCGACGACGAGCGTCAGGAGATTTCGCTGCGCGAGGAGTTGGAGTTGGTCGACCTCTATCTCGGCATCCAGCGCGTGCGCTTCAAGGACCGATTGACCACCCGTGTCGACGTCGATCCCGAACTGCCGCGCTACGCGGTGCCCAACCTGATCCTGCAACCGATCGTGGAGAATGCAATCCAGCATGGCATTGGCAAGCAGGTCGGTACGGACTGTGTGGAGATCGACTGCTATCGCATCGCAACCAGCCTGTGCATCGATGTGCGCAATCGCAACAGCATGCTGGCCGCGCCGCCGGGGGAATTGTTCCGGCGCGGCATCGGTCTGTCCAACACCCGCCTGCGCCTGAAAGAGCTGTATGCCGACGGTGCCCGGATCGAACTCGGGGAGCTGTTGCCGCGCGGCGTGATCTGCCACATCCGCCTGCCGTTGAAGCAGCTCGCGGCGACTCCTTCGCAACGGCCGATGAAGATCGCATGAGCGCGGGCCGGATTCGAGCGCTGGTCGTCGACGACGAGCCGATCGCGCGCCTCGCGGTCGTGCGTCTGCTCAACGAGGATGCGGGCATCGAGCTGGTCGGCGAGTGCGGCGACGGCGCGACTGCGCTGCGGCAGATCCGCAAGCTCGCACCCGACCTGGTCTTTCTCGACATCCAGATGCCGGCGATGAGCGGCATCGACGTCGCCGCGCAGATCGGCCACGAACGTCTGCCGGCGACCGTGTTCGTCACCGCGTACGAGCGCTACGCGGTGCGCGCGTTCGAGGCGAACGCGGTCGACTATCTGGTCAAGCCGTTCAGTCGCGACCGCTTCCTCGTCACCCTCGAGCGCGCGAAGCGGCGCCTGGCATCGAGCGACGCGGCGCTCGAGCAGGCCGCATCGACACAGGTGCTGCGCGCGCTCAACGAATTGCGTCGCGAGCAGGACTATCTCGAACGCATTCCGGTGCCGGTCGACGAGCACCTGGTCTTCGTCGACCTGCGCGATGTCGACTGGATCGAGGCGAACCGCAACCTCGTGCGCCTGCACGCGGGCAAGCAGGTGCACGAAATCCGCGAGACCATGACCGCGCTCGAGGCGCGGCTCAACCCGCGCCATTTCGTGCGCGTGCACCGCTCGGCTATCGTCAATGTGAGCCGGATCGCGGCGATCCACCCCTGGTTCAACGGTCATCACATGCTCGTGCTGAGCTCGGGGCAGCAACTGCGCATGAGCCGCTACCAGCACGAGGCGTTCCTGCGCCTCACCGGCCGGCGCGGCGGATGAGTAGCGGCGCTAGAGCGCGTCGTCGCCCTGCGAGATCGCCTGTTCGAGCTTGTCGCCGAGCGGGCCGAGTTCGGCGACGAGGCGATCGATTTCCCTGGCGTTGAGCAACTCGTAGGGACGGTTCTCGCACAGGTGCAGATACGGCGAGCCGTCGAGATCGCTGACCGCGAGAAAGCCCAGGCGTTGCTCCCAGTTGAAGCGCAGGCAGCGGCGCGCATCCATGCCGGTAAGCGGGCCGATCGGCGTCGACACGCGCAGGTAGGTGCTTCCGGCCTCGTCGTTGAGTTCCGCGAGATACAGACCCTGGTGGCGCTTGCCGTGCTCGAGCGCGACGTCGAAGCAGATCAGGTACGGATCGTTGATGCGCAGCGGATACTTTGCCGCGATGTACGCGCGGATTTCCTCGAACGAGTGCATGAATTTCTCCGGTTGTTGGCGCATATGCTAACGTTCCCCGAAGACGAAGTGGAGCGTATGGCGAAAGCGAGGTCCCCAGCCAAGCAGGCTGCCGATGCGGGCGTCAAGCCCGAGCACGCGGCCATCGTGCGCACGATTGCGGCGATCCCGTCCGGGCGCGTCGCAAGCTACGGCGAAATCGCCGCGCGAGCGGGCCTGCCGCGGCATGCGCGCCTGGTCGGGCGCGTGCTCGGCGACGCCGGCGCGGACGCGAAACTGCCGTGGCATCGCGTGCTGCGTGCCGACGGCCGCTTCGCGTTCAGGCCCGGCAGCCGCGCGTTCCGCGAGCAGCGCGCACGCCTGATCGACGAAGGCGTCGTGGTCAAGGCCGGCCGCGTCGATCTTGCATTGTTCGGCTGGCAGCGCAATCTGGATGCGGAAATCTGGCGCTTCTGAACATTCCACGAGGAACGACAACTCTTGATGCAGAACATCCCTCCCGTCACCCGCGCGTTGCTGATCGCGAACGTGCTGATCTTCCTCCTGCAACAGGTCGCCGACAATTTTCTGGTCGCGCATTTCGCGCTGTGGCCGCTCGACGGCTCGCGGCTGTTCGATCTCGGCGACGGCGGTGTGCTGCGCGTTGCCTTCGAGCCCTGGCAACTGGTCAGCTACGGCTTCCTGCACGGCGGCTTGGCGCATATCGCGTTCAACATGCTCGCGCTGTGGATGTTCGGCGCGCCGGTCGAGCAGGCGCTCGGCTCGCGGCGCTATGTTCTCTTCTACTTCGTCTGCGTGGTCGGCGCCGCGCTCGCGCAACTCGTGACGATCCATTTCTTCAAGCCCGAAGATTTCTATCCGACGCTCGGCGCGTCGGGCGGCGTGTTCGGCATCATGCTGGCCTACGCGATGATCTATCCGACCGCGCGCATCATCATGATCTTCTTTCCCGTGCCGATCCCGGCGCCGATCGCGGTGATCGGCTACATGGCGGTCGAACTCGTGCTCGGCGTGACCGGCACCCAGGAGGGCGTGGCGCACTTCGCCCATCTCGGCGGCGCGGCAGCGGGGTTCGTGCTGCTGCGTTACTGGCGCGCGCAGGCGCTGCGCCGGCGCGGTTGATGTGGGGGAAGTGGCGCGACCGGCATGACTCACGCGTGAAGAAAGCGTTCGTTGGCATGGTCGGATTCGTTAGCTAATCGTTAGTCGTCTCCCGACTGAATCTTCGCGTGCGCGAACGCATGCGCCTGCAGAAAAAAACGTGTATGGTTTGATTGCGTCGGGTCTTGAGACCCTTATCGCACTATCCAACCAGGACAGGAGGAGACATCGATCATGAGCAACGATCCGAAAGCGGATTTTTCCGACGTCAACAGCGAAGTGAAGGTCAACATGACGCCGACGCCGACCACGGCATCGACGGCCGGCGCGGCTCCCTCGAGTCAGACCTATACGGTCGTCAGCGGCGACAGCCTGTCGAAGATCGCGAAGCATTTCTACGGCGACGCCAATCAGTGGAAGAGGATCTTCGACGCCAATACCGACAAGATCAAGAATCCCGACCTGATCCATCCGGGACAGGTGCTCACGATTCCCGCCGCACCTGCCTCCGGCAAGGCGACGGCCTGATCGCAGCGCATGCGCTGCAAACTTGAATCCATACGACTACGACAGAGGGTAGACATGAACAAGCTCAGCAAACGCATTCCGTTGACGATCGTTCTGGCCGGCGCCGTGGCATTGGCCGCGTGCAGCAAACCTGCGCCGCCGCCGGCTCCCGCGCCGGCTCCCGCGCCGGCTCCCGCGCCAGCCCCGGCACCCGCTCCGGCTCCTGCGCCGGCCCCTGCCGTTCCGGTGCAGGTCAACTCGGTCGTGCTCGGCAATGCCGTCGACGCAGGCGGCAAGATCACTGCACCGGTGGGCAGCTTCGCCACCAAGGACACGATCTACGCGACGGTCGCGTTGACGACGACGGTGCCGAACGCGGCGGTCAATCTGCGCTGGAAGTTCCAGGATGGCCAGACGGTCGCCGACAACGCCAAGACGATCGACGCGCCGAGCACCGGCACGATCGACGACAAGCTGACCAAGCCGTCGGGTTGGCCGGTCGGCAACTACACGCTCGAAGTCGTCGCGGACGGCAAGACCTTGTCGACGACCTCGTTCCAGGTCAAGTAGCTCGCGGCTCGTACGAAACGAAAAGGGCGCGGAATTCCGCGCCCTTTTTTCGTCCAGTCGTCCCGGCGGCCGCCCCGATCGCCGAAATCAACAAGCGGCCATCCATGCCCGCGCTTTCCAATGAAAGCGGCTACCAGATCTTCACCTGCGCGTCGCCCGCGCGCACCATCGCGTCGCCGGCCTTGCACGAGAACGCCTGGGCGAACGCGGGCATGTTCGACGGCGCGGCGATCGCGCGGAACTGGCCGGGCGCGTGCGGGTCGGTATTGAGGCTGACCTTGGCCGAGGCCGGCAACGTGTTCGTGCGCCACAGCCGCGCGAAGTTGAGGAAGAAGCGCTGGTCCTGGTTGAAGCCGTCGATCTTCGACCTCGCCTCGGTGTGGTTGTTCTTCAGCGCGATCTGCAGCGCGTCGTAGGCGACGTTGAGGCCGCCGAGGTCGGCGATGTTCTCGCCGAGCGTGAGCTTGCCCTTGACGTGCAGGTCTTCGAGCGCGACGTAGCCGTCGAACTGCGCGACGAGCTTGTCCGCGCGCGCGGTGAACTGCTTGCGATCCTCGTCGGTCCACCAGTTGCTGTTGTTGCCCCGCGCGTCGAACTGGCTGCCCTTGTCGTCGAAGCCGTGCGTGATCTCGTGGCCGATCACCGCGCCGATGCCGCCGTAGTTGAGCGCATCGTCGGCTTTGGCGTCGAAGTAGGGCGGTTGCAGGATCGCGGCCGGGAAGGTGATCTCGTTCTTCAGCGGCGAGTAGGAGGCGTTCACCGTCTGCGGCGTCATGCCCCATTCGCTCTTGTCGACCGGCTTGCCGATGCGGCCCATGCGCCAGTCGTGGTTGAACTTGCTCGCGGCGAGCAGGTTGTCGACGTAGCCCGCGCGCGCGACAGCCAGGCCGGTCCAGTCGCGCCACTTGTCCGGATAGCCGATCTTCGGCTTGAACGTGGACAGCTTCTCCAACGCCTTGGCCTTGGTCGCATCGCTCATCCAGTCGAGCGTCTCGATGCGCAGCTTGAGCGCAGCCTGCAGGTTGGCGACGAGTTGCTCCGCGCTCTGCTTCGCCTCGGGCGGGAAATTCTCCTTGACGTAGAGCTGGCCCATGGCCTGGCCCATCTGCCCGTTGACCGCGTTGAGCACGCGCTTCCAGCGCGGCTCGATTTCCTTCTGCCCGCGCAGCTTGTGCGCGCTGAAGTCGAAGTGCTCCTCGACGAAGGCGCGCGACAGGTAAGGCGCGGCGTCGTCGATCGCGTGGAAACGCAGGTACGCCTTCCACTGCGCGACCGGCACTTCGGTCAGCATCTTGTCGAACTCGGCGAACCATTCCGGATGCGACAGCGAAAAACCCTGCACGCCGTGCAAACCTTGCGCGGCGAGGAATCTCGTCCACGAGAAATGCGGCGTCGCCTTGTCCGCGTCGGCGACGCTGACGTAGTGGTACTGGTTCTTCGGATCGCGCGCCTCGATCGGCGACAGCGAGGCCTTCGCGTCGCGCGTCTCCAGCGCCATGATCCACTGCGCATCCTGCCTGGCCTCCTCGGGCTTGACGCCGGCGAGGGTCAGCGTCTTCTCGATGTGGGCGAGATATTCGCCGCGGATCTTCACGTAGTCCGGCTTGTCCTCGAGGTAGTACGCCTTTTCGGGCAGGCCGAGGCCGTCTTCGCCGGCGAAGCCGATGACCATGCTCGAGTTCTTGAAGTCGGGGTAGGCGCCGAAGCCGAAGTAGCCGCCCAGTCCGCGCGCATGCGCATCGATCATGTAGCCGGCCAGATCGCCGGCGGACTTGATCGCGGCGATCTTCGCCAGTTCCGGCTTGAGCGGCGCGATGCCGGCCTTCTCGATCGCCGCCTCGTCCATGCCGCTCGCGTAGAAGTCGCCGAGCTTCTGCTCGATCGTGCCCTTCGCCGCCGCCGCGATCGCCGGGGCCTCGATCAGCTTGTGCTGCGCGTCGAGGCTGGCCTCGCGCAGTTCGTCGAACGTGCCCCAGCGCGTGCGGTCGCCCGGAATCGGATTCGCCGCGAGCCATTTCGCGTTGACGTGATCGTAGAAGTCGTCGCAGGGCTTGAACCGCGCGTCGAGCGAGGCGGGGTCGAAGGCGCTGCCCGCGGTCGGCGAAAGCGCGCAGGCGCCGCCCGTGAGGGCGAAGGCGATGGCGAAGGCGAGGGGCGTGCGCAGGCGATGAGTCATGGCGGATTTTCCCGGATGGCGAAGGGTTTGCGACTGGTCACGGTAGGGGCTGGCGGCGGCGCGCAGCAGTGCGGAAAGTCATGCGCAAAAAAAACGGCCGGTGAGGTGCCGGCCGAATGACAGGATGTTGAAGGCAGGAGACTGCGTTCGCCGCACAGTTTGCGTGGGCCCCGGCGTCGAGAACAGTGCCGAAAGGCATGGGGGGGCGCCGCCAGGCGCCGCATCATGGTTGAGGATGACCGTGTGCGGGAATGTCGGGCAGCTTGTCGGGGCCGGCCGCGCCGCCGGAGAGGATGAAGGCCATCGCCTGGTCGACGCTCCAGTCGGTCGCGACGAGGTCGTCCAGCGGCACGATTTCGAGGTAGCCGCCGGTCGGATTCGGCGTGGTCGGCACGTAGACCGCGGCCATCTCGCGGCCCTTGCCGTCGCTGAACGTGCGCGTGACGAAGCCGAACGTCTTCAGCGTCGGCGAAGGGAAGCCGATCAGTACCACGCGCTGCGTGCCGCCGGGTTTGCTCTGCATCATCGTCAGCAGCTTCTTCGAGCCGCCGTAGATCGTTTGCACGAGCGGGATGCGCTCGATCAGGCGCTCGAACCCCGCGAGCAGGCGCTGGCCGAGCATGCGGCTCGTGGCAAAGCCGAGCAGGTACAGCGCGACGATCGTGCCGACGAAGGCGACGATCGAACGGAACCATTCCTGGCCCAGCCATTCGGCCGCGGCCGGAAAGATCGCGCTGATCAGCGCGAACGTCGCCGCGACCGCCGGCGCGCCGACATGCGAGAGCACGCTGACGATGAACGCGAACACGAGGAAGGTTAGCCACAACGGGATGAAGGTGAGCAGGCCGGTGATCAGGTAGCGTTGCAGGTACAGGCGAGGCATGGCGCGGGGTTGTTCGGCGAAGGCGCCATCATAACGGGATCGCCCCGTGGCGCGCACGGTCGCACGCACGGCTGCCGCTTGTCGTTCCAGCGACAGGGAAAATTCAGTCGCGCGGGCGCCGCGGACTATAATCCGTACTCGATCCTGTGCAGGACTTCCCGTTGTCGTCAGCTTCCGCCGCCGCACCGCACGTCGCGTTCGCAGCTCTGCGCCACCCCGGGTTTCGTGCCTACTTCCTGCTGTCGGCGCTGGCCATGATGGCCGACAACATCGAGCACGTGATCAGCTACTGGGTGATCTTCGGCAAGTTCAACTCGCCCGCGCTCGGTGGCTTCGCCGTCGTCTCGCACTGGCTGCCCTTTCTCCTGTTTTCGGTAATGAGCGGCGCGCTTGCCGACAAGTTCGATCCGCGCCGCATGATCCAGCTCGGCATGGTCTTGTTCATGGGCGTGTCGATCGGCTGGGGCGCGTTGTTCGTCACCGGCACGCTGCAAATCTGGCATGCCTGCGTGCTGCTGATCGTGCACGGTATGGCCGGCGTACTCTGGGGGCCGCCGTCGCAGTTGCTTCTGCACGACATCGTCGGGCGCGAACATCTGCAGAGCGCGGTGCGCCTCAACGCGACCGCGCGCCAGCTCGGCATGCTGATGGGCCCCGGCGTCGGCGGCGCGCTGCTGCTCTGGCTCGGTCCGAACCTCGGCATCTTCGTCAATGCGGCGCTGTATTTGCCGTTCATCCTTTGGCTCGCGGTTGCGCCGTACGGGCCGAAGTTCCGCACGGTCGGCGTGACGGTGGCAACACGCGCGGTGCGCAGCCTCGGCGACATCTGGCGGGCGTTGCAGGAAATCGCGCATCACCGCGTCATTCTCGCGATGACGATGCTCGCGGGTTGCGCTTCGTTGTTCGTCGGCAACGCCTATCAGGCGCAGATGCCCGGCTTCGCCCACGACCTCGGCCAGCAGCATGCGGATTTCTTCTACAGCATGCTGCTAGGCGCCGACGCCGCCGGTGCGCTGGCCGCGGGATTCGTGCTCGAAAGCCGCGGCCTGCTGCAGCCGCGAGCGCGTACCGCCTGCCTTCTCGCGATGATCTGGTGTCTGGCGCTCGCGACTTTCGCGCTGACTTCGAGCTACCCGCTCGCGCTCGCCGTGCTGTCCGTCGCCGGCTTCGTCGAACTCTCGTTCAATTCGATGGCGCAGACGCTGGTGCAGCTCGAGGCGCCGGCCGAGATGCGCGGTCGCGCGATCGGCGTCTACAGCATGTTCGCGATGGGCATGCGCATGTTCAGCGGCGTCACCGTCGGCATCGCCGGTGCACGCATCGGCATCCACGCCTCGCTGGCGCTGAGCGCGGGCGCGCTGTTCGTGGTGATTGGACTGCTGATGCGGTTCGGCTTGCGCCGGTCGGCGCAGATGCGGGGAGGTTGAGCGCCTCGCTCCTGCTCTTTGCTCGTCGTTCCCGCGTACGCGGACTGCGAAGGCAGAGCCTGTCCGGACTCGATCCGGGAATGCCGAAGCGAACATTCGCGTAGCGAATGGCTCGCTCTTGCTCGTCATTCCCGCGAAGGCGGGAATCCAGCTCTTGTTCTGGCTTTTGATTCTTTTCACTCGCGTCCGTTCGCCTTTCCGCGCGCGTCCGGCGCGCGGGTCACTTCTCTTTGCTTGCACAAAGAGAAGTAACCAAGAGAAATGCACCCCGGATGCCGCGCTCGCGCGATGAAGCCGCGCGAGTTCGCGAGGTCAGGCCGGGGTTCGTTGAACGCACGTCCGTGTGCGTGCAACGAACTCG
>JAFEFQ010000025.1 GCA_018240505.1 Pseudomonadota bacterium
GGTGAGCGGTGAGCGGTGAGCGGTGAGCGGTGAGCGGTGAGCGGTGAGCGGTGAGAGCGTCTGTGTCGGAACGCGACGGGTCAACACGCCGTTTCCGCTCACCGCTCACCACAGACCGCTCACAGTTCTTCGATCGTGATGTTGTGGTTGGTGTAGATGCAGATGTCGCCGGCGATGCCGAGCGCCTTCTCGACGATCTCGCGCGCGCCGAGCTGCGAATGCTGCAGCAGCGCACGCGCCGCCGCCTGCGCGTAGGGGCCGCCCGAACCGATCGCGATCAGGCCGTGCTCGGGTTCGAGCACGTCGCCGTTGCCCGAGATCAGCAGCGACACGTCCTTGTCGGCCACGGCCAGCATGGCTTCGAGCCGGCCGAGGCGGCGATCGGTGCGCCAGTCCTTGGCCAGTTCGACCGCGGCGCGCGTGAGATTGTTGCCGTGCTTGTCGAGTTTCTGTTCGAACAGCTCGAACAGGGTGAACGCATCGGCGGTCGCGCCGGCAAAGCCGGCGACCACCTCGCCCTTGGCGCCAAGGCGGCGAATCTTGCGCGCGTTGGCCTTGACCACGGTCGCGCCGAGCGTGACCTGGCCATCGCCGCCGATCACGACCTTGCCGTCGCGGCGCACCGAAACGATCGTTGTGGCGTGGAAACTGTCCTGCATGACGCGCTCTCGAAAATCTGCCGGTCTCCCATTATGTGGACTCGAAAGCCGATTCCAAGCATCGGGAAGCCCGCGCACGTCGGGCCGTCACGGATGACGACGGAGCGCAGACGCAGCGGGTCAACGTCGCGAATACAATCGCGTTTCCCCGTCGGACGACTTTTCCACGCGGACCGGCAACGTGCTTTGCAGCGCATGCAGCAACGCATCCGGGTCGCCGATGCGGAAATCGCCGCTGATCCGCAGCATTTCCAGCTCACGGTCGGCGATCACGAGACGACCCGGACCGTGTCGGTTCATTTTCGCCACGACGTCGCGCAATGGCGCCGCGCGGAATACGAGGTGGCCGCTGCTCCAGTCGGTCACCGCCGCCAGGTCGGCGACCGACTGCTTGCGCCACGCCGTCGCGCCGGAGATGAACTGGTCGCCCGGCATGAGTTCGACCGCAACGCCACCCCGCTCGCGAGTCACCGCGGCGCGGCCGCTGATCAAGGTGATCTCGGTGTCCATGGCGCCGCCGCGGATGTTGAAGCTCGTGCCGAGATCGGCGACGGTGACGTCGCCGATGCGCACATGGAACGGGCGTCCCGGTTCGTGGGCCACGTCGAACAGCGCTTCGCCGCGGATCAATTCGACTTCGCGCGAGCTGCCTTCGATGCGGACGCGAACGTGTGTGCCGCTGTTCAGCGTCAGATGCGAACCGTCCTCGAGCGTGAATTCGCGCAGCTCGCCGGGCGCCGTCGAGTAGTCCCGCGCAACCGTCGTGGCGGAACCGGACGAAGTCGGCCGCAAGCCGAAAGCGACGCAAGCGGCAGCAACGGCGATCGTCAGCGCAACGCCCCAGACGGGAGCGAGGTATCGCCGCGGCGATCCTTCATCCCTGCGCGCCTGCCCGCGCCAGCGCTGCGCTCCCGGCTCCTGCGGGATCAGGTCGAGCGTGTTCCAGAAACGTTCCGACTCGGCATAGGCCTCGGCATGCTCCGGCGCGACTGCAAGCCAGGCCTCGAAGGCACGGCGCTCATGGGCGGAACAGTCGTGCGCGTGCAGGCGCACCAACCAGATCTCGGCCTCGGCCTGGATCGCGGTGGTCGACGATGACGGGCGCTGCTTCATCTGTGACGGGAACGCATCGTGCCGATCAATCCCCCGCACGGCCGGCAGATCGCCAGCGCATACGCAATCTGTTTTCCAGCGTACGCGGCGAGGTGGCGAAACGCAACATTGCAGTTCCTGTGAACTCGACGAACTTGTACGATCGCCGGGTCTTGTCCGAGACCTTCCGGGAGCATGACACCGGCCTCCAACCGCAAGCGCAGATTTCAGACCTTGCCCGGAACAGGCTGGCAGCTCCAATCTATGGCGGCGAGTGAAATCGGACGCGGCACCCACGCGGACTTGCCATGCCAAACCCCACTGCCATGCCGGAACAGGTGATCGCGATGCCCGCCGCCGCATTGCTCGCCGCGTTGGCCTGCATCGCCTGCCGCCCGGTCCTTGCCGACGAGCCAGCGGCCGCCGACTCCGGATCAGGTCCGGGGCAAGTCCTGCCCGACATCGTGGTCACCGCGACGCGCGGCGAACGCCCGGCGTTCGAGGTTCCCGGCGCGATCGATGCGGTCAGGGTCGATGGCGGCGCCTCGCCCGGCGTCAATCCATCCGAATTCCTGCAAGGCATTCCCGGTCTGCTCACGCGCGACCGGCAGAACTACGCGCAGGACGAGCAGATCTCGATCCGCGGTTTCGGCGCGCGCTCGACCTTCGGCGTGCGCGGCGTGCGCCTCTACGTCGACGGCATTCCGGCGACGATGCCGGATGGCCAGGGCCAGGTGTCGAACTTCCCGCTCGGCTCGGCCGCGCGCATCGAGGTGCTGCGCGGGCCGTTCTCGGCGCTGTACGGCAATTCCTCCGGCGGTGTCATCCAGATCTTCAGCGCCGACGGCGGCGAGCGCCCCGAGTTGCGCTTCGACGCAGCCGGCGGCAGCTACGGCACGCTGCGCCTCGGCGCGAACGCGCGCGGGCGCGAAGGCAACGTCGACTACAATGTGGACCTGTCGCAGTTCCACACCGACGGCTATCGCGGCCACGGCTATGCCGAACGCACGAACGCCAACGCCAAGTTCACGGTCGATTTCGGCGAGGGACGCAAGCTGACCTTGCTCGCGAATGCCGTCGCGCTGCCGAACGCGGACGATCCGCTCGGCCTGACCCGCGCGCAGTTCGAAACCGATCCGCGCCAGCCCGTCGCCGGCGCGGCACAGTTCGACACGCGCAAAAGCGTGCATCAGCAACAGGGCGGCGCGATCTGGGAACAGCCTCTCGGCGATGCGCAGCGCCTGCGCGTGCTCGGCTACGCGGGCCACCGCAACGTCGAGCAGTTCCAGGCTATCCCCGTCGCGACGCAAAAGGCGACGACGAGTCCCGGCGGCGTGATCGACCTCGACGGCGACTACGGCGGCGGCGACCTGCGCTGGAGCTACAAAAGCACCATCGCCGACAGGCCATTCGATTTGTCTGTCGGAGTGAGCTACGACCGCCAAAACCAGCATCGCCTGGGCTACAACAACTACCTCGGCAGCACGCTCGGCGTGAAAGGCGCGCTGCGCCGCGACGAGCAGAACCTCGTCTCCAACTTCGATGAGTACGTGCAGGCGACGTGGAGCTTTGGCGAGCGCTGGCTCGCGAGCATCGGTGCGCGCCACAGCCAGGTGAAGTTTTCCGCCGACGACCACTACGTCGTGAAGGGCAACCCCGACGACAGCGGGCGCGCGGACTACGCGGCGACGACGCCGGTCGCCGGCCTGCTCTACCGCGCCGGCGAGCACTGGCATCTGTATGCTTCCTACGGCAAGGGTTTCGAGACACCGACCTTCAACGAGCTCGGCTACCGTCCCGACGGCAGCGCCGGCATCAACTTCGGCCTCGTGCCCGCGCGCAGCCGCAACGGCGAAGTCGGATCGAAATGGCGCTTCGCAAACGGCGGCGAGTTCGACGCGGCGCTGTTCCAGGCGAACACGCGCAACGAGATCGCCGTAGCCAATTCCAGCGGCGGCCGCACCGCGTACCAGAACGTCGATCGCGCGCGCCGGCGCGGCGCGGAATTCAAGCTCGACCTGCCGCTCGCCGCGGGCTGGCGCGCGCAACTCGCCTACACCTGGCTCGATGCGGAGTTCCTCTCGCCGTTCCTCACCTGCCCCGCCGCATCGACCTGCACGACGCCGAACACGCCGGTCGCCGCGGGCGCGCGCATCCCCGGCGTGCCGCGCTCGAATCTGTACGCCGCGCTGCGCTGGGGCGAGGCGCGGGGCTGGAACGCGACGATCGCCGCGAACGCCGCCTCCGCCACGCCGGTCAACGACCTCAATACGCAATACGCGCCCGGCTACGCCACGCTCGGCATCGGCTCGGGCTATGTATTCGAGACGCGGGCCGCGAAGATTTCCATGTTTCTGCGCCTGGACAACCTGTTCGACCGCAACTACGCGGGCTCGGTCATCGTCAACGAAAGCAACGGCCGTTACTTCGAGCCCGCACCGGGGCGCAACGTCTTCGCCGGTCTGCATGTCGCGTGGAAGCCGTGACCCGGCGCGCCGCGCCGGCATCGCCGATCTGGTGCTCGACTACTGCCACGCCGTCCGCGTCGGGCTTCCCGCGTTGGCCGGGCAACTGGGCGCGGCGTACGCAATCCCGGTCATCTACGTGCCGCTCCCGGGGACCACGCATGTCGTCGCGTTCCATCCGCTGTTGCGCCCTCGAGCCGAGGCGATGCGGCCCGCGATTGGCGATGCAGTGACATCCTGAAGTTCCCGCATCGCGCGCACAACCTTGCCCGGAAAGAATGCCGCGTCCGCATCGGCGCAGTCCGATCCGGGCAATCACAGAGTCAGGTTGCGAATGATCTGCCAGTGCGCGTCGGGGGCCCGCTTCCAGACGGTCAAGAAATGCCCCTCGGTCGATTGAATCCCGCCTTCGGCAGTCCTCCACTTCAACGAGCTGTGTCCCCACTCGTAAACCAAAGCGCCGGCGCGTTGCAGGCCATCGTCCTGCAGGGCGCCGTCGACCAGCGTCGTACCTTGCATCGTCCGCGCGGCGACGGCCTTCTCGATCTCGACGCGACCGGACAACACGCGTCCCTCGCGGGTCACGAATACGGCATCTTCCGCGTAGGCGAGCGCTGCGCGATGCGCGTCGCGGGCGCGCATCGCGACGATCCAGTCCGCATTGACCGCGAGGATCGCGCGCCTGGCATCGGCGAGATCGTCGTCACGCACGCTCGAGGCCTTCGTGTGGGTTTGCGCGGCAGCGACCGAGAGCAGCGGCGCCAGGCACAAGGCGCGAAGCGCGGCGGAGCGGAAGAGGTCGGTGGACAGACGGATTGCAGGAAGCATGATCGACCTCCGATCAAACGACAGCGCCGCTGCGGCGCCAGGCGAACCAGCGCGCGGCGCGATGGAAATCCGCCACGACCCATGCGCCGCCGGCGATCGCAGCGGAAATGAAGAAGCCGGTCGCCTGAAGTTGCAGGCCGTATGGCGCAGGCGCGAGTCCGGGCGTCCAGACCAGGACGGTAATGACTGCAAGCATGGCGGCTTCGAGTGTCGCCGCCAGCCGCTCCAGCAATCCCAGCGACAGCGCGATGCCGGCAGCGATGCTTGCGGCACCGGTCAGGCAAGCCCAGGCGACCCGCCATGGCAACCATGCCGGCACGAACCCCGCGGTCTGTTCCAGGTAGAGGAAATGGGCGAGTCCGATCGGCAGCAGGCAGAGAGCGAACAGCCGCCGCGCATTGCGCATGCCCTTTGCGCCCGCCAGCGCCGCAGGCAGACGCAGCGGCGCTTTCCCGACCGAGTTCAGAAAGAGCATCCACGCACCGACCAGCATGACGGCAACTTCGGCAAGTCCGAGCCAGGCCGACTCGATCTGCGGCGAGGCGATGACGACGGGAAGCTTGAGCAGCACGATCCAGAGGAAGAGAAAAATGCTCAGCGTGCCCGAAGCCAGCGCCATCGACCGCGGGAACAACAAGCCCGCGCCCGCGGCGAACTCGATCGCGGCGCAGCCGCAGGCAACGAGAGTTCTGACTGCGGGATCGGTGATCTCGACGCGCTGCCAGACCGAGGCGAAATCGCCGGTTGCGAAACCGACGATGCCGAGCCCCATCATCGATCCCGCCAGCACCCTGGCGCCAACGGCAGGGAGCGTTGCCCGTTGCGGATTTTCCGCAACCGACGCCGTTTGGCGGGCGGCAAAATCCTCGGTGATCATGCGGAACGTTCCAGTGCAACGCAACAGTTCCTGCCGACTCTAGCGCGCCGTCATCTTGTCGGGTTGCGGAACTTGCGCGATCCGGTGCCGAAACGCGTTGCGTTTTGCGCAAGCCAGTCCGCCAGGCAGACGAGCGTGGCAGCCGCACGCTGTGCGGATATCGCCGCGATTCGTCGAACCGCGACGCGAGCGCCCCCTGCATCCGCATTTCGGCGGCTGCGCCCATGTCGCCGCAGATCGATGCGAAGAGCCGTGCGCAAGGGACGCGCCAACGACCCGGCCTTCAGCGCTTCGCGATGTTCGCGGCGCGGATACGGTCGATGCCGAGCGCCTCGCTGGCGGACGGCGGCGGCAGGTTGGCTTTCCTGCAGTATTCGGCGAAGCGCGGATCGTCGCGGAAGCGCAGCAACAAGGGATCGAACAGCGCGTGGTGCACGCCCGAATCGCCGCGCTCCCGGTCACGTTGCAGCCATTCGAAGGTCTTGTCCGCGTCGCCGCGCAACGCGTGGACGCGGGCGGTGGCGTAGGCGTCGTTCTTGGCCTGGCCGTCGGTATCGGTCAGGTGTTGCAACGCTGCGTCGGCGGCCGCGCGGTCGTTGCCGATCTGCAGCGCCAGCGTCAGCGTACGCTCCCGCCAGCGGCCCGGAGCCATCGACTCCGCTTCGGTCCGCGCTATTACCGCGTCGCCGCGCAGGACGGCCAGGTACGAGCGTTCGCTGGCCAGCCAGTCGCGAGCGCCCGGATCCGGATCCAGCTTCGTCGCATCGCGCAGGCTCGTCTCGGCTTCCTCCAATCGGCCCAGGCTGGCCAGCAACTGAGCCAGGTAGATGTGGGCAAAGCCGGCGAGCGGGTCGCCTTCGATGTATTTGCGGCGCTCGATGATGGCCTCGTTCACCCTGCCCAGCGTGGCCAACAGGCGACTCACCGCGCCGTGCGAAGGATCGTTGTCAGGCGCGAGCGACAAGGCGATGCGGAACTCCGCAAGCGCGCCGTTCCAGTCGTGATCTGCCGAGCCGAGCAAATTCGCGCGGATGGCATGCGCCTGGCCAAAATTCGGTTCCAGCCGCAGCGCGGTGTCGATCTCGTTGCGCGCCTGCGCATAGCTCGCACGTGCGGCGTCGGCGTCCCGATCGCCGCGTGCGTACTGGGTGCGCATGAAGCCCAGCCACGACCAGGCCTGAGCGTAGTCCGGATCGATTCGCGTCGCCTCCGCGAATCGCTCGATGGCCTTGGCCACTTCCTTGCCACCAGTCATGTAGTAGGTGCCACGCAGGTAGGCGTTGTAGGCCTCGAGATTGCCGCTGGCCGGGCGTCCGGTCTCGACCGCGCCCGGCATGGCGTGCAGCAGCCTGACCTGCAAAGCGCCGGCGACGGCCAGCGCGATTTCGTCCTGCAGCGCGAACAGGTCGTGGTACGGCCTGTCGAAACGTTGCGTCCACACGGTGCTGCCGTCGATGGTGCGGACCAGTTGAATGCCGATGCGCACGTTGTCGTCGGCGCGTTGCACGCTGCCCTCGACGAGGTGGGTGACGCCGAGCTTCGCACCGATGGTTTTGCTGTCTTCCTTGCCGTCGCGGAAGCGGAACGACGAACCGCGACCGATCACCTTCAATCCTTCGAACTGCGACAGCGTGGTGATCAGGTTTTCGGAAATCGCGTCCGAGAAGAACTGCTGATCCGCCTCGCCACCCGCGTTGACCAGCGGCAGCACGGCGATGCTCTGCCCCTTCACGGACATCGGCGCGGTGTCCGCCACCACCCCCGGTTGCGTTCGCGACCACAGTTTCCAGCCGGCGAAGACGAGCACCGCGAGCAATGGCAGCAGCACGAGCGCCGCATGCGCAGACCTGCGTGGAGTCGCGCGGTCGCCGGCGCGCCGCGACCGTGATTCGACCGGCGCCGTCGACGCGGCGGCCTGTGCCGGCGAGGCGGGAACGCCAGGCGGCTCCGCAGTGTTCTGCGCAGGCGCATCAGCCGAGAGCGCATCGCCGGCAACGTGCACGATCGCGCCGGTCTTCTCGTGCTGCGCGAAAAACCGCACCTCGCCACCGAAGCGGTAACCGATGCCGCGCAGGGTGTGCAGGCCGCGCGCACTGTCACCCAAAGCGTGGCGGATCAACAGGATCACGCGGTTGAGCACGCTCGGCGTGATGTGGCGATGGCCCCAGACCGCATCGAGTATCTCGTCGCGGGTAAACGCCTTGTCCGGCGTCCGCGCGAGCAGGGCGAGCACATCGAAGGCCTTCGGTTCGAGCGCGGTCTCGACGCCGGCGACGGTCACGCGCCGGCTGACCAGATCGATCTCCACCGCATCGAAGGCGATGTACCGAAATTTCCCCTCGCTATCCACGTGACTCGACCCCGGGACAGTCAGCAGAAGACGCACGCAACCCCGTCGGCATGATAGCGCGCGCAGCCGCACGGCTGCCAATTTCGCAGTGCGCGCACCGGCACGAAGCGGGAGCGTTCGCTGCGGGAAAGATTTTTCCTCGGAAAATCATTTTGTTACGTTTTCTTTTCGCGCTGCGACGGCCGTTTCCCGTGGCGCCCGAACTTTCCCCAACCGGCGCCACACGTTTCCCTCATCCGTCCGCACCGCTTCCCCACCGCAACATCAAGCTCCTCCATTCGATCCGGCGCAGGCTGCGTCCACCGGCGAAACCGCGCCGGCATTCACGCCAACCGAGGAGCCAGCCATGAACATGCAACGTCGCATTTCACTCTCGATCGCCATCGCGGCAGCGACACTGTTGCTCTCCGTCGTACCGCTTCGCGCGACGGCGGCGGATCCGACACTGCCCACGGTCGACGCCACGCTCTCCAGAGTCGTCGTCGTCTGCGCGGACCGGCGCTTGCCGAGCCAGCGCGCCGTCGCCGATCTGCTCGGCAGCAACAACGCGGCCTACGCCTATGCGCAGCGCGAGCATCTGGCGCACATCGCCCGGCGCGAGTGTCTGCGCGGTACGCCCTCTGTCACTTTCGTCCGCGAGGGGGACGTGCGAACGGCCGTGCTCGCGCTGGCGCACTGATGGCTCATTCATTCGTTCAAACGGGAGTAGCGAACATGAACCTGGCAAACGAAATTCGTGACCACGAACCGGGCGACGCGAGCAAGCGCCGCTTCCTGCAACTGGCCGGCAGCGGCATCGCCGGTCTCGGCCTCGCCGGCGTCTCGCTGGGCGCCGACGCCGCGGACGACACGATCGCTGCGGTTTCCAATCTGGACGCGGGACGGCGCGCGCAGGCCTATCAATGCCGGCTTGCCGCCGCGCGCGCGCAGAAAACCGCTTTCGAGTTCGAGCAGACGACGAACGGCGACGAAGCCGCCATCGCCAACTATGCGGCGTGCTACAGCAAGGGGCTGCCGCACAATGATGTGCTCGGCGAAGTCGATCCCGCCGCTTACAAAGCCTTGCTCAAGGCGACGCGCAGCGGCAAGAGCATCGATCTCGCGGCCGTGCCGATGGGCACGCCGGGCGCGAAGCTGATCAATGTGCGCGCCGGATTCAATTTCAGCCTGTTCGGGCCGGATGCGCAGGGCCTGACGGTCCCGCCGCCCGCCGCCTTCTCCAGCGCCGAAATCGGTGCGGACATGGCCGAAGCCTATTGGGGTGCGCTGACGCGCGACGTGCCATTCATCGAGTACGGCGGAAACACCATGCTTGGCGACGCCGCGGCGGACCTTGCCAGGCAGCCCGGCTACCTGGGACCGGCGAACCCGAATCCCGACAACCTGTTCCGCATCGCCTTTCCGGGCGCGCTCGACGGGCCCTGGTTGTCGCAGTTCTTCTGGATGCCGCTCGCCAACGGACCGTATTCGTCCGAGCAGGTCGTCAAGCCGCCGGTGGCCGGCGTCGATTTCGGTGCGACCTACGACGAGTGGCTTTCCTTCCAGCGCGGCGCAGGCGGGCCGACGCCGGCGGGCACGACCGCGCGTTACATCGCCACGGCTCGCGACCTGACCCGGGTGCTGCAGCTCGACGTGCCGTTCGGTTCGCCGTTCGTGCACGAGCACCAGGCGTTTCTCAATCTGCTGCGCCTGGGCGTGCCGCGCAATCCGTTCCTGCCGGTGCTCGCGCCGAACGACAACGCGGCGAACCAGTACGGTGCCGGCCTCGTGCCGCAACTGATCGCCCAGTGCAACGCGGCGCTGCAGCCGATCTTCTGGCAGAAGTGGCAGGTGCATCGCCGCCTGCGCCCGGAAGCCTATGCCGGGCGCGTGCACAACGTCATGCGCAAATTCGCCACGTACCCGGTATCCAGCGACCTGCTCAACTCGGCGGCGTTGCAGAAGACGTTCAGCAAGCAGGGCACCTACCTGTTGTCGCAGGCCTGGCGTGGCGGCTGCCCGGCGCATCCCTCCTATCCTTCCGCGCACAGCGTGGTGGCGGGTTCGACGGTCACGATCCTCAAGGCCTTCTACAACGGCGATACGGTCATCGCCAATCCGGTCGTCGCCAACGCCGACGGCAGCGCGCTGCTGCCGTATTCCGGCGCCACCCTGACGATCGAGGGCGAATTGAACAAGCTCGCCGCCAACATCGGCATGAACCGCATCCAGAACGGCATCCACTATCGCAACGACTCGATGCAAGGCCTGCTGCTCGGCGAACGCATCGCCGTGAACCTCCTCGCCGAGCTCAGGATGCTCTATGCCGACGCCTTCGAGGGCTTTCATTTCCGCAAGTTCGACGGCAGCACGATCACCGTCTGATTGCGTTCATCGGGAAACGGTACAGGGAACGTACCGTTTTTCCCGCACCCGCCTTCATCGCGTCCCGCGCAGGCCGTCGCTTGCCGTGATCGCAAACTGACGCGAGCGCGGTTCACCGGGCGCGTCAGGCCGGCGGCTCGGCATATTCGGCCGGCGAACAACCGACCAGCTTCCTGAAGTCGTTGATGAAATGCGCCTGGTCGAAGTAGCCCAGGCTCTGCGCCAGATCCGCCCATTCCGCGCGTGTTCCCGCCGCGGCGCCTGCGAGCGCTTCATATATTCGATAGCGCTTGATCACCCAGCGCGGGCTGGCACCGACGTATCGATCGAACAGCCTTTGCAGCGTCCTCTCGCCGATGCCGCAGCGGGCGACGACATGCTCGACGCGCGTCACGCCGCGGTCACTCGCAATCTGCCCGACGGCGCGGCGTGCGTCGTCCACGCGAGGGTCCCTCGATGGAAGATGCGCCAGCAGAAAGTCCGTCGCCGCGCGCACCCTGCCCGCGTCCTGAGAACAAGCCAGTATTTCCTTCTCGGCGTCGGCGGCATCGCGGAAAACTTCGGCGACCGGAATGGACGTGTTGGCGATCGCGGATACGGGCCGGCGCAAAAACGGATGGAACGCCCCGGGGTGAAGCTTGATGCCGAAGATGCAGTCCTGGTCTTTGAGCTGGCGGACGAAGCGACCCAGCTGCACGCCGTAGATGCGCGAGCGGCCTGGAGCGAAAACCAGATGGACATTCGGATGCGGCAGCACCTCCCGCGTCTGCGGCACGCCCGGTTCGAACTGCCAGTCTTCCAGCCAGAAATGTTCCACCCAGCCGGCAAGCCCGGCCGGCGGCGCGAAGCGCCGGTGATGATAGCTGCCCGGTGGCGGCGAATGGCGAAGAATCCCGCAGCCCTGCCCGAATTCCGCGCGCGGCGCCGGAGCATGCCGGGCTGACCGTCTTGTCTCGAGGTGTCGGGTTTTTCCAATCATCGGCGCGCATCCCGCGGTGTAATGCCGACGTTGGCGCTGCGGCCATTCGTCGAACCCGGCTTCATCCTACTCCGGAGCGAATTCGAGCCGTCGCCATTTCTTGCGGTTTGCACGGAGAGTTGCGCAATGAAAACAGCGGCAAGGATTTTCCTTTTCTGCCTGGCTTCCGGCATCGCCAATACGGCGACACCGGCGGGCGCGTGCGGCGACATCCAGTCGATGGATCTGGTTCGGCTGAAATTTGCGGCGTTCAACAAGCACGACGCCGACGCCATCGAAAAAATCTATGCGCGTGACGCGACCCTGCACAGTCCGGACTACCCTGACCTCGCGGGCAACAAGCCGATCGCCGACACCTATCGCCGGTTGTTCGACGCCGTTCCCGACGCCGAGGACAAGCTCGAAACGCTCGAGAACTCATCGAACCGCGTCTACGCCCGATTCGTCCTGACGGGACATTTGCAGGGGGCGCAAGACAAGCCGATCAACGTGCGGATCATCTCGGTCTACACGGTCAAGGACGGTCACATCGTCGATGACTCGACCTACTACGATCGGAAGATGCCCTAGCCGAGGTCCGTTCGATCGCTGCACGGGCGCGTCGAACCCGAGGAGCCCTGCGCTTCACCGAGTGCGCGTGTCAACCAGAGGCAGCGCCGCAATGTGCTTTGGACAAAGCAGCCAAGTCATGATTTCCGCAACGAGTGTTCGGCAAGTGCGACTGGATGGTGGGCCCGCCAGGATTCGAACCTGGAACCAAGAGATTATGAGTCTCCTGCACTAACCGTTGTGCTACAGGCCCGGCTTCGATCCAGAGGCGCGACCGCGCGCCGCGCGGCGATGGCTTCCCTGCCGCGTCGGCGGGAGCAAGCCGAGGCAACAGGGGCTGCGAATTAAATCACGAAGGCAGCGGGCGTGCGAGGCCGGCGTTCACCTCACGGCCTGGCGTAACTCACGCGCCAGATCGAACCCGAGCCGTCGTCGCTGACGAGCAGCGATCCGTCGCTCGCGACGGCGACGCCGACCGGACGGCCCCAGACGGTGCCGTCGTCGAGGACGAAGCCGGTGAGGAAATCCTGGTATTCGCCGCTCGCGCGCGGCGTGCCGTGGCGCGGCACGCGGATCACTTCGTAGCCGGCGCGCGCCGCCTTGTTCCACGAGCCGTGTTCGGCGGCGAAGATGTCGCCGGCGTATTCGGCCGGGAACTGCTTGCCGTCGTAGAACGTCAGGCCGAGCGAGGCGCTGTGCGGCTGGATCAGCACGTCGGGCACGATGACCTTGTTCGCAAGCTCGGGATGCTTGCCGGCGTGGCGCGGGTCCTGGTTCGCGCCGATGTACCACCACGGCCAGCCGTAGAAACCGCCCTCCTGCACGCGGGTGATGTAGTCGGGCACGAGGTTGTCGCCGAGCAGGTCGCGCTCGTTGACGCTGGTCCACAGCTCGCCCGACTTGGGATCGACTGCCAGGCCAACCGGGTTGCGGATACCGGAAGCAAACACCTTGCGCCCACTGCCGTCGGGATTGTATACAAGTATATTCGCGCGGAATTTTTCCGCGGGCGTCGTGTCGGGATCGTCGACGTTCGAGCGCGAGCCGACCGCGACGAACAGGCGCTTGCCGTCGGCCGAGAACACGACGTCGCGCGTTGAATGCCCGCCGCTCGGCAGGTCGGCGAGCTTCTCGGGTTTGGCGCTCGCCTTGAGCTCGCCGTTGCGATACGGCAGGCGCACGACCGCGTCGGTGTTGCCGACGTAGAGCCATTGCGGCTCGGCGCCGGGCGGATAAAACGCGAGGCCGAACGGTTCGTTCAGTCCGCTCGCGAAGACCTCGGTCTGCTGCGGCTTGCCGTCGGCGCCGATGCCGCGCAGCACGCGGATGCGGCCCGCGCCCGTTTCCGCGACGAAGATGTCGCCGTTCGGCGCGCGGCGGATCTGGCGCGGATTCTTCAAATCCTGCGCGAACAGCTCGACCTTGAACCCGGGCGGCGCCTTCGGCCACGCATCGGCCGGCCGCGGCACCATGCGCGGGCCGTTGCCGACGCTGCGCGTCGCGTACGGCGCGGGCAGGTCGGCCGGCGTGATCTTGCGCGTGGCGCCGGGCGATTCGTAACGGAAGTCGGTGAACGGCGGCGTCGGCGCGGGCGCGTCGAACTTGCCCGTCGTGGCCTGCTGCGCCGCCGCCGGTATGGCGGCAAGCAGCGCGACAGCGACGATCAGGGTGGATGCGAGGCGGATCATGGCAACTCCTGGCGGGAGGGCGGCGCGCCGGGGCCGGCGCGAGTCGAACGGGTATTCTGCAACGATCCATGCATGAAGTCGCGCCGATTTTTCGTTACGCGCGACTAACGGAATGCGTACGGTTTCTCGGTATACTCGCGCCGGATTCCCCACTGCAGACCGCAACGGTAATGTCGAACCCCAGGCCCGGGCGCCCGCAAAACCTGCTGATCGATCTCGCCTGGTTCGTGCCGGCACTCGCCGTCTTTTCGCTCGCCGCCTTCGTTCGCCATCCCGCGATCCTGATCGCCCTGCTCGTCGGCAATGGCCTGACGATGATCGCGACCGCGCGCGCGGCGCATCTGCGGCGCCGGCCGGTCGACCTCGAACCTCTGCTCGTCGGCGGCGCGGCGTATACCGCGCTGCTCGCGGCCTATGCGGCGGTGTTCGCGCTGGTCGCGTTCTTTCCTTCGCGCCTGATCCTCGCCGAAGCCTCGTTCGCGGCGGCGCTGCTGCTGTCGGCGGCGGTGTTCGTGCTGCTGCTCGCGCCGTGGCGCGGCTGGCCCGCGTTCGGCCTGGCCGCGCTGCTCGACGAGTTGCGCGCGCGGCGGCGCCCGCCGGGGCTCGCCGAAACGATCGGCAACAGCGTCGAGCTGGCACATCGAATCACCGCGCGCGAAGACCTGTATTTCCCCCACGGCCTGGTCGTGTCGCTCGCCCTGTTCGCGCTGACCCTCGGCGCGTTCGCGATCGCGCAGATCGGCGTCGATCTGCCCGAGACGCCGCGCCTGATCGCACTGGCCGTCTACGCGCTGCTGCTGGCGCCGCTTGCCCACTGGGGCATCGTGCGCGCGAGTCTCGCCGCGATACTCGATCAGCGCGACCTGCTGCGCCCATCGCCTCGTCGCGATGCAGAGCCGCAACGCACGCCGCCGTCGCCGGATGCCGTGACCGCGACCGCGTCGTCCGTTTCGGTTGCAGCACCGGTATCCGTCGCCAGGCCCGTGCCGGTCCCCGCACCGGCACCGATCGACCAGGCCGAACTCGACGCGCGCCTGTTGCGCCATGCGCGCGGCTGCGCCGGCGCGGAGGCGCTGGCCGCGCTGGCCCAGGGCGCGGACCCGAATCTCGTGCCCGACGCGGGCGACCGCGACCAGCGCTCGGTCGTCGTGCTCGCCTGCGTCGCCCAGGACCTGGCCCTGCTGCGCGCGCTGATCGCGAAGGGCGCCGACATCAACCGCGCGCACGCCGGACTGACGCCGCTGATCGCGGCGACGCGCGACAGCTACCAGGGCCGGCCCGACGTCGTCGTCACCCTGCTCACCAACGGCGCCGATCCGCACTGCACCGACGCCGAAGGCAACACGCCGCTGCATTTCGCCGTGCGCGCGGCCGAGCCGACCGTCGCCGCGCTGCTGTGCGACGCGTCCGCGCCGATCGACGTGGTCAACCGCGAGGGCTACACGCCGCTCGCGATCGCCTGCGCGCTCGGCCGCGGCGACCTCGTGCGCTTCCTGCTCGAGCGCCGCGCCGATGTCCACGTCGCCGGCGCCGTGCCCGCGCTGATCGCCGCCGCGGCCTCGCCCGACGACAACACCGAGGTGGTCAAGCTGCTGCTCAAGCGCGGCGCGCGCGTCGACTCCGCGGACAACCATGGACGCGCGCCGCTCGCGATCGCCGCGCAGCACGACAACGCCGACATCGCCGCGCTGCTGCTCAAGTCGGGCGCCGCGATCGACGCGGCCGACGCGCTCGGCGTCACCGCGCTCATGGAAGCCGCGCTCGCCGGCGCCGCCGATACGCTCGACGTGCTCGGCGCGAACGCGCCCGCACTCGAGACGGCCGACCACAGCGGCCGCACCGCGCTGATGTTCGCCGCCGAGTCGATGTACGCCGACGACGCCTTCGTC
>JAFEFQ010000260.1 GCA_018240505.1 Pseudomonadota bacterium
CACGTCCCACTCCGCCGGAGGATTGAATTCAGGGTTTTGCGGGCGCCTCATGCGGCCCGTTGATCAGCACATCGGGCAACTCGCCCGTCGGGTCTTCGTCCTGTTCCCGGTACATGATGCCACTCAATCGATGCGACCGGATGAAGGCGGCTTTCGCTTCGGCAATCACGCGTCTTCGCAACTGACGCCCATCATGCGATAGCTTGGACATGCGCTCGAAACGAAGCAGTCAGCAGGATTGTGACAAGCTCCCGACACACATGCTTCAACATTCGATTGAACTCGCTACGAGTCGTCAGGCGAGGAGCAAGTTTGTCAGAAAATGGCCGTTCATCAGCATCTGCCGCGATCAAGGTCGTAGAGTAATCCTGTCCCGCGATACCAGATCATCTACCTTTGGATAACCAGCTGGAATGCCGGGCGGAGTTGCCGATTGCATCGCCCCGAGCCGCGCGAATATGCTCCGATTAAGCGCGAGCAGAGCAGCGAGCGGATCGTCTCTCTTGCCGAAGCCATAGGCATCGCGCACGGCTTCGTCCAGCGTGGCGTGCGCTTGCTTCAGCGGATCTTTGCCTGGCGCTTCGAGCACACGATATACTTCTCGCAGGCCGCCGCCTCGCACATTTTCCAGCGCGCGTTCGCGCAGACGACGGATATGTCGTCCCGCTTCGGCCACCGCGCGCACTCGTGCCGGCTCGGGCGCCTGCGGCCACGGAAAGGTGTCGAATACAGAGCTTGGGTTGTATGTCGGGCGCTCATTGAGCTTCGCACATTTGGCAATGAACCATTGCCAGTGGGTCGACGATTGCAGGATGCCGAAGCTGTAGTCGTCGTCTAACGCGAACGTTTGCAAGGCGTCGGCGGGGCGGATCGCGGTATCGACGAACACGAAGATCGGCCGTTTGGTCACGCGCGAGCAGGCGACGAAACGTCCACGCAGTGCCGAGAAGGCATCGAGCATGTCGGCGCGACCCCACGACAATCGCCACCAGTATTCGAGAAATTGTTTATGGTGCGATCGCGGCTTGCCGTCTTTGTCTTTGCCCTCCTCATACTTTCTCTGACGTTCCGGCAACACGGTCAATTCGACATGCGCGAACGCGCCAGGGAACGCCTGACATTCGAGCAGAGTACGCTTGCCGAAGTCGATGACATAGCGCTCCGGTGTGCCATTGCCGGTAACGAGCTCGCGTCCAATCAGATATGGATGGATCACCTCGGCCGACGCCGGGTCGCGACGCAACAGGTGTTCTCGTTCCTCGGGCGTCAGTACGAATCCCGCGTGCCCAGGCGTGATGCCCTGAAAGACACGCTGCGGTTTCGTGTTGCATTCGAGCACGCGCGCGGCGCTCACGTCGGTAGCGTCCGACAGCGCGGAATTGATGAACGGCACTTTGCGGCAATCGAGTTCGACCAACTTGTGTGCGGGAATGCGTCCGCGGCGGTGATTCGTGCGCGCCGTGCTCGTAGCGGCCTTTATCCACAGTCTTCGTTCTCGCGGCAGCAACCTCGCATCCTGCGTTTTCGCCCAGTTCACGATCGAAACGTGCACGTTTGCCTCGCCCGACCACGGCTGGTTGTCGACTGCTTCGACTACGGCACCAGCTTGCAGGATGTAGTCGAGTCCGCCGACGCGTGACTGGTTGTTGCGGATGTTCTGCGTACCGACAAGCCCTGCACGCCCCGCACACGGATCCTCCGGTGTGCATGCGGGCAATGCATCCTCGGCGCGGCGCAGCCAGTACACACAATAATCTGCCATACCAGGCACTTCGGGATACATGGCGCGCAGGCGATTGATGTAGTCCACGCCACGCTCGGGTTTCAGGCGCTTGGCGCCGAGAAAGGGCGGGTTACCGATGATGACGTCGGCTTGCGGCCAAGGCGTACGCTCGCCAGCTTCCGTTAACAAGGCGTCGCCAGCGCGGAAATTCGTGTCGAGATTGTCTAGCGGCAGCGGTTCTTCGCTCACGTGCAACTCGTCAATCGCGAGCTTGCGCGCGATCGACATGGTGACCTTCGCCAACTCGATTGCGAAGGGGTTGATGTCAAGTCCAAAGAAATTGCGTGCGGTGACGAAGCCGAAGCGCGTTTGCTGCGAGCGGTCCCGATCCGACAACTCGGCGATGCGTTCGAGAATACGTGCTTCCAACCGTTTAACTTCGCGGTAGGCCAGATATAGAAAGTTGCCGGAACCGCACGCTGGGTCTAGCACGGTAAACCGTTGTAACCGCTCCAGGATCGCATGTAGTTTCGCTTGCGTATCCGCGGCATCGATACGCGCCGTCCACGGTTCGACGATCGTCGGCGTGACGATCTTCATGATGTCCACGGCATTGGTGAAGTGTGCGCCGTAGGCATGACGTTCACCGGCATCGAGCGAATGCTCGAACAACGTGCCGAATATTTCCGGGCGCACCTTCGACCAATCTTTGCGAGCAGAGTTGCGCAGTAGGTCTAGTTCGTCGCCCGACAATTCGATCCGTGCCGGTTGGCGAAACAGGCCGCCATTGAAATAGTTGACGCCGCGATAGCGACCGCCCGGCGTACGGCCCGGCGTATTCATCTCGACGAACAAATTGCCGATCAAGTCGTAGCTGTCGGCGGGGCGCTCGCATTCGTCGAGCAGGCGCGTGACGATATCGCGTTCGAGCAGGTCGATATCTTCGGCGAACAGCGCCACCAACATTTGCAGGATGAACCGCTGCGAGAGTTCTCGGTCCCGCGTGCGTAGCGCGATAGAGCGAAAGCACTCGGCCAGCAGGTCAGCTGCCTCGCGAGTTACCGCTTCATGGTCGTTCGCAAATACCGGCGTGACCGGCTCTGGCAGAAGGAAGGCGAGCGGGCCGTAACGCTTCGGCAATTCGGACAGTTCGACGCGATCAACCGGCGCGTCCATCTGCGTTTCGAAATCGTATATCCAAAACTCATCGAAGTTGCACAGGATTACGTAGCGCGGACGATCCGGAACGAGCCGCACCCAATAGTCGAATGCCTGTCGATAGTGCCGCGAAAGGTCGGCGCCGCGGCGCTTCATCTCGATCAGTACAACGGGTTTCCAGACGTAGTCAGCGAAGCCGACATGCGTGCCTTTGCCACGAGACACACGTTCTTCGAGTTGACCACCTGCGGCTTTGCATCCGCCCTTGTGACCCAGCGCTTCGAAAAAGTGATCGAGAAAAATCTGCGCTTCACCCCGTTCGTCGCCGCGGATATGGACTTTCGCCCAGTCAACAAACTCCGCCAAATGACTGCCGCCGAAAACGTCCTGTAGCGCGCTCACGGTTCTCCCGAAAATTCACGTAAAAAGTGAATAATAGTGAACTCGAGAAGTGCGCGAAAGGGATGCGCGGCGCGTAACGTGACCGCGCATGAGTGACGAGCGGGCTGAATTCTCCAAACGCCTTGCGGCGGCGATGCGTGCGATGGGCTACGAAGCGCGACCTTCGGCGTTGCATGCGAAGTTCAATTCGCGCTATCGGGGTGCTTCGGTCAGTTTCCAGACGGCATCACGCTGGCTCAGTGGCAAGAGTTTCCCGGAGCAGGACAAGCTTGTTGTGCTCGCGCAGTTGTTTCGGGTCGATCCGCAGACCCTGCGTTTCGGCGGCAAAGGCCACTTGCAGGTGAACGACCAGCGCTTCATGTGGCCGGAGCGGGTGAGTCCCCGCGATCAGGCGCTATTCGAGGATTTTCTGTTGTTGCCAGCGAAGCAGCGCGAAGCCGTACGCGCATTGATCGAATCGCTCACGTTGGAGCAACAGAAGAAATAAGCCTTAGCTGACGTTGCGCTTGCCCGACGATGCAATGCGTGTACGCCCGCGAAGTTCTTCGTGGGCCGGCATAGGTGTCAACATCACACTTCCGGATTTCAGGGCAAAGACCAATCTCTGGCCGGGGCGCCAGCCCAACGCAACTCGGATGTCCTTGGGAATCGTGAGCCTGTGGCTTTTAGTAAGTTTTGCGGAGATGGCCATGCGCTGCGTCGAAGTTTACGCTGCAGCGGCGTGAAGTTTTACGCCAAGCGCACGCGTGACGCGCAGGATGGTGGCGAAGTCCGGGCTGCGTTCACCGGAAAGCGCCTTGTACAGGCTTTCACGAGACACGCCGGCATCGCGTGCGACTTTGCTCATGCCCTGGGCGCGGGCGATGTCGCCGAGTGCCTTGGCGATGAACGCGGCGTCGCCATCGCTTTCCTCGATGCAGGCATCCAGATACAGCGCCATTTCTTCGGTCGTGCGTAGGTGTTCGGCGACATCATAGGGACGCGTTCTGGTTTTCGGCGTTTTGCTCTTGCTTTTGCTCATGATCACAATCCTGCAGCGAGTTTCTTCGCGGTCTTGATATCGGCAGCTTGGGTACGCTTGTCGCCGCCGCACAGAAGGACGATCAGCACGTTGCCGCGCTCGGTGTAGTACACCCGATAGCCGGGGCCGTAATCGATCCGCAATTCCGAAACGCCTTCACCTACCGGCTTCACGTCGCCGGGATTGCCGGCCGCCAGCCGTTCGACTCGCGCCTGAATCCGCGCACGGGCACGGAGGTCACGCAGGCGATCGAGCCAATTCGTGTAGGTTTCGGTGCTGTCGATCCTCACGATATTAGTGTAGCCTTGTGGCTACAGCTATGCCAGTAGCAAGCTCAGCACTCGATCACATTGACCGCCAGCCCGCCGCGCGACGTTTCCTTGTACTTGTCCTGCATGTCGCGCCCGGTGTCGCGCATGGTCTTGATGACCTTGTCGAGGCTGACCTTGTGCTTGCCGTCGCCGCGCATCGCCATGCGCTGCGCGTTGATCGCCTTGACCGAACCCATCGCGTTGCGCTCGATGCACGGAATCTGCACGAGGCCGCCGATCGGATCGCAGGTCAGGCCGAGGTTGTGTTCCATGCCGATCTCGGCCGCGTTCTCGACCTGGTAGATGCTGCCGCCGAGCGCGGCGGTAAGGCCGCCCGCGGCCATCGAACACGCGACGCCGACTTCGCCCTGGCAGCCGACCTCGGCGCCCGAGATCGAGGCGTTCTCCTTGTAGAGGATGCCGATCGCGCCGGCGGTCAGCAGGAAGTCGACGATGCCGGCGTCGCTCGCGCCCGGCGCGAAACGCTCGTAGTAGTGCAGCACGGCCGGAATGATGCCGGCCGCGCCGTTGGTCGGCGCGGTGACGACGCGGCCGCCCGCGGCGTTCTCCTCGTTGACCGCGAGCGCGTAGAGGTTGACCCAGTCGAGGATCGTCAGCGGATCGCGCAGCGCGGCCTCGGGACGGTTGCGCAGTTCCGCCGCCAGCGTCGGCGCGCGGCGCGGCACCTTGAGGCCGCCCGGCAGCGTGCCCTTCTCGCGCATGCCGCGCGCGACGCAATCGGCCATGGCTTTCCAGATAGTGAGCAGGCCTTCGCGCACTTCGCCTTCGCTGCGCCAGACTTTTTCGTTGTCGAGCATCACCTGTGCGATCGTCTTGCCCGATTCGGCGCAGAGTTTCAGCAGTTCGTCGCCGGACGAGAACGGATACGGCAGCGGTGTCGTGTCGGGCACGATCTTGTCGTGGGCTGCCTCGTCGGTGTTGACGACGAAGCCGCCGCCGACCGAGTAGTAGTCGCGTGTCGCGATGACTTCGCCGTCGGCAGCGAACGCGGTGAAGCGCATGCCGTTGGTGTGGAACGGCAGTTTCTGGCGCTTGTTCATGACGAGGTCGGTCTTCTCGTCGAACGCGATCTCGTGCGTGCCGAGCACGCGGATTTTCTTCGTCTCGCGGATGCGCCTGAGCCGCTCGGGAATCGAATCGGGATCGATCCTGTCGGGCCACTCGCCCTCGATGCCGCAGAGCACGGCCTTGTCGGTGCCGTGGCCGCGCCCGGTCAGCGCGAGCGAGCCGAACACTTCGGCGCGGATGCGCGCGACGCGCGCGAGGTCGCCCTTCTCCTCGAGCCAGCGCGTGCAGAAACGCGCCGCCGCGCGCATCGGCCCGACCGTGTGCGAGGACGAGGGACCGACGCCGATCTTGAACAGGTCGAAAACGCTGACGGCCATGGTTGTTCCGAAAGGTTGCGGTAATGTCCGCGTTGCAGCCTTCGCCGCGGTGCGGCGCCGCTGACCTTGGACAGAAGCGGATCTGCCCGCTGCGCTATTCTAGCCCAATGTCCGCGATTGCCATGCCATGCGCCTGACCCTCTATCAACGCGACGACTGCCACCTCTGCGACCTCGCGCTCGCCGAGCTGGCGCAGGCGCGGGTGCCGGACTTCGACAGCGTGTTCGTCGACGACGATGCGCAACTCGACGCACGTTACGGCGAGCGCGTGCCCGTGCTGCGCGACGCGGAAACGGGCAGGGAACTGGACTGGCCGTTCGACGCGGCGGCGATCGCGCGCTTCCTCGCGCGCTGATCCGGGGCCATGTTCAATCGACGACGCGCAGGTTCACGTCGTCGAGCCAGGCCGTGCCGCTGTCGAGAAGCGCGGCGCCGAACTGGGCCTGCTGCGCGCCGGGCGGCACCCGGGTGCGGATCGTCACCGTGCGGAAATCCTGCGTGCCGCTAAGCGGCGTGGCCTCGTGGACCGGGTTCGGCACGCCGCCGGTGAAGGTCAGCGTCAGCTGCCAGCCGGCCGGACCGACGTGCTCGGTTTTCATTTTCGCGCTGAGTTCGATCGTGTGGCCGGCCTGGGCGGCGATCGGCACGGTCTGCTCGATCGCGCCGTACACCTGCTCGCGAATGCGCTCGATGCGGAAGCTTGCCGCACCCTTGGCGTGCACGCGGCGGTCGATTCCCGTCTTGTAGGAAACCGGACCTGCATGCTGGCTCAGGGACCAGCCCTCGATCGCGCCGTCCGCGCCGGGCGCGGCCTCGAAGCCGGCGTTCGTCAGCGCGATGCCGAT
Source organism: Pseudomonadota bacterium (assembly GCA_018240505.1). Taxonomy (GTDB): domain Bacteria; phylum Pseudomonadota; class Gammaproteobacteria; order Xanthomonadales; family Rhodanobacteraceae; genus Rudaea. The sequence continues at coordinate 6,867 of JAFEFQ010000260.1, forward strand.
GCCGGCCAGCGGCGCATCGTCGTCCGTGCGGCTGGCACAACCGGTCAGCGCGACGAGGATCGCGCAAATCCACCCTGCAGTTCGCATCGATATGTCGTCGGAATCGGCAATGATGTGCGGAGTATGCCACGCCGCCTCAGCGCGGCTCGCCCGCCTGCCCGCGCAGCCGCGCGAGGATCGCGGCGCGCGCCTCGCGCAGGATCGAGTCGCGGTCGAGGCTGGCGACGATGTCGGCGACCGCGCGCTTGGCGCCGCCTTCGCCCCAGGACTTGCCCTGCACGAGATATTTTTCCGCGGCGCGGCCGACGAGTTCGGTCGCGTACCAGGCCAGCGCGCCCTGCGCGCCCGCGGTGACGAGCGTGGTCAGTCCCGCGCTGACTCCCTTGAGCGCGCTCGAGACCAGATGCACGCCCCAGATCGCGCCCATCAGCGCGGCGAGCGCGCCGGTGATCGTCGCGATCAGCGTGCCGGCCTCGCTGCGCGTCAGCGGCATTCCGTATACTTTTCCCAAATGCAGCACGAGCGCGACGTCGAGCGAGGCGGCGGCGAGCAGGTCGGCGACCGGCACCGGATTGAGCGCGACCGCGATGCCCTTGGCCAGGCAGTAGTTGCGGATCACGCGCTGGGCGAGATCCTTGCGCGCCGCGGCCACGCGCACGGCGACGCGGTCGGAAAGATCGCCGGCGAACAGGCCGGCGTTGAGCGCGGCCAGCGTCTTGCCTTCGGCTTCCGCGATCGCGCGCACGCGCGCGTCGAGCGCGGCGACGTCGGCGGGCTGCGCGACGCGCGTCTCGCTCTCGCTGCCGTCGGCGGCGACCTGCACGACGATGCGCTCGGCCGGCAGCGCGGCGCAGGCGATCACGTCCTCGGCGCGCACGAGCCCGGCCGCATGTTCGCGCAGGCGCGCGAGCAGGCGCTCGCGCTCGTCGGCGGTGTAGCGATCGGCCTTGTTCAGCGCGAGCAGCAGCGGGCGCTGCGTCTTGCCGAGCGTGCGCAGCGCGTCGAGTTCGCTCTGGGTCATGTCGCCGTCGACGACGAAGATGACGAGGTCGCTGATCGCGGCGACGTCGAAGGCGAGGCGCTCGCGCTCCTCGCCCGACAGCTCGTTGATGCCCGGCGTGTCGATCAGGTGCAGGCCCTGGCCCGCGACCTGGTGCCAGCGCTCGGCGTCGCGCGTGCGGGTCGTGCCGTGCAGCACGCCGGTGGCGAAGACTTCGCGCCCGAGCAGCGCGTTGCCGAGCGCCGACTTGCCGACACTGACGCGGCCGAACACGGCGATGTGCAGGTCGCCCGCGTCAAGCTTGTCGAGCAGCGCCTGGACCTGGGCGAAATCCTCGGTCAGCTCGTTGCGCACGCTCGCCGGCACGCTCCGGTCTTCGAGCAGGGCGCGCAGCGCTTCGCTCGTTTGCGCGATATGAGCGTCGGCTGATGGAGTGGTACGGGCGCGCGCCTCGCCACCCAGGCGCGAGCGCAGCTTGTTCCACCACGCGGTCGTGTTCATGCGTGAGAGTGGTAGGGGTTCGATTCATCGAACCCGCTTTCTTCATCATGAAGAGCGGGCGCGATGAATCGCGCCGCTACTTCCCGCTCAGCACCAGATGCCCATGCACCGGCACATCGGCGCCGATGTCTTTCCAGTCGCTGCCGGCGCCGAGACCGAAATCGGCGCGTTTGAGCACCGTGTCGACGTCGAGCGTGGCCTTGTCACCGGTCGCCGCGAATTTCACTTTCAGCGTAACGGCTTGCGTCTTGTCGCGGATCGTCAGCTTGCCCTTCGCCTCGATGCCGCCGTCGGCCGCGTTCGTGAACGACTCGGTGACGAAATGCGCCTGCGGGAATTTCTTCGGGTCGAAGAACTCGTCGCCCTTGAGCGAATCGTCGCGCTCGCTGCTCGCCGTGTCGACGCTGGCGACATCGATCTTGACGTCGAACTTCGCCTTGGACAAATCCGCCTCGTCGTAGCTGATCGCGGCGTCGAACTTCTTGAACTTGCCGGCGAAGCCTTCGCCCGAGTACGTGCCCTTGAACGTCAGCGTCGACTGGGCGGCATCGACGGTCCAATCACGCGCCTGGGTCGCGAGCGGCAGGATCAGCAGCAGGGATGGCAGCAGCAGACGGGCTTTCAGCATGGTCGTTCTCCGGAAGGGTGGAAGCGGGTTTGAGGGAAGTGGCGACGGCGGGCGCGGTTGCAAGCTCGCCGCCGCGCCCGGGCAGCATGCGCGCGAGCGTGCCGTCGCGGTTGACGAACTGGTGGACGAAGGCCATCGCGGCGTGGCCGCAGGCGACGAGGACGAGCAGCCAGAATCCCCACTCGTGCGCCGCGTGCGCGAGTTGCTTCAGCTCGGGGTTCGGCGCGGCGATATGCGGAATCTCGAACAGGCCGAAGAAGGCCATCGGCCGCAGCGCGGTGACCGAATCGAACCACCAGCCCGACAGCGGCACGGCGAACAGCAGTCCATAGAGCAGGGCATGGCCCGCGCGCGCGCCCAGCGCCTGCCAGTGCGGCGTCGACGCGGGCTCCGCGGGACGCGGATCGAACGCGCGCCAGGCCAGGCGCAGCACGGCGAGCGCGAGCACGATCATGCCGACCGACTTGTGCAAGTTGTAGTACGGGATGATCGACGGCTTCTTCGGCAACTCGACCATGTACAGGCCGAGCACGCCCTGCACGATGATCAGCAGCACGATCGTCCAGTGGAAGAACTTGGCCAGGGAGCCCCAGCGTTGCGCGTCGCTTTTCAGGGACATGTCAGTGTTCCGTCGGCTTTTCGGGATTGGCGGATGGCTCGGCCGGCGCCGCGCCGGCCTGCGCATCCTTGTCGCGCAGGCCTTCGGCCTCGATGCGGATGCCGACCTCGTCGCCGACATCGGGCAGGTATTTCGTCATGCGGAAATCCGAGCGTTTCAGCGTCGCGGTCGCGCTGAAACCGGCCGTCCATTTCAAGGTGTAGGCGTGCACGCCGACGCGATGCAGCGTGATCGCGAGGTCGAGCGGCCGGGTCGTGCCGAGCAGGGTGAGCTTGCCGTGCGCGATGCCGGTCTTTTCGCCGGTCTTCTCGACCCGGGTCGAGACGAAGCGCGCGCTCGGGTAGTGGGCCACGTCGAGGAATTCGCGCGAACGCAGCTTGTCGTTCCACGCGGCGTCGCCGAAATCGATCGAGGCGGTGTCGATCGTCACGTCGACCTGCGCACCGCTCCAGTCGTCCTCGTCGAAACGGAACCAGCCGCTCTTCACGTGCAGGCGTCCGCCCGGCTGCGAAAAACCGAGGTGGCTCGCGCTCGCGGTGATCTGCGTGTGCACCGTGTCGAAGCGGTAGTCGTGCGCCGCCGCGGCCGCGGTCAGCGGGGCGGCGAGGATGACTGCGGCGATGGCGCGGGTGGTGGACATGCGGGGACTATGCGATAGCGGGTTGGCGACGGCAAGCGTCACCGGTGGAACGATGCGTCCGTATTCCTTATCCAGAGGAACGGCAGGCTAGGGTTCTTCTTTCTCGCCTTGCAACGCGAGCCGGGCGATGCGCCTGAGCCGGTCCGCGCTGGTGTCGGCGAGCAGCCGCGACAGCGCGCTGGCCGCCGCGTCGCGGTCGAGCGCGTGGCGTTCGCGCAGCGTCGTCGCGACGGCGCGGCCGAGGCTGTCGAAGATCAGGCCGTAGGCGATCGCGTGCAGCACGCCGCCGCCGAGCGTGCCGAGGCCGGGAAACGCCTTGGCCGCGTTGCCCGCGATCGCGAGCACGAGCGAGGCGCTGGTGCGCACGGTCAGCTTGACCTGGGCGACGAAGGCGTCGATGTCGATGTCGCGCACGGGCACGCCGTAGAGCTTCGACAGCTCGCGGACCAGTCCGGTCGCGAGCACGGCCTGGATGACGAGGTCGCTGCCCGGCATCACCGCGGCGAGCGCGCCGACCACGGCGCGCTTGGTGTACTTGGCCACGACGGCTTCGGCTTCGCGTTCGCGCACGCCGGCTTCGAGCTCGGCCGCGCGCGCATCGACGCGGCTCAGCACCGCGGCTTCGCGCGCGGGCTCGAGCGCCGCCGCGCCGCTGCGCGCCTGGCGCGCGAGCACCTCGACGAGCGCGCCGACATCGGCCGCGCGCTCGCGTGTCGCCGTCTCGACGCGGCCGTCGGCGAGACGGCGTTCGACTGTCTGCGTGCCGCCGGCGCTGACCACGACCTGGGCGTCGGTCGCATCGCCGTACTTCTGCCGCAACGCAGCGGCGAGCGCGAGCCGCTCGGCTTCGAACAATTGGTCCGCCTTGTTGAGCACGAGCACGAGCGGCTTGCCGAAGCCGCGCAGCCAGCGCAGTTCCGCGTCCTGCTCGCGGGTCAGGTCGCCGGCGCAGACATAGAGCACGACGTGCGCGCGCAGCGCCTCGTCGCGCGCGATCGTCTCGCGTGTCTTTCCGGACACCTCGTGCGTGCCCGGCACATCGGCATAGATGGCCCGCGCTTCGCCGATCCGCGCCGGGTAGTGCGCGACGGCGCGAGTGGTGCCGCCGAGCACGTCGGATGCCGGCGCGGCCTCGTCGGCGAGCGCGCCGCTCGTGAGGGCACGCACCAGGCTCGACTTGCCCGCGCTGATCTCGCCGAACACGGCGACGTAGAGCTGCTCGCCGCGCGCGCGCCGGTCGAGTTCGGCGAGTTCCGACTGCAGTTCCTCGGTGTCGGCGCGTTGCTGCGCGAGCACGTCGAGGCGCGCCTGCACGTCGGCGCGCTCGGGCGCCCTGGCGACGACGGGCTTGCGCGGCCGCGGCCGCAACAGGCGCCAGGCGAGCCAGGCGAAGCCGAGCACGACCGCGCCGAGCAGGCCGGCCGCGGCGTATTGCAGCCACGCGGGCAGGTCGCGCAATTCCTGCCACAACGCGATGCCGCCGCGCAGCGCCGCAATCGTCGCCCACAGCGCGGCGGCGAGCACGAGCGCGAGCACGGCGATCAGGATCAGGCGCAGCGGACGGCTGGAATTGGCCATGCGGGATCCGTGTGGGAATGGCCGGATTCTACTGGAGCGCCCGGCGTTTCTGGCATGATCGCGGCGGGGACGGCGCGGAGGGACGCATGCTCGCCAATCTGATGTTTGCCGCGCTGCTCGCGGCGGCGCCGCCGGCCGCAGCCGGTGCGGCCGATGCGACTCCGAAGCCGGGCGTGCCGGCGACGCCGTTGCTCGCGACGCCGTTCTTCCAGGTGCTGACCGTGGCCGACGGCCTGCCGTCCAGCCATGTCTACAAGGTCATCGAGGATCGCCGGGGTTTCATCTGGATCGGTACGCGCGACGGCCTCGCGCGCTACGACGGCGCGGCGTTCCGCGTCTGGCGGCACGATGCCGGCGATGCGGGCTCGCTCGCGAGCAACGACGTGCCGACCGTGTACGCCGATCGCGACGGCCGCATCTGGTGCGGCGGCGACGACGGCCTGTCGATGCTCGATCCGCGCGCGGACAGCGAGCGCTTCGTCCACTACCGCCATGACGCGAACGATGCGGCAAGCCTGTCGACCAGCGACGTCTGGGCGATCGCGGGCGATGCGGCCGGCGCGATCTGGGTCGGCGGCTACGGCGGCGGCGTCGATCGGCTCGATCCGGCGAGCGGCGCGATCGCCCACCTGCGCAAGCAGGTCGGCGGCGGTCCGGGGCTGGCTTCGGACAACGTGCTTGCGCTCTACTTCGATCGCAGCGGGCGCCTGTGGATCGGCACGGATGCGGGCATCGACGTGCGCGCGGCGGACGCATCGATCCGCCATGTCGACCTCGCCGCGGTCTCGGCCGACGCGCGTTTCAACGTGGCCAATCTGATCGAGGACGCCGACGGCAGCATGCTCGCCAGCACGCGGCATGGCCTGCTGCGCATCGGCGCGGACTTCGCGGCGCGCGTCGTCGTCGATCGCGAGCTCAACGATTCTTACGCCTACGCCGTCGTCCGCGACGACGCCGGCGAGCTGTGGATCGGCAGCCGCGACGGCCTCAACCGCATGGACGTGAATGGACGCCTATACGGCTATATCGAAAACTCCGCCGTGCCCGGCAGCTTCCCCGGCAACACCGCCTTTGACGCGATGCGCGACCACGAGGGCGGACTGTGGTTCGCCACGTTCGAGGGCGGCGTCGCGCGGCTGCCGGCCAATTGGCGCAACTTCAGCCTGTACCGCAACGATCCGGGCAATCCGGCCAGCCTCTCGGCGAATCGCGTGCAGGGCCTGGCCGAGGATGCGGTCGGCGCGGTCTGGACGGTGAACCTCGGCGGCGGCATCGATCGCCTCGATCCGGCCAGCGGCCGTGTGGAACGGATGGCCGGCTCCCTGCCTGCGCCGGACAAGGCGCTCTGGTCGATCCTCGTCGATCGCCGCGACCAGATCTGGATCGGCCACGGACGCGGTCTGCGCGTCTACGAGCGAAGCAGCGGCAAGTTCAGCGACCTGCCGGTCGATCGCAAGCGCCGCGACGCGCTCGCTCCGGGCATGGTGCAGCAGATGGCGGAATCCGGCTCGGGCGCGATCTGGGTCAGCAGCAACGGCGGCGCGATGCACCGCATCGATCCGGCCACGCATGCGATAGAACGTTTCGACGAGCAGAATTCGGGCCTGCGCAACGCCGAGGTCGACCAGATCGGCTTCGATCGCGATGGCGCCGTGCTCGTCGCCAGCGGCGCCGGCCTCGACCGCTTCGACACGACCGTGCAGCATTTCGCGCCGGTGCCCGGCGCGCCGGCCGCGCGCGTGATGGCGTTCGCCTGGGCGCCCGACGCCACGCTCTGGCTGCATCTGCCCGGCGCGCTCGAACACTATCGCGAGCAGGGCGACAGGCTCGAGGCGATCGAGCGCATCGACGCGAAGGCGGGCTGGCCCGCGCTCGCCGTCGGCGGCATCCAGGTCGACGCTACGGGCGCGGTCTGGGTCAGCAGTGCGCGTGGACTGTGGCGCTTCGATCCGCGCACGCGCGCAGTGCGCCAGTTCGATGCACACGATGGCCTCGCCAACGCGGAATTCTCGCGCATGCCGCTGCTCAGGCGCCGCGACGGCAGCGTGTTCGGCGGCACGCTCGCGGGCATCGTCGGCTTCGTGCCTGAGCGCGTGGCCGAGGATGCGGTATCGCCGCCGCTCGTGCTGGAGGATCTCACCGTGCGTCGCGGCGGGCGCGACATCGCGCTCGATGCGGCCGCGGCGGCAACCGCGCTGGCCTGGGACGACCGCGACCTGCGCCTGCACGCGGCGGCGCTGTCCTACGCCAATCCCGCGGGCAACCGCTATCAGTGGAAGATGAGCGGTGTCGACGCCGGCTGGGTCGATACCGGCAACCGCGGCGAGCGCGAGTACTCGCAACTGCCGGCCGGCCGGCACACGCTGCGCCTGCGTGCGGCGAATGCGGGCGGCGCTTGGAGCGAGCTTGCGCCGTTGCACTTCGACCAGTCCGCGCCGCCGTGGGCGACGCGCTGGGCCTATGCCGGCTATGTGCTGGCCGCGCTGCTCCTCGCATGGTGGGTGTTGCGCAGTTACCGCGCGCGCCTGCTGCGCCGGCATGCGCTCGCGCTCGCCGAGCAGCAGCGACGCTTCGCCGAGGCGGCGAGTGCGGCGAAGAGCGACTTCCTCGCCACGATGGGCCACGAGATCCGCACGCCGATGACCGGTGTGCTCGGCATGACCGAACTGCTGCTGCGCACGCCGCTCGAAGCGAAACAGCGCGGCTATGCCGAGGCGATCCAGACTTCGGGGCAGATGATGCTGCGCATGGTCAACGACTCGCTCGACCTCGCGCGCATCGAGGCCGGCCGGCTCGAACTCGAGGATGCGCCGCTCGATCTGCATGCGCTGGCCGGCGAAGTCGCCGCGCTGGTGCGTCCGCTCGCGGAGAGGAAGGGCCTCGCCTTCGATTGCGCGATCGCGGCCGATGCGCCGCGGCAGGTGCATGGCGACGCGGTGCGGATCAAGCAGGTGTTCCTCAACCTGGCCAACAACGCGATCAAGTTCAGCGAACGCGGCAGCGTCGCCCTGGCGCTCGCGCGCGCGGCGAACGGCGCCGCCGAATTCCGCGTGCGCGACACCGGCCCCGGCATCGCCGAGTCGACGCGTGCGCGCCTGTTCCAGCGCTTCGAGCAGGCGCAGGGCGCGCAGCGGCGCCACGGCGGCAGCGGCCTCGGCCTCGCGATCTGCCGCGAGCTGGTCGCGCGCATGGGCGGCGAGATCGCGCTCGACAGCGAGGAGGGTGTCGGCAGCACGTTCCGCGTCGTCCTGCCGCTGCGCGAGGATGCGGAAAAGGATACAAGTGCACAGATGTCCGCCGTCGCGCAGACGCAAGCCGCCGCGGCGCGCAGCCTCGACATCCTGCTGGTCGAGGACGACGCGACCGTCGCCGCGGTGATAGCCGGCCTGCTCGACGCGCAGGGTCATCGCGTGCGCCGCGTCGAGCACGGCCTCGCCGCGCTCGCCGAGATCGACTCCACGCCATTCGACCTGGCCCTGCTCGATCTCGACCTGCCCGGCCTCGACGGCCTCGCGCTCGCGCGCACGCTGCGCGCGCGCGAAGCGCAGGCACACTCGTCGCGCCTGCCACTGATCGGCATCAGCGCGCGCTCGGCCGGCAACGAGGAGGCGCTGTGCCTGGCCGCCGGCATGGATGCGTTCCTGCGCAAGCCGATCACGGGCGCCGCGCTGCGCGCGGGCGTGGATTGCGTCATCAAACCGGCACTGGCCTAGGCGCATACTCGGGCCTTGTTTCACCGCCTTCGGAGGCAGTGCCATGCGCCCGTACCTGATGATCAGCAACCGCAACCGCGAGGACGACCGGCTCGGCTCGCGCCTGGCGACGATGGGTTTCTACACCGCGCCGGCCGACGCCGATCCCGGCAAGCTGCACACGCTCTCGGCGTGGACGCGGGTCGCGCGCCAGGCTTTCATCGCGCAGCTGAAGCAGATCGGCACCGAGTGCCCGATCGTGCCCGAGGCCGAGCACGAGAACCAGAAGCTGCTCTGCCTGTTCGTGCACGGCTACAACTCGGACTGGGAGGACACGGTCGGCGACTATCTGCTGATCAAGAACGGGCTCATGGAAGGCGCCGGCGACATGGGCCAGCTCGTGCTCTACTCGTGGCCGTCGAAGGGCAACGTCGCCGGCTATCTGCCCGACCGCGAGAGCGCGCACGACAGCGCCCCCGACCTGGCCGCGCTGCTGGTCGAACTGAGCGACTACCTGACCCAGCGCCAGCGCATCGCCGCGCGCACCGACGATCCAGCCAAATTTTGCCGCATGAAGGTCTCGGTGCTCGCGCACAGCATGGGCAACTACGTCATGCAGGAGGCGCTCGCCGCGGCGTCGAAGCAGCTCAACGATCCGCAGCTGGTCAGCCTGATCAACCAGTTCGTCATGATCGCGGCCGACGTCGACAACGACCTGTTCCAGCGCGACCAGCCTTCGGGCAGCGACGGCAGCCTGATGGCGAACCTGTGCTACCGCATCGGTGCGCTGTACACGGGCCTGGACCAGGTGCTCGGCATGTCCGCAGGGCTCAAGCATTTCGGTACGCGCCGGCTCGGGCGCAGCGGGTTGGCCGATCCGGGCAACGTCTGGGACAACGTGTTCGGGTTCGACGTCAGCGACTACGTCGACACGCGCGACAGCATCCATTCCGCCGTGTTCGAGTCGGCGCCGGCGATCGCCGTGGTGCGCAACATCCTGCGCGGCGTCGATCGCAACTACATCGCGAGCGGCGTCGCGCAGTACGCGCAGCCGGCGACGCCGTCCGCAATACCGATGCCGGCCTAGCCGGGTTTGCGCGCGCTGAGCTCGTGCACCGCGTCGATCAGCACGCCGAGGCGCGCGGGATCGACGTCGGGCGTGATGCCGTGGCCGAGGTTGAACACGTGACCGGGATGCGCGCCGAAGTCGGCGAGCGCGCGGCCGGCCTCGGCGCGGATCGCCGCGGGACTCGCATGCAGCACGGCCGGATCGAGATTGCCCTGCAGCGCGACGCGGCCACCGACGCGCGCGCGCGCCTCGCCGAGGCCGATCGTCCAGTCGAGGCCGAGCGCGTCGCAGCCGGTGTCGGCAAGCGCTTCGAGATGGCCGTTCGCGCCTTTCGAAAAAAGAATCAGCGGCACGTCTTTCGCGATGGCGTCATTTTTCAGCGTTTGCGCAATCTGCGCGAGATAGCGCAGCGAGAATTCGCGGAACATCGCCGGCGCCAGCAGGCCACCCCAGGTATCGAACACCATCAGCGCCTGCGCGCTCGCGGCGGCCTGCGCGGCGAGATAGGCGGCGACCGAACGCGCAACGACGTCGAGCAGCTTGTGCATGACCGCCGGCGCCTCGAGCGCGAGCGCCTTCGGCCGCGCGAAGCTGGACGAACCCTCGCCTTCGATCATGTAGCAGGCCAGCGTCCACGGGCTGCCGGCGAAACCGATCAGCGGCACCTTGCCGGCGAGTTCGCGGCGGATCAGGCGCACCGCGTCCATGACGTAGCGCAGCTCGGTTTCCGCATCGGGCACGCCCAGCGCTTCGATCTCGGCCAGCGTGCGCACGGGTTTGGCCAGGCGCGGGCCGACGCCTTCGTCGACCGACAGGCCCAGGCCCATCGCGTCGGGGATCGTCAGGATGTCGGAGAACAGGATCGCCGCGTCGAGCGGATAGCGCGCGATCGGCTGCAGGGTGACCTCGCAGGCCAGTTCGGGCGTCTTGCACAGCGTGACGAAGCTGCCGGCGCGCGCGCGCGTGGCGCGGTACTCGGGCAGGTAGCGCCCGGCCTGGCGCATGATCCAGACCGGCGTGGCGTCGACGGGTTGGCGCGCGAGCGCGCGCAGGAAGCGGTGGTTTTGCATGCTGGTTTCTTTTGTTTTTTCTTCTCCCGCCGGGAGAAGGGGAGTCATGAATACGGCGAATCGATGCCCTGGCTGAACATCAGGCGAAAGCCGCGCTTGATCTGCGCATCGCGCGCGTGCTCGAACGCCGCGAGTGCGTCGTCGCGTTCGAGAAACACTTCGCGCTTCAGGCTCGCGCGCCCGCCCTGCTGGCCCCACTCGCGCGTCAGCGTCCAGCCGCCGAGCAGATCCTGCTGCAGCTGGATCTGGTAGTAGCGCGGCGCTTCGGCGGCATGCGGCTGGGTTTGCAGGAGGATGCGCATGGCGGGATTGTACAGTAGGGGCACGATGCATCGCGCCCGTCCCTGACGTTGCCGGGACGAGCGGATCGGCGGGCTGGAAGGCCGCGTATCAGCCCGTCGTCTCGATCCGCTCCACGCGCTGGAAGCCGCGCGGCAGGCTGCCGCCGCGCTGCGCGCGGTTGCCGTTGTATTCGACGAGGTCGGCCCACTTGAGGATCAGTTTGCGCTGGCCCGCGTAGACGGTCACCTCACCCGAACCTTCGCTGACGACGGCGATGCCGGCGACGCGCTCGCCCTCGCCGAGTTTCGCTTTCGGGATCTCGATCAGCTTGTTGCCCTTGCCGCCGTTGTCGAGCTCGGGCAGCTCGGCGACCGAGAACATGAGGAAATGGCCGAGGTTCGTCGCCACGGCGATGCGGTCGCGCGCGGGATCGGCGACGTAGGCGGGCGCGAGCACATGCGCCTCGTCGTCGAGGTTGATGATCTGCTTGCCGGCCTTCTTGTTCGCGAGCAGCGCTTCGAATCTGGTGACGAAGCCGTAGCCGAAGTCGGAGGCGAGCACGAGCCGCGTCGCCGCGTCGGCCATCGCGACCGCATCGAAGCGCGCGCCCGCCGCGGGGGCGAAGCGGCCGGTCAGCGGCTCGCCGTTACCTCGCGCGGAAGGAAGGGTGTGCGCCGGCGTCGAATAACTTCTGCCGTTCGAGTCGATGAAGGCGACGTTCTGCACGGTCTTGCCCTTTGCCGCCTGCTGGAAACCGTCGCCTTCACGATAGCCGAGCGCGGCCGCATCGATATCGTGACCCTTGGCCGCGCGCACCCAGCCCTTCGCCGACAGGATCACCGTGATCGGTTCGCTCGCGACCAGCGCGGACTCGTCCAGCGCCTGCGCGGCCTCGCGTTCGACGATCGGCGAACGACGCTTGTCGCCGTATTTCTCGGCGTCGGCGCGCAGTTCGTCCTTGATCAGCGTTTTCATCTTCGCCGGCGACTTGAGGATCACCGCGATCTTCGCGCGCTCTTCCTCGAGCGCGTCGCGCTCGGCGTTGAGCTTCATTTCCTCCAACCGCGCGAGCTGGCGCAGGCGCGTTTCGAGGATGTAGTCGGCCTGTTCCTCGGAGAGCCGGAAGCGCGCGATCAGCTTCGGCTTCGGCTCTTCCTCGGTGCGCACGATGCGGATCACCTCGTCGAGGTTGAGGAAAGCGATGCGCAGGCCTTCGAGCAGATGCAGGCGGCGCTCGACCTTGTCCAGGCGATGCTGCAGGCGGCGCGTCACGGTCTGCTCGCGGAAGCGCAGCCATTCGCTGAGGATCTTCTTCAGATCCTTGACCTGCGGCTTGCCGTCGAGGCCGATCATGTTGAGGTTGACGCGGTAGCTCTTCTCGAGGTCGGTCGTCGCGAACAGGTGCTGCATCATCTCGTCGAGATCGATGCGATTGCTGCGCGGAATCAGGACCAGGCGCACCGCGTTCTCGTGGTCGGACTCGTCGCGCAGGTCCTCGAGCATCGGCAGTTTCTTCGCGCGCATCTGCTCGGCGATCTGGGCGATGATCTTCGCGCCCGAGACCTGGTAGGGCAGCGCGTTGACGACGACGTTGCCGTCTTCGACTACGTAGCGCGCACGCGCGCGCACCGAGCCGTTGCCGCTTGTGTACATCGCCTTCAAGTCGGCCTTCGGCGTGATGATCTCGGCCGTGGTCGGGAAATCCGGACCCTTGATCTTCTGGCACAGGTTGGCGATCGACGCGTCCGGCTCGTCGAGCAGCAGGATCGCGGCGTCGACGACTTCGCGCAGGTTGTGCGGCGGGATGTCGGTGGCCATGCCGACCGCGATGCCGGTCGAGCCGTTGAGCAGCACGTGCGGCACGCGCGCGGGCAGCCACGACGGCTCTTTCAGCGTGCCGTCGAAGTTCGGAGTGAAGTCGACCGTGCCCTGGCCGAGCTCGTCGAGCAGCAGGTCGGCTATCGGCGTCAGCTTCGATTCGGTGTAGCGCATCGCGGCGAACGACTTCGGATCGTCGGGTGAGCCGAAGTTGCCCTGGCCGTCGATCAGCGGATAGCGGTACGAGAACGGCTGCGCCATCAGCACCATCGCCTCGTAGCACGCGGAATCGCCGTGCGGATGGAACTTGCCGATCACGTCGCCGACCGTGCGCGCGGACTTCTTCGGCTTGGCCGCGGCGTCGAGGCCGAGTTCGCTCATCGAATAGACGATGCGCCGCTGAACGGGCTTCAATCCGTCGCCGATGAACGGCAGCGCGCGGTCGAGCACCACGTACATCGAATAGTCGAGATAGGAGCGCTCGGCGAATTCCTTGAGCGGCAGTTGTTCGTAATTGGCTTGCAGGTTCATTCGGTGCGCGGAGAAGGGAATCGACAACCGCCTATTTTGCCGCAAACGACGCGGCCGTGCGCGGATCGCGGGCGATGTCCTCCTCCCAAAGTATAAGTGTCGCGCCTCGCGTCCCGTTCTACGCTGTGCCGCCTCGTTGCGAGGGGCGTACGTGAAAACCGAACGAAAAGGGGAACCATGAAAGCCAACTGCCTCAGCCTGGCCATTGCCACGTTGCTCGCGTTGCCTGCGCTAGCGTCAGCCGCCGAACCGGCCGCGCCTGCCGATGCGGCCGCAGTGGACAACAGCAGCGCGGTGGACAACAGCAAGAAGTCCGACGACGCGATTTCGCTGGAAAACATCACCGTCACCGCGCGCCGGCGCGAGGAAACGCTGCAGGACGTGCCGATCGCGGTCACCGCGCTCTCCGCCGCGACGCTGGAGGCGCGCAACGTGCAGAGCCTCAACGATCTCGCCGGCAACGTGCCCAACCTCGTCATCCACGACGCGCGCGGCAGCAACAGCACGCTGACGACCTATATCCGCGGCATCGGCCAGTCCGACCCGACCTGGGGTTCGGACCCGGGCGTGGGCCTGTACCTCGACGACGTCTACATCGCGCGGCCGCAGGGCGCGCTGCTCGACGTGTTCGACGTGCAGCGCATCGAGGTGCTGCGCGGCCCGCAGGGCACGCTGTACGGCAAGAACACGCTCGGCGGCGCGATCAAGTACGTGTCGAAGGACCTGCCGACGAAAGCCGAAGGCTACGCGCAGATCGACGTCGGCAACGAAGGCCGCGAGAACCTCAAGATCGGCCTCGGCGGCGCCAGCGACGACGGCGTCTGGCGCGGCCGCATCGCCTATGCATCGCTGCACCACGACGGCTACGGCACCAACCTGCACGACGGCGATTCGGTCAGCAACCAGAACACGAATGCGGGACGCATCTCGGCGGGATTCTTCCCGAAGGACATTCCGCTCGACGTGCAGTTCAGCGCCGACACGGTGCACGACAATTCCAATCCGCGCGGTGCGCGCATGCTGGCGCCGAACAAGTTCGCGCCGACCTATCCGCCGCTCGACAGCGACTACGACGTGCGTAGCGGCATGCCCAGCGTCAATCCGACGCACATGGTCGGCGAGTCGCTGCGCGTCAACTGGTTTGCGTCGGACACGTGGACGTTCAAGTCGATCACCGCGCATCGCCAGTCGAACACGCTGACCAACATCGACTTCGACACGACGCCCGCGACCATCGCCGACGTCAAAGCCTACTATTACGACAGCCAGACCTCGCAGGAATTCCAGGCCAACTACCAGGGCGCGAGCAGCAGCGGCGTGATCGGCTACTACTATTTCGACGCCACCGCCGCGGGCTGGATCCACAACAACTTCTTCGGCCTCTCGTTCGGCGTGACCAGCGGCAAGGTCGACACGAAGAGCAACGCGCTCTACGCCGACTGGACCTGGAAGCTCGGCGAGCGCTGGGACCTGTCCGCCGGCCTGCGCTATACCGACGAGACCAAACACGCCGTCGTGCACAACTACACGACCAAGGACGCGAGTTTCGGCGCGCCCGTGGCGACGACCGCGAACTTCGACCGCTCGCGCAGTCCGAGCAACGTCTCGCCGCGCGTCTCGCTGATGTACAAGCTCGACGACACGACCAACCTGTACGCCTCGCTCGGCCGCGGCTTCAAGTCGGGCAGCTACAACATCCGCGCGAACACGCTGGCCGCGCCGGTCGCGGACCATCCGGTCAACGACGAGGTGCTCGACACGTTCGAATTCGGCAGCAAGTCGAACTTCGCCGACGGCAAGTTCGCGCTGAACGCCGACGTGTTCTACACGCGCTACCGCGACATCCAGCTCTCGGTGTTCACGTCGTACACGCAGGCGGACGGCACCGCGGGCTTCTTCGGCGACTTCACCAACGCGGGCAAGGCGCACGCCTACGGTGTCGAAGCCGAATTCGCCTGGCGGCCGATCGAGCACTGGTCGGTGATCGGCAACGCGGCCGGGCTGCGCACGAAGTACGACGAGTATTTCAGCAGCGGCGTGAACATCGCCGACAAGCAGCGTTTCGCCGCCGCGCCGAACGCGCAGGCCGGCGTCAACGTCGAGTATTCGGCGCCGGTGAGCTTCGGCGGCAACCTGCGCGCGCGCGTCGGCTACACCTGGCAGTCGAAAGTGTTCCCGACCACGGATCTGAGTCCGGCGATCGCGCAGGGCCCCTACGGCCTGCTCGGCGCGAGCCTGATCTGGAACCGCGATGCGCACTGGACGTTCGCCCTGCAGGGCAGCAACCTGACCAACAAGTCGTACCGCACCGATGGCTACAACATCGCGGCGCTCGGCGTGCTGACCGGGTTCTACGGCGCGCCGCGCCTGGTCTTCGCGAGTGCGAAGTACGCGTTCTGACTCAATCGCGAAGGCGAACGAGCTTTTGCTTTGCTCTGCTCGTGCTTTCGGGTCCCCGTTTGCCGCGGCGAGGGCATGACGGAAACGCCCGAAGGGTCGGCGCGATGGATCGCGCCGATTCCGCTGCCTGCACAGGGACGTGCAGTCAGCGGAACCCGGCATGCCTTCGCGCACTCGCCGCGCAGCGGCGAGCGCGGCATCCGGGGGGTGTTCTCTTTGGTTACTTTCTCTTGCACAAGCAAGAGAAAGTGACCCGCGCGCCGGACGCGCGCGGAAAGGCGAACGGACGCGCTTCAAAGAAATCAACAGCAAAGGTACTGAATGGCCAGCCCTTCGGCTGTTGAAAGCCTCGCCAAGAGCACGCGGGAATGACGAGCAAAAGCAAAACGGGCGCGACGAATCTTCGATGCGAAACGAAACATTGAAACAGCCCGCCGAACGCGGCGACCGTTCGCGCCACGTCGCGCTCGCACTGCTGATCCTCGTCTACACGCTGAACTTCCTCGACCGGCAGATCCTTTCGATCCTGAAGGAACCGATCGCGGCCGACCTGCATCTGTCCGACACCGATCTCGGCCTGCTCGGCGGGTTCGCCTTCGCGCTGTTCTATTCCGTGCTCGCGATTCCGGCGGCGTGGCTGGCCGACCGTTTCTCGCGCGTCTGGATCATCACCGCGGGGCTGTTCCTGTGGTCGTTGTTCACCGCGTTGTGCGGCATGGCGACGGGTTTCGCCGTGCTGTTCGTCGCGCGCATGGGCGTCGGCGTCGGCGAGGCCGGCGGCGTGGCGCCGGCCTACAGCCTGATCGCCGACTATTTTCCGCCGCGTGCGCAGGCACGCGCGCTGGCGATCTACTCGTTCGGCATTCCGATCGGCAGCGCCGCGGGCGTGCTGTTCGGCGGACTCGTCGCCAACGCGATCGACTGGCGCTTCGCCTTCCTCGCGATCGGCGCGTTCGGCGTGCTGCTCGCGCCGGCATTCCGCCTGCTCGTGCGCGATCCGCCGCGCCAGGCGACCGCGGCCGCAGGGCAACTCGGCCTGGCCGCGGTGGCGAGGCTCGCCGCCGGCAAGCCGACGTTCTGGCTGCTCGCGTTCGGTTGCGGTTGCTCTTCGCTCGTCGCCTACGGCCTGATGTACTGGCTGCCGACGTTTCTGGCCCGCACGCTGCACATGGACATCGTCGCGCGCTCGCAACTGCTCGCCGCGGTGCTCTTTTTCGGCGGCATCGCCGGCATGGGCGCGGGCGGCTGGCTCGGCGACAAGCTCGGCTCACGTGGCAAGCGCGCCTATGCACTGATCCCGGCCGTCGCGTTCCTGCTCTCCGCGCCGCTGTACGCGCTGGCGATCCTCGCGCGCACGCCGCTGGAAACCTTCCTGCTGTTGCTGCTGCCGTATGCGCTCGCCCTGGTCTGGCTCGGGCCCGTGCTGACCGCCGTGCAGCACCTCGCACCGGCCGGATCGCGCAGCACGATGTCGGCGCTGTTCCTGCTCGTCAACAACCTGATCGGGTTGGGCCTCGGACCGTACTTTTTCGGCAGGCTGTCGGATGCGCTCATGCCGACCTACGCCGCGGATTCGATCAAATATGCTTTCCTCTTCGGCCTCGGCTTCTATCTCGTCGCCGCGGTGTTGCTCTACTTCGCCTCGCGCCGCATCGCACGGGACTGGGTAGAGTAGACGCCGGCCGCATCGCGCAACCACACGGAGTACCACTGCCATGAGAAACGAAATCCGCCATCGCGCGTCGCGTTCGGCCTGCGGTGTCATTCTGCTGGCCGCGCTCGCGGCGACTTCCTGCGCGCGGCAGAAGGATTCGCACTCGTTGCCCTCGCTGCACGTCGACCCCGCGCGCGTTGCCGTCGCCGGCCTTTCCTCCGGCGCGTACATGGCGACGCAGGCGCAGCTCGCCTATCCGGAAATCTTCCACGACGCGGCGATGATCTCGGGCGGCCCGTACGGCTGCGCGCAGGGCAAGATCGAAAACGCCGTGTCGGCGTGCATGAAGGGCGATCCCGCGCCGGATGCGGCGGCGCTCGCGGCGACGGCGCGCGAGCGCGCGGCGAAGGGCGAACTCGGCTCGCTGGACAAACTGGCGGGGGCAAAAGTATATGTCCTGCACGGCCGCAGCGACCCGGTCGTCGCCGACAAGGTCGCGCGCGCCGCCGCCGATTTCTATACCGCGCTCAAGGCCTCCGAGCCCGCACTGTCGACGCTCGAAGTCAGCTACGACGGCGAGCACGACTTCACCCACACCATGCCGACGCTGGATGCGGGAAATCCCTGCGACAAGCTCGGGCCGCCGTTCCTCGGCAAGTGCGGATTCGACGCCGCGGGCGCGGTGTTCGCGGCCCTGTACGGCGCGCCGCCGCGCCAGCCGGGCGCCGCCGCGGGCGAATTGCGCCGCTTCGACCAGAATGCCCTGCGCCAGGAAGGCAAGGACGCCTTCCTCGCCGACCTGGGCTACGTCTACGTGCCCAAGTCCTGCCTCGACGGGCATGCCTGCGGCGTGCTCGTCGCCCTGCACGGCTGCCAGCAGAATGCCGACGCCGTCGGCGAGGCGTTCGTGCGCGACGCCGGCTTCAACCGCTGGGCCGACGTGTACGATGTCGCCGTGTTGTATCCTCAGACGCGAGCGAGCTTCACCCCTTTGAATCCGAAGGCATGCTGGGACTGGTTCGGGTATTCCGGTGCGAATTACGACACGCGCGACGCCGTGCAGTTGCGCTGGCTCGTGCGTGCGCTGAGCGCGCTCGGTCGCCCAGCGGGCTGAGTCGCGTAGTCGCGGTGCGGGGATGGCGATGACGCTCAATGCCGCCACCGTCATCGCCGCCGGCGTGTTCTGGCTCGGCCTGCTGTTCGGCATCGCGCTGTACGGCGAGCGTCACCCGGATTTTCTGAAAAGGCGCTGGGCCATCGTCTACACGCTGTCGCTCGGCGTGCACTGCACCTCGTGGACGTTCTACGGCACGATCACCCAGGCCAGCCGCTCGGGCTGGTGGCTGCCGCCGACCTTCGTCGGCGTGATCGCGCTCTATCTCGCCGGCATCGCGGTCATCGTGCGCCTGGTCAGGCTCGCGCAGGAATACAACGCCTCCTCGCTCGCCGACCTGATCGCCGCGCGCCTCGGCCGCAGCAGCGGCCTCGCGGCGCTGGTCACCGCAGTCACCCTGCTCGGCATCGTTCCGTACATCGCGCTGCAGCTCAAGGCGGTCGCGATGAGCTACGGCATCCTCGTCTACCACGACCAAGGCCAGCCGGCATGGCAGGACAGCGCGCTGTACGTGGCCCTGCTCATGGCGCTGTTCGCGATGCTGTTCGGCACGCGTCGCGCTTCCGCGGTCGCGCACAACCGCGGCCTTGTGCTTGCCGTGGCTTTTGAATCGGTGTTCAAGCTCGTCGCGATGCTCGCGCTCGGCACGCTCGCGCTCGGTGCCGACCTGAGCGCCAATGGCGATGTGGCGCGCGTGCCCGACACGGACGGCTTCCCGGCGCTGATCCTGCTCGGCGCGCTCGCCATGTTCACGATGCCGCACCAGTTCCACACCGGCGTCGTCGAATGCCGCGATGCGAACGACGTGCGCGTGTCGCGCTGGCTGTTCCCGCTCTACATCCTGCTGATCTCGCTGCCGATCCTGCCGCTGGCGCGGCTCGGCGACGCGCGCTTCGCGCTGGCCGGAGTGAAGCCCGATCTGTACATGCTCGCGCTGCCGCTGACCGAAGGCCGCAACGGGCTCGCGCTGTTCGCCTTCCTCGGCGGCTTGTCGGCGGCGACGAGCATGGTCATCGTCGCGACCTACGCGCTGAGCCTGATGATCGCCAACCACTTCGTCGCGCCGCTGCGCGCGCGCGGCGGCTGGATGCGCTCGCGCGGCGACCTGCGCGTCGAAGTGCTCAACCAGCGTCGCGCCGCGATCCTCGGCGTGCTGCTGCTGGCCTGGGTGTACAGCCGTGCGCTGGTCGGCAACAACGCGCTGGCCGACATCGGCGCGCAGTCGTTCGCCGCGCTGGCCGCGCTCGCTCCCGGCGCGCTGGTCGCGATCTGGATGCCGCAGATCGGCGCGCGTCCCGTGGTCTGCGGCATCGCCGCCGGTCTCGCGGTGTGGCTGTACGTGCTGCTGCCGGGCGTGTTCGCGCCGTATGCGCCGTGGACCAGCCACGGCCCGTTCGGCTTCGACCTGCTCGCGCCGGCGAACCTGCTCGGCTTGGGCGAGTGGAGCGTGCAGACGCGCGCGGTGGCGCTGGGTCTCGCCGCCAATCTCGCCGCGGTCGCCGCCGTGGTCTGGTTCGAACGCGATCGCAAGGCGATCGAGGTGGCGCAGCGGCCGCCCGAGCGTCGCCGCCTGCGCGCGCTGGCCGCGCGCTTCCTGCTGGCGGAGCGCGTCGAGGCGCTCTTCGCGGGCGCGGGCGAGGACGCGGTGGTCGACGAGGCCACGCTCGCCGGCGTCACCCACGAGCTCGCCGCGGTGATCGGCGCGTCGTCGGCGCGCCTGCTGATCGATGCGCTGCGCCGCGCGCGCGGCGGCGAACTCGACACGGTCGCGGCCATCGTCGGCGAAGCCTCGCAGGACCTGCGCTTCAACCAGCGCGTGCTCGAGGCCGCGCTCGAGAACATGAGCCAGGGCATCTGCGTGGTCGACGCGCAACTGTGCGTGGTCGCCTGGAACCGGCCGTACGAGCGCATGTTCGACTATCCGCCCGGCCTGCTCGCGCCGGGTCGCGCGGTGGCCGAGCTGATGCGCCACAACATCGAGCGCGGCGTGATCGGCGAGGGCGACATCGAGCGCCGCCTGCACGAGCGCGTCGATCACATGCGCGCTGGCACGCCGCATGTTTCCGAACGCCGTTTCCCGAACGGCCGCGTGATCGAGATCCGCGGCAATCCGATGCCCGGCGGCGGCTACGTCGCGACGTTCGCCGACGTGACCGCGTTCCGCGAGGCCGAGCGCGCGCTGACGCGCGCGAACGAGACACTGGAGCAGCGCGTCGCCGAGCGCACCGGCGAACTCGAGCGCGCAACGCTCGACGCCGAGCGCGCGCGCCACGATGCCGAGCGCGCCAACCAGACCAAGAGCCGCTTCCTCGCCGCGGTCGGCCACGACCTGATGCAGCCGCTGCACGCGGCCCAGCTGTTCGCGCACACGATCGCCGCGCAGCATGCCGGCACCGGGCACGCGCAGACGCCGCGGCGCCTGCTCGGCGCGCTCGCCGCGACCGAGTCGCTGCTCGGCGGCCTGCACGACATCGCCGGGCTCGAGGGCGGGCGCCTGCACGTGCAGGCGCGCGAGTTCGCGCTCGACGAACTGCTCTCGCCGTTGGCCGGCGAGTTCGCCGCGCTCGCCGCGGAGCGCGGCCTGCGCCTCGACTACGTGCGCACGCGCGCCTGGGTGCGCTCCGATCCGCAACTGCTGCGGCGCGTGCTGCAGAACTTCCTCAGCAACGCGCTGCGCCACGCGGCGCGCGGACGCGTCCTGCTCGGCTGCCGGCGCTGCGGCGACGAGCTGCGTATCGACGTGATCGACACCGGGCAGGGCGTGCCCGAGCACGAGCGCGAGCTGATCTTCGAGGAATTCCGCCGCGGCAGCGGCGCGAGCGGGCAGGGCCTCGGCCTCGGCCTGGCTATCGCCGAACGCATCGCGCGGCTGCTCGCGCATCCGCTGTCGCTGCGCAGCTGGCCCGGCCGCGGCTGCGCGTTCTCGGTGCGCCTGCCGCGCGCCGGTGCGCAGGCGGTTGCGGCCGCGGAGCCGGCGCCGCAATCGGTTCCCGCGCTGCGCCCGGCCACCGCGCTGCTCGTCGACAACGAACCGCAGGCGTTGTCCGCGCTCGCCACGCTGCTCGAAAGCTGGGGCTGGCAGGTGCGCTGCGCGCAGGACGAAGTGCAGGCGCTCAGCGCCGCGAACGAGGCACAGCCCGACGTCGCGATCCTCGACTATCACCTCGACGGCGGCGGCAACGGCATCGACCTGCACGCGCGCCTGCGCGACGTGCTCGGCGAGCGCCGCGCGATCCTGCTCACCGCCGACCGCGACACCGGCTTGCGCCAGCGCGCGCGCGCCGCGGGCCTCGTGCTGTTGTACAAGCCGCTCAAGCCGTTCGCGTTGCATCAAGCGTTGCGCCAGATGCGCGGCGCGTAAATCCGCGCGCAAAGCTACTGCGCTCGATGTTGCGCGCCGGCGGTGCCCGGACTGCGCAGGCGGGATGCCGAAGCGAACATTCGCGCAGCGGATGGCCCGCAGGGCGAGCCGCGGATGCGGCGAGTCATCCTCATGTACGCTTGAGTACACTCCGGTTCCCTCGCTCCGGCGACGCGCCCGATTTTGGATAGGATCGGCTCTTCGCTCGTTACGCTTTGCAGGCGGATGCTCAAGTCTGGGGGTCGATACCGGAATCCAGCGGGTCGTCCGCAGTGCCGAGGTCGCGGAACAGCATGCTCGCCTGGGTGCGGTTGCGCACGTTGAGCTTGTCGAAGATCGCGCTGACGTGCGCCTTGACCGTGGTCAGCTGGACGCCGAGCTGGTCGGCGATCTGCTTGTTGAGGCGGCCCTGCGCGACGAGGCCGAGCACGCGGAACTGCTGTTCGCTGAGGCTGGCGAGTTTCGTCGCGAGCGCGAGGTCGCGCGGGTCGCTGTGGCGGCGGCGCAGCTCCTCGCGCAGGCCCTGCGGCACCCAGCTGCCGCAGGCGAGCACGCTGCGGATCGCGGCGGCGATGTCCTCGGGCGAAGCCGTCTTCGGCACGAATCCGGCCGCGCCGAAATCGAGCGCGCGGCGGATCACCGCGGTGTCCTGCTGTGCGGAGACGACGAGCACGATCACGCCGGGGAACTGCGTGCGCAGCGCGACGAGGCCGGCGAGGCCGCCGCTGTCGGGCATGTGCAGGTCGAGCAGCACGAGGTCGACCTCGTGCGCTTCGAGTTGCGCGATCGCCGAACGCAGATCCTCCGCTTCGGCAATTTGCGCGTCGTCGATCGCGGATGCCGTCGCCGCGCGCAGCGCGCCGCGGACCAGCGGATGATCGTCGGCGATCAGGATGGAAGGCATCGTCTGCGCATGCGGGGTGACGTCCGCATGATAACCGCCTCAGCGCACGGCGGTGTATCCGCCCGGCACGCCGCGCGGCGAGAACACGATCTGCCAGAGCTGGTCGCGGCGCGCGCGGAAGCTGGCCATGCTCGCGGCGAGGTAGAAGTGCCACATGCGGCGGAAGCGCCCGCCGTAGGCTTCCGCCAGTTGCAGCCAGGCCGCATCGAAGTTCGCGCGCCAGGCCTGCAGGGTGCGGTCGTAGTCCGGACCGAAACCATGCCAGTCCTCGAGCACGAACAGGCCCTCCGCCGCCTTGGCGATCTGCGCGGCGGAGGGGATCATCGAGTTGGGAAAAATATACTTCGCGATCCACGGGTCGGTGTGATTGGTCGACTCGTTGCCGCCGATGCAATGCAGCAGGGTCAGTCCGTCGTTGGACAGGCAGCGGCGCACGCTGTCGAAATAGGCGCGATAGTTCTTCGCGCCGACGTGTTCGAACATGCCGATCGACCAGATGCGGTCGAATTTCTCGTCGCCGATTTCATCCGGCACGTTGCGGTAGTCCTGCACGCGGATCTCGACCGGCAGGCCGCGGCACAGCGCGCGTGCGAACTCGGCCTGCTCCTGCGACACGGTGACGCCGACGCCGCTGACGCCGTACTTCTGCGCGGCGTATTTCAGCGCCTCGCCCCAGCCGCAGCCGATGTCGAGCACGCGCATTTCAGGCTCGAGGCCGAGCTTGCGGCAGACGAGGTCGAGTTTGGCTTCCTGTGCGGCGCCGAGATCGCCCGCGTCCTTCCAGTAGCCGCAACTGTAGACGAGGCGCTTGCCGAGCATCGCCTGGAACAGGTCGTTGCCGAGATCGTAGTGCTGCTCGCCGACCTTGTACGCGCGCCGGCCGCGCTGCATGTTGACGAGCTTGGCGCGCAGGAACAGGGCCGCATCGTCGATGCCGCCGACGCGTTCGTCGACGTGCGCGGCGAGCAGGCGGAACAGGAACCCGTCGAGGTCGGCCGCATCCCACCAGCCGTCCATGTAGGCCTCGCCGAGGCCGAGCGAACCGTGCGCGATGATGCGCGCATACAGGCGCTCGTCGTGGACCTGCAGGTCGCTCGCCGCGGGTCCGTCGACGCGCACGTCGGCGAGCGCGAGCAGGGCTTCGATTCGACTGCGGGCGGTATGGCGGGCCATGGCGGAATCGTCGGAGTTCCGGGAGAGCGGTGTGGCTCGCAGCGCGCCGGTCCGGCCCGCTGCGACGAAACGTTTTTCTTCGCAATCAGGTTTCGAGCAGGCGTTTCATCGTGGCGATGCCGGCGAACGTCAGCGCCAGCGAGCCGAGCACATGCGCGGCGACGATCGCGAACGACCAGCCGTATTCCTCGCGCAGCAGCAGGCTCACCGTCTCGCCCGAGAACGCGGAGAACGTGGTGAAGCCGCCGCACAGGCCGGTGATGACGAACAGGCGCCATTCGGCGGGCAGATGATGGAAGTGGTCGAAGTACGCGATCGCCGCGCCGATCGCGAAGCCGCCGATCAGGTTGACCGCGAGCGTGCCGAGCGGCAGGTTCGGCAGGGCAGGGTTGAGCAGGCCGCCGAGCATCCAGCGCAGCGCGCTGCCGATCGCGCCGCCGGCGAGCACGCAGGACAGGGAAAGCCAGGTCATCGATGGGGTCATGCGTTTGCCATTCGTGCCGAGTGGAAACGGAGCCTGCGTCCTGCGCGCCGCCCGCGACTCTACAGCCTCGCGGCGAGATCGGCCAGCGGCGCGATCACGAGCAGGCGCACGAGGATCAGCGCGATCGATGCGATCCAGAACGAAAAATCGAGCCCGGCCAGCGGCGGCACGAGGCGGCGCAGCGGGCTCACGAGCGGCTCGGTGAGTTGCGCGAGCACGCGCGCGTTGGGGTGCGCGCGTTCGTCGGTGAAGAAGCTCAGCAGGGCGCGGATCAGCAGCGCGAAGAAGACTATCCAGACCGCGATGCTCGCCAGCGTCACGATCGCGGCGAGCAGCCAGCCGACTGTTCCATGGCGCGCGCCCGCGACGGCGGCGAGCAGGGCGAGTTCGATCAGCGCGAGCGCGAATGCCGCGGCGAGCGAGGCGGTTTCGATCTTGCCCATGCGCGGCAGGAATCCGCGAACCGGCGCGATGGCCGGATTGGTCAGCTTGTAGACGAACTGGCAGATCGGGTCGTGGAACGAGGCGTTGACCGCGATCAGCATGGCGCGGACGAGGAAGACCCCGATCAGGAAATCGAAGGCGGTCTCGATCAGGAACGCGGCTGCGTTGGCGATGTAGGGCATGTCGGAATCATCCACCCGGGTTTGCCGAAAGTTCCTGTCCGCGGCGCGTGGCCGCGGCCACCGCGCCGGCGACGATCGCGCGCAAGCCGTTGGCTTCGAAGCTTTCGACCGCGGCCTGGGTGGTGCCGTTCGGCGAGGTCACGCGCTGGCGCAGCGCGGCCGGCGCCGCGCCGTCCTCGCGCAGCATGCGCCCGGCGCCGAGGCAGGTCTGCGCCGCCAGCGCGCGTGCCGTCTCGCGTGGCAGGCCCTGCGCCACCGCGGCGTCCTCCAGCGCTTCGACGAGCAGGAAGAAGTACGCGGGCCCGGAGCCGGACAGCGCGGTGACCGTGTCCATCAACGCTTCGTCCGCGATCCACACGGCGAGGCCGGCGGCATCGAGGATGCGCTGCGCCAGCTCGCGCTGGCGCGCGTCGGTGCGTGCGTTGGCGACGAGGCCGGCGGCGCCGGCGCCGATCAGGGCCGGCGTATTCGGCATCGTGCGCACGATGGCGAGATCTCCGCCCAGCCAGGCGTCGATCTGGTCGATGCGGGTGCCGGCGGCGATCGACACGATCAGCGGTTTGCGCAG
Organism: Pseudomonadota bacterium; assembly: GCA_018240505.1. Taxonomy (GTDB): domain Bacteria; phylum Pseudomonadota; class Gammaproteobacteria; order Xanthomonadales; family Rhodanobacteraceae; genus Rudaea. Next base: position 32,579 of record JAFEFQ010000260.1, read on the forward strand.
CCGAACGACTTCGGCGAGCGAAGCGCACACCGCCTTCATCACCTGCGGCTTCACCGCGAGCACGACGGCGTCGGCGCCGCCTGCCGCCTCGGCGGCGTTGGCGAAGACGGCGACGCCGAAGTCGCCTGCCAGCGCCGCACGCAGGTCGGCGTTCGGCTCGGCGACGGTGAGGCTCGTTGCGGGCGCTCCCGCACGCACGAGGCCGCCGATCAGGCTGCGCGCCATGTTGCCGCCGCCGACGAAAGCGATTCGCGCAGTCGCGGCCGTCATGGCGCGAGCGCTCGAGGGAACCTTTGCACAAGCGTAGCGAGCGAAGACAGTTCGCGCGTCGCCGGAGCGCAGGAACCGGAGCATACAGAGAAGTATGTGAGGATTCCGAGCACCGCCGGCGCGCGAAATGTCGAGCGCAGTAGCTTGTGCAGAGGTTCCCTAGGGAACGGGTGCTGAAGTCGGAGGGAATGAAGGCTTGCTTGCACGATAGCTTCCTCGTGTTGCGGGCGGCGGAGTACGCCGAAGGGCGCGGTGCACCGGGCATTCGCCTGCCCGGTCTGCGCTACCGGATTGTCGGATGGCGAAAACGCCATCATCACACATTTCATATCCGCGAGCCGAACAGGGCGCTGCCGACACGCACCATCGTCGCGCCCGCGCCGATCGCGAGTTCGAAGTCCGCGGACATGCCCATCGACAGCGTGTCGACGCCGGCATGATCGCGGCGCAGTTCCTCGAACAGCGCGCGCATGCGTGCGAATGCGGCTTTGCGCCGCTCGAGGTCGGGGGCGGGCGCGGGAATCGCCATCAAGCCGCGCAGGGCGAGGCGCGGCGCCGCGCGCACCGCCGCGGCGAGGGCGCCGATCTGCGCCGGTGCGCAACCCGACTTGCTTGCCTCGTCGTCGACGTTGACCTGGATCAGCACGTTGAGCGGCGCGACGCCGGCCGGGCGTGCGCGATCGAGCGGGTCGACGAGCTTGATCCGATCCAGGCTCTGCAGCCAGTCGAAATGCGCGGCGACCTCCCGCGCCTTGTTCGACTGCAACGGGCCGATCAGGTGCCATTCCAGGCCGGGGTCGGCGAGCTCGCGCTGCTTGGCCAGACCTTCCTGCACGTAGTTTTCGCCGAATGCGCGCTGGCCGAGGGCGGCGAGTCGACGCACCGCGGCGGCCGGCTGGGTCTTGCTGACCGCGACCAGGGTCACCTCGCGCCCGGCGCGCTGCGCCGCGGCGGCCACGCGTTCGCGCACGGCACGGTAGTTTTCGCTCGAATCCATGAAGCAGGCGTACATTGTTGTCTTTGCCTCACGTTATACTGCCTGCGCAAACTACGGCAAGCGCCAACGGGGGGGATGTGGACATAGCGGAGCTTCTGGCGTTCTCGATCAAGAACAAGGCCTCGGACCTGCATCTCTCGGCGGGCCTGCCGCCGATGATACGGGTGGACGGCGACGTGCGCCGCATCAACATGCCGGCGCTGGAGCACAAACAGGTGCATGCGCTGGTCTACGACATCATGTCCGACAAGCAGCGTCGCGACTACGAGGAGTTTCTCGAACTGGACTTCTCGTTCGAGCTCGCCGGCATGGCTCGATTCCGCGTCAATGCGTTCAACCAGAATCGCGGCGCCGGCGCGGTGTTCCGCACGATTCCCTCCGAAGTGCTGACGCTCGACGACCTCGGCGCGCCCAAGATCTTCAAGGAGCTGATCGCGCAACCGGTAGGCCTGATCCTCGTCACCGGGCCGACCGGTTCGGGCAAATCGACCACGCTCGCGGCGATGGTCGACCACATCAACAAGAACGAATACGGCCACATCCTCACGATCGAGGACCCGATCGAGTTCGTGCACACCGCGAACAAGTGCCTGGTCAACCAGCGCGAAGTGCATCGCGACACGCACGGGTTCAACGAGGCGCTGCGTTCGGCCCTGCGCGAAGATCCGGACTACGTCCTCGTCGGCGAACTGCGCGACCTCGAGACGATCCGCCTCGCCCTGACCGCCGCCGAAACCGGCCATCTCGTGTTCGGAACGCTGCATACCTCGAGCGCGGCGAAGACCGTCGACCGCATCATCGACGTGTTCCCGGCCGGAGAGAAGCCGATGGTGCGCTCGATGCTGTCCGAGTCGCTGCGCGCCGTGGTTTCACAGTCGCTGCTGAAGAAGGTCGGCGGCGGCCGCATCGCGGCGCACGAGATCATGGTCGGCATCCCGGCGCTCCGCAACCTGATCCGCGAAGACAAGGTCGCGCAGATGTATTCGACGATCCAGAGCGGCAGCGCG
>JAFEFQ010000261.1 GCA_018240505.1 Pseudomonadota bacterium
ATTTCCGTGTCCAGCGACTTCATCGTCGGCTTCCCCGGCGAGACCGACGCCGAGTTCGAGCAGACGATGAAGCTGATCGACGACGTCGGCTTCGACCAGAGCTTCTCCTTCATCTTCTCCAAACGCCCCGGCACGCCGGCCGCGAACCTGGCCGACGATACGAGCGACGCGGCCAAGCACGCACGCCTCGAACGCCTGCAGGCGACGATCAACGCGAACTCCAAGGCGATTTCGCTGGCGATGGTCGGCACGGTGCAGAGCGTGCTCGTCGAAGGCCCGAGCCGGAAGAATCCGAAGGAAATGACCGGCCGCACCGAGAACATGCGCTACGTCAATTTCCCCGCGCCGGCCAATCTCGTCGGCCCTGATCTGATAGGTACCTTTGTCGACGTGCAGATCACCGAAGCGATGAGCAATTCGCTGCGCGGAAGGATTGCGGCGAAAGCCGCGGCGTAGTCAACCAGTGCATGAAAACCATAGCTGCGATTGCTCTCATAACAGGCGTATGCCTTACGCACACGGATACGCGCATTGCCTGGAATGTTGATGGGTCTTTATCAGGTCTACCGAACAATTTCGGCCCAACAAATTTGCAAGTGGATTTCCCGACATCTAGTGATGGAAGTATACGGTCGATTGACTTAAGCATTGGAAAGAGAAAAACACACATTCCCACTTGCTTGACCAGATCGCTTATGAGCAGGGATAAGAGCCAAGTCAAGTTATCGGGATCGTGGTATCACGACGAGAGCGCTCTCCCTTACTACTTGAATGTCGTTTTCTTTGATCCAGGATTCGATGAGTCCCGAAGATTCAATTCGGGATTCGCTCTCCTTTTTAACTTGCACACGAGCAAGCTGATCCGTATGGAAGTAAATGTTGTCCGCGACAACGGAAGATCCATGCAGCCGGTGCCCGTCGATATCAACTCGTTGTGCCGCCACAACGAAGCTCGGGATTTCATGAGCGCCGCTCTCCACCAATGACTCAGGCCACTCACCACAATCTCACCCTCGAACCGAACGACGGCGAACGCCTCGCCAATCTCGCCGGCCCGTTCGATGCGCATCTGCGCCAGATCGAACTGCGCGTCGGCGTCGAGATCGCCAATCGCGGCAACGTGTTCCGCATCAGCGGCGAAGCGGCGAAGGTCAGGCTCGCGGAACGCGTGCTGCGCGATCTGTTCGAGGCGACCGCGAGCGAGGCGCTCGACGGCGCGCAGGTGGCGTTGCGCCTGTCCGAATCGGGCCTCGAATCCGCCGACGACAAGGGTTTCGAGGCGCAGGAAGTCGCGATCAAGGTCAAGCGCGGCACCGTGCGCGGGCGCGGCGCGAACCAGCAGAAATACCTGCACGCGATCGCGCGCCACGACATCAACTTCGGCATCGGCCCGGCCGGCACCGGCAAGACCTGGCTCGCCGTGGCGATGGCGGTCGACGCGCTCAACGATTCGCGCGTGCAGCGCCTCGTGCTCGTGCGCCCCGCGGTCGAGGCCGGCGAGAAGCTCGGCTTCCTGCCCGGCGACCTGACCCAGAAGGTCGATCCCTACCTGCGCCCGCTCTACGACGCGCTCTACGAGATGCTCGGCGTCGACCGCGTGGCCAAGCTGATCGAGCGCAACGTCATCGAGATCGCGCCGCTGGCCTACATGCGCGGCCGCACGTTGAACGATTCCTTCGTGATCCTCGACGAGGCGCAGAACACGACGGTCGAGCAGATGAAGATGTTCCTGACCCGCATCGGCTTCGGCTCGGTCGCGGTCGTCACCGGCGACCTGACCCAGATCGACCTGCCCAAACAGGTGAAGAGCGGCCTGCGCGACGCGGTCGAGGTGCTGGCCAAGGTCGAGGGCGTCAGCATGACCTTCTTCGAGGCCAAGGACGTGGTGCGCCATCCGCTCGTGCAGCGCATCGTGCGCGCGTACGAGTCGCGCGATGCCGGCGAGCGCCCGCAAGCCGCGGCGGCGAAAGCGTGAGCGCCCGGCTCGATCTTCGCGTGTTCGTGCAGAACGACTTCGGCCGGGGCGGCGTGCCGGTCTCGCGTTCGTTCGAGACCTGGGTGCGCGCCACGCTGAGCGGCCGGCGCCGCGGCCGGACCGGGGTGAACATCGCCCTGCTCGACAGCGACCCGGCACGTGAACTCAACCTGCGCTATCGCGGCAAGGACTACGCCACCAACGTGCTGAGCTTCGCGTACGAACCCGCTCCGCGCGAGAAATCCGGCCTGCTCGGGGATCTCGTCCTCTGCCCGCCCGTGGTCGCGCGCGAAGCCGCCGAGCAGGGCAAGCGCGTGCGCGACCACTACGCCCATCTGACCGTCCACGGCGTGCTGCACCTCCTCGGCTACGACCACGAGAACGAAAGGGAAGCACGCAAAATGGAGGCCATCGAGCGCGACGTGCTTGCCGGACTCGGCATCGCAGACCCGTATAATTGATTGATTTTGCTGTATTTATAAATCCGTCATCGGTTTTCCGGTATACTGCAAGGCCGCCCGCATGGGGCCTTGCCTCGACGTAGATGAACGACGAACCTCCGAATTCGGCCCCGCCGCGATCCTGGCTGGACCGGATAAGCCAGCTGGTCTCTGGCGAGCCGCGCAACATCGAAGAATTGCTCGAGGAGTTGCGTCACGCGCAGGCGAACGGCCTGCTTTCCAACGACACCTTGTCGATGGTCGAAGGCGCCATCGAAGTGGCCGACCAGCAGGTCGGCGACGTCATGGTGCCGCGCGCGCAGATGGTCGTGCTGCCGATCGATGCGCCGTTCGACGAAATCCTGCGCCGCGTGATCGAATCCGGCCACTCGCGCTTCCCCGTGCACGGCGAAGACGCCGACCAGATCGTCGGCATCCTGCTGGCCAAGGACCTGCTCAAGAGTTTCGCCGGCGCCGCGCCCAAGGATATCCGCGCGCTGCTGCGCCCGGTCGCGATGATTCCCGAATCGAAGCGGCTCGACATCCTGCTCAAGGAATTCCGCCTCTCGCGCAACCACATGGCGATCGTCATGGACGAGTACGGCGGCGTTGCCGGCCTGATCACGATCGAGGACGTGCTCGAGGAGATCGTCGGCGAGATCGACGACGAGCACGACGAGGAAGATCCCGCGCGCAAGAAGCTGATCCAGGCCCAGCCCGACGGCCGCTTCCTGGTCAACGCGCTGACCCCGATCGCCGACTTCAACGAACGCCTCGGCAGCCATTTCTCCGACGACGAGTTCGACACGATCGGCGGCATGGTCACGAGCGAATTCGGCCACCTGCCCGAGACCGGCGAAGAGGTCGATCTCGGCGGCTTCCATTTCCACGTCACCCGCGCCGACGACCGCCGCGTGCTGCAATTCGCCGTGCGGCCGGTCGATGCTTGAGCGGATCGATTCGCGGACGCGTCGATGGCAACGCGCCTTCGCCGCGTTGTTCTGCTGCCTGTTGACGGCTTCGGTATTCGCGCAGACCGCGGAAACCGCCCCTGCCGAATCCGGCGCCAACCTCGATGTCGCGCTGATCACCTTCGGCCCCGGCGAGGAAGTGTGGGAACGCTTCGGCCACAATGCGATCGAGGTCCGCGATGCCGCGGCCGGCACGGCGCGTCTGTACAACTACGGCATGTTCGACTTCGCCCAGGAGAATTTCTTCGTCAACTTCGCGCGCGGCCGCATGCTGTATCGCATCGCGGTCGGCGACCCGGCCGAGGAATACCCGGTCTACGTCGACGAAGGCCGCTGGATCGTGCGCCAGCAATTGAACCTCACGCCGGCGCAACGCGCCAAGCTGGCCGAATTCCTCGACGTCAACGCGCGCCCCGAGAACGCGCAGTACCGCTACGACTACTTCCGCGAGAACTGTTCGACCAAGGTGCGCGATGCGCTCGACGGCGCGGTCGGCGGCGCGATCAAGGCGCAGCTGATCTCGCCCTCGCGCGGCTTCAGCTACCGCATGGACGCCGACCGCCTGATGCGCCCCGACACCGCGCTGATGCTGGCCATCGACGCCGGCCTCGGTCCCTACGCCGACCAGCGCCTGTCGTACTGGGACGAGAGCTTCGTGCCGATGGAATTCATGCGCCACGTGCGCGAAATCAAGCTCGCCGACGGCGCCGGCAACACGATTCCTCTCGTCGCCGACGAAACCGTGTTGAACAAGGGCCGCCTGGCCGACCCGCAGGAATTCCCGCCGCGCTGGACCTGGGCCGCGCTCGCGATCGGCGTCTTCGCCGCGCTGGCCCTGCTCGGCCTCGCGCGCGCGCGCGCCGTCCCGCTCGCGCGCATCGCGTTCGCGGGCACCGCCGGCGTGGTCGCGCTGGTTTGCGGCGTCGGCGGCCTGGTCCTGCTCGGGCTGTGGACGCTGACCGAACACGTCAGCGCCTGGCGCAACGAGAACCTGCTGCTGCTCAACCCGCTGTGCCTGTTGCTGCTGCCGGCCTGGTTCGGCGCATTCCGTAGGCGCTGGCAGCCTTCGCGTTTCGCCCGGCGCATCGCCGCGACCGTCGCGTTCTGCGCCGTGCTCGCCTGGTTCGTGAAAATCCTGCCCGGCTTCGTGCAGGACAACTGGCTGTGGATCGCGCTGCTGCTGCCGATCCACATCGCCCTCGCGCTGGGCATCGCGCAAATTTCCCCGCGCCGGCATTCGTAGGCGCGCGCCGCGCGATTGCGGCGGCCGTCGCGCTTCCGGCATGATGCGCGCGTCGACGGCCACGGCGATAGAATCATGGACATGCCGGTCCAGCCCAGCGCTCAAGTCAATGCTCCCGCGGCCGCACCGCCGGCCGGGCCGGCGACGCCGATGCTCGTCAACTGCATCGCCTACGACAAGGACGGGCACAGACTCGGCGACGTCGCGCTCGACGACATCAGCAACGTGCTGCAATACGCCGACCAGTTCATCTGGGTCGGCCTGCACGAGCCCGACGAGGCCCTGCTCGAAAAGCTGCAGGAGGAATTCGGCCTGCACGACCTCGCGATCGAGGACGCGCATTGCGCGCACCAGCGGCCGAAGATCGAGATCTACGACGACGTGCTGTTCGTCGTCCTGCACACCGCGCAGGTGGTGGGCGGCAAGATCGAGTTCGGCGAAACGCACATCTTCCTCGGCAAGAACTTCCTGCTCACCGTGCGCCACGGCGCATCGCTGTCGTACGCCGTCGCGCGCAAGGCCTGCGAGCAGACGCCCGAGCTGATGGCGCTGGGCCCGAGCTACGCGATGTACGCGGTGCTCGACTTCATCGTCGACAACTTCATGCCGATCGTGTCGACGTTCAAGGAAGAACTGCACGAACTGGAAAAGGAAATCTTCGCGGACACGTTCAAGCGCGAGGTGATCGAGCGCCTGTACCTGCTCAAGCGCGAGCTCGTCACCCTGCGCCTCGCGGTGTCGCCGATGCAGGACATCCTCAACCAGCTGTCTCGCTTCCACGGCAAGCAGATCGACGACGAGGTGCGCCCGTACCTGCGCGACGTCTACGACCACGCCACGCGCATCAGCGATGCGACCAACACGATGGGCGAACTGCTCACCGCGGCGATGAACGTCAACCTCGCGATGGTCAGCGTCGCGCAGAACGAAGTGGTCAAGCGCCTCGCCGGCTGGGCCGGCCTGCTCGCGGTGCCGACCCTGTTCGCGAGCTGGTACGGCATGAACTTCCACAACATGCCCGAACTCTCCACCAGCTACGGCTACTACGTGATGATCGGCGTGACCGTGGCCGCCTGCATCGGCCTGTACGGCGTGCTCAGGCGCGCGAAGTGGCTGTAAAACCTCTGTTGTTCCGATCCGGAGCAGTCCATGTCGATATCCCGTTTCCGCAATAACCTGCGGCGTTCTCTCCGGGCGGCAGCATTGCTGCTCGCCGTCGCAGGCAGTGCGCACGCGTCGCCGCCGGCCCTGTTCAATCCGGTCGCGCCGAGTCCGGCCAGGTTGCCCGCGGCGTCAGCGGCGGCACCGCTGAATCATGCGCAGCGCCTCGTGGCACTCGATACGGCGGCGATGGACATTGCGCGAAAAGGCGACGTGTTCAGCATCGCCGCGCCGTCGGGCGTGGCGTACGACGTCACCTATGACCGCACCGACGCGGCTTATGCGGGCGGCCAGGTCTGGGTCGGGCATCTGAGCGAGTTCGGCCGGGATTATCCCGTGATCATCTCGACCTACGAAGGCCAGGTCGACGGCAGCATCGCCACATCCTGGGGAATGCTGCGGCTGCGTGGCGCGCGACAGGCAACCGTGCTGACCGACACGGCAGCAGCGGGCGAACTGGTGTTCGAACCGACAATCGACGACAGCCTGAACCCGCAGGCGCTCGTGCCGAGTTCCGCCTACGTGCCCATGGCCGCCACGGCATCGGCGACATCGCAGATCGACCTGCTGATGTTGTTCACGCCTTCGCTGCAGACCAGGCTCGGCGGCTATTCGCAAACGATCGCGCGCCTGAACTATCTCACGGGCGTAGCGAACACGGTCTACCAGAACAGTGGCATCAACATAGTCCTGAGTATTGTTTCGGCGCAGCCGTATTCAACCTCGTACACCGACCAAACCGACGGCGTCGCGCTGGGCGCTGTAAATCCTCCGTCTGGACTGAGCGGCGACACCGCCGTCGCGGCAATGCGTACCCGCTACGGCGCCGACCTGGTCACCCTGGTGCGGCCCTTCGTCGCGGCCAACGGCGTTTGCGGGCTGGCCTGGATCGTCGGCTCGGGTCCCAGCGCCTACGGCTTTTCCGTCTTCGAGGATGGCACCGACAGCGGCTACTATTGCCACGAAACAACGATGACCCATGAGCTCGGGCACAACATGGGCGCCGCGCACGACGCGGGCACCGCTACGCAGGGCGGCGGTTCGATCAACGGCAACCCGAGCTACAACCGCGGCTACTGCAACGGCACCGCGGGCACGGTCATGGCGTACACGAGCACGATCGGCTGCAGCCCGCTGGTATACAGTTTCTCTGACCCGGCTCTGGGCAATACCTGCGGCGGCGGCGCCTGCGGCATCAACAGCGCCACGGCTTACAATTTCAGCTACAAGGATGGCAACGGGGTCACGCAGACCGGCACCGCTACCGGCGCGGACAGTACGACGGCAATCAACGCGAACGCGCCGTCCATTGCGGGCTGGCAGACCGCGCCGACGAAATTCACGCCGCTGGTGCCCGCGCGCGTGCTCGACACGCGCGCGGGTGCGTCGACCGCCGACGGCCTGTTCGCCGGCGGCGGCGGCCTCGGTACGGCTTCGCAACTCGACCTCACCCTTGCGGGCCGTGGCGGCGTTCCCGCGATTCGCGCCGGCGCCGTCGTGCTCAACGTCACGGCAGTCAGCCCGAGCGCGGCCGGGTTCCTCGTTGCCTGGCCAGCCGGCAGCGCACGCCCGACCGCATCGAACATCAACTTCGTCCCCGGCCAGACCATTCCGAATCTGGTCGTGGCCAAGCTGAGCGGCGACGGCAAGGTGTCGCTGTACAACTATGCGGGCACGACCGATGTCGTCGCCGATGTCGCGGGCTGGTTTCCGGCCGCGTCCACATTCACCGCGCTGAATCCCGCGCGCGTGCTCGACACGCGTTCCGGCCCGCCGGTGCCGGCCGCGACGGCAATCGATTTCGTCGTTGCCGGAGCCGGTGGTGTTCCCGCCACCGGCGCCGGCGCCGTCGTGTTCAACCTGACCGCCACCCAGCCGACAGCGTCGGGATACGTCACCGCGTGGCCTTCCGGTACCGCGCTGGGCAACGCTTCCAACCTCAATTTCAGCCCGGGCCAGACCGTGGCGAACCTCGCCATCGTCAAGATCGGCAGCAATGGCAAGGTCTCCCTGTTCAATTCGAACGGAAACACGCATCTGATCGCCGACGTGGCCGGCTGGTTTCCGACCTCGTCCGAGCTGACCGCACTGGCGCCTGCACGCGTGCTGGACACGCGGCCGGGGATGACGACCAGCGACGGCCAGTTTGCCGGTGGCGGCGGCATCGGCGGCGGCGCAGAGCTCGATCTGACCGTGACCGGCCGCGGCGGAGTTCCCGCTTCGGGGGTCGGCGCGGTCGTGCTCAATGTCACCGCGGTGACGCCGAGTTCGCCCGGCTTCCTCACGGTCTGGCCCGCAGGCAGCGCGCGCCCGACCGCGTCCAACCTCAACTTCACCGCCGGCGCCGTGGTGCAGAACCTGGTCATCGCCAAGGTCGGCACGGGCGGCCAGGTCGCGATATTCAACTCCGCCGGCTCGACCCAGGTTGTCGCCGACGTCGTCGGCTGGTTCGCGCCTGGCCCGTGATCCGGTGAGACGGGCGCCGCGGCGCCGGCGCTTGACCGAAAGGCCGCTTGACGGCATCCCGACCGCGCACGACACTCGTGCGCACGAGAACCATCGGCGGGAGGGCGCAATGAACGGCATTGTCGGCAAGCTGGTCTGGGCCGCGGTCGCGGTCGCGGGTGCGATGTGTCTGGGCGTCGTCGCGTTGAACCGCGGCGAACCGGTCAACGCGATCTGGCTCGTCGCGGCGGCGCTCGCGGTGTTCGCGATCGCCTACCGCTTCTACTCGAAGTTCATCGCCGACAAGGTGCTCGGCCTCGATCCGACGCGCGCGACGCCGGCGCGCCTGCGCAACGACGGCCTCGACTACGTGCCGACCGACAAGTGGATCGTCTACGGCCACCACTTCGCCGCGATCGCGGGCGCGGGCCCGCTCGTCGGCCCCGTGCTCGCCGCGCAGATGGGTTATCTTCCCGGAACGCTGTGGATCCTCGCCGGCGTCGTCATCGCCGGCGCGGTGCAGGACTTCATGATCCTCGGCCTCTCGGTGCGCCGCGACGCGCGCTCGCTCGGCCACATGCTGCGTGCGGAACTCGGCAACGCCGCCGGCGTGACCTGCATGATCGGCGTGCTCGTGCTGATGATGATCGTGCTCGCGGTGCTCGCGCTGGTCGTGGTCAAGGCGCTCGCGATCAGCCCGTGGGGCACGTTCACCGTCGCGGCGACGATTCCGATCGCGATCTTCATGGGCATCTATCTGCGCTTCCTGCGCCCCGGCCGCGTGCTCGAGGTGTCGATCATCGGCCTCGTGCTGCTGCTCGTGTCGATCTGGTTCGGCGGCGTGGTCGCGGAAAGCCCCGACTGGGCAAAATACTTCACCTTCAACGCCGCGCAGCTCGCCTGGCTCGTGATCGGCTACGGCTTCTTCGCCTCGGTGCTGCCGGTGTGGCTGCTGCTCGCGCCTCGCGACTATCTGTCGACGTTCCTCAAGATCGGCACGATCGGCCTGCTCGCGGTCGCGATCCTGTTCGCCGCGCCGCATCTGCAGATGCCGGCGGTGACGAAATTCATCGACGGCACCGGACCGGTGTTCCAGGGCAACCTGTTTCCGTTCCTGTTCATCACGATCGCTTGCGGAGCCGTTTCGGGCTGGCATTCGATCATCTCCTCGGGCACGACGCCGAAACTGCTCGCGAACGAATCCGAGGCGCGCATGGTCGGCTACGGCGGCATGCTGACCGAAGCCGCGGTCGCGATCATGGCGATCATCGCCGCGAGCGCGCTGCATCCAGGCGTGTATTTCGCGATGAACTCGCCGAGCGCGTTGATCGGCAGCGACGTCGCGAACGCGGCGGCGACGATCAGCCAGTGGGGCTTCGTCGTCACCCCGGACGATCTCTTGAAAACGGCGAAGGACATCGGCGAATCGACCATCCTCTCGCGCTCCGGCGGCGCGCCGACGCTCGCGGTCGGCATGGCGCAGCTGCTGCACGGGATCATGCCTGGCGAAGGCATGACCGCGTTCTGGTACCACTACGCGATCCTGTTCGAAGCGCTGTTCATTCTCACGACCGTCGATGCGGGCACCCGCGTCGGCCGCTTCATGATCCAGGAACTCGCCGGCCTCGCCGTGCCCGCACTGAAGAAGACCGAATCGTGGAGCGCGAACATCGTCACGACGGTGTTCTGCGTCGCGATCTGGGGTTACTTTCTCTACGCGGGCGCGACCGATCCGCTCGGCGGCATCAACACGCTGTGGCCGCTGTTCGGCATCGCCAACCAGATGCTCGCCGCGATCGCGCTCATGTTGTGCCTCGTCGTCGTCGTGAAGAAGAAACTCGCACGCTATGCCTGGGTGCCGGGCATCCCGGCGGCGTGGCTGGTCATCTGCACGCTTTCTGCGGGCTGGGTGAAGCTGTTCGACGCGAAGATCGGCTTCCCCGCTGCCGCGGCGAAGTATTCGCAGGGCATCGCGGACGGCAAGCTGATCGCACCGGCCAAGACCGCCGCCGAAATGCAGCAGATCGTCACCAACAACACGATCGACGCGGTGCTGACCGGCCTGTTCATGGCCCTCGTCGTCGCCACCGTCGCATTCGGCGTGCGCGCGATCCTCAAGGCGAACGCGGCCGCACAGCCGACCGCGAACGAGGAGCCCTATGTCGCCCTGAGTTCATTGGCACGATCATCCTGATCGCGGAGATCGACATGAATGCATCTTTGCAACAGTTCTGGCGCCGCGCCGTGCAGACGGCGCGGCTCGCGATCGGCGTGCCCGACTACGACACCTACGTGCTGCACCTGCGCCGCCATCATCCCGAGCGCGCGATTCCGGACTACGCGGAATTCTTCCGCCAGCGCCAGGATGCGCGCTACCGGAACGGCGGCACGCGCGGCTGCTGCTGAGTCGCCCACGTTTGCGCAGGGGCGCGATTCATCGCGCCCGCTGTCGATATTCGATGCCATGGAAAAGCCGGGTTCGATAAATCGAACCCCTACGGCCCTTCGCACCCACGCGAGCGCAAGTTGCAATTCGGGCCCGCTGCCCGCATTGTTCCGCATCGTTTCCCGCCATCTCCCGTTTCCATGAAGTGGTTTCTGCTCGCCCTGTTCATCGTCCCCGCGATCTACGTGCATTTTCGCGGCCGCGTGCGCTACAACCCGTTCCGCCAGCTGGGCGACCATTCGACGATCTTCGCGCCGCTGAACCTGTTCATGTACGCGTTCTCGCGCGTGCACGCGAACCCGTACATGCCGGCGTCCGAGCTCGCCGGCATGGACAAGCTGCGCGCGCACTGGAAGGAAATCCGCGACGAAGCGCTCGCGCTGCGCGCCGCGCATGAAATCAAGGCGTCGAACCAGTACAACGACGTCGGCTTCAATTCGTTCTTCCGCTTCGGCTGGAAGCGGTTCTATCTGAAGTGGTACGACGACGCGCATCCGTCCGCGGTGAAACTGTGCCCGTTGACGACGCGGCTGCTGCGCGAACTGCCGCAGGTCAAGGCCGCGATGTTCGCCGAACTGCCTTCCGGCGCGCGCCTGATGAAGCACCGCGACCCGTATGCGGGTTCGCTGCGCTATCACCTGGGCCTGGTCACGCCGAACGACGACGGCTGCTGGATCGACGTCGACGGCCAGCGCTATTCCTGGCGCGACGGCGAAGACGTGGTGTTCGACGAAACCTACATCCACCACGCCAAGAACGAGACGCAGACCGACCGCATCATCCTGTTCTGCGACGTCGAGCGGCCGATGCGCTACCGCTGGGCGCAGACGGTCAACGACTGGTTCGGGCGCCATCTCGTGCGTGCGGCCTCGTCGCCCAACGAAGCGGGCGACGCGACCGGCGGCCTCAACCGCGTGTTCAAGTACTTCTACGCCGTGCGCCTCAAGGGCAAGGCGCTGAAAGAGCGCAACAAGCGCCTGTACTACGCGATCAAATGGTCGATCGGACTCGTCGTCCTCGCCCTGATCATCTGGCTGTAGTTCCGGAGTCGCGAGCATGGCCGCATTGCGCGTCGATACCTGGTCGGATTTCGTCTGCCCGTTCTGCTTCATCGGCGCGCTGCGCCTCGACCAGCTGGCCGGACAACGCCCGCTCGACCTGCACTGGCACGCGTTCCAGCTGCGCCCGGCCGGCGCGCCGCCGATGGATGCGGCCAAGCGCAGGATGATCGCCGAGCACACGCCCAGGCTCGCCGCGCAGATGCGCGAGGAGTTCGGCCTCGACATCGAGCGCGGCCCGCTCGACATCGACACGCGCGCCGCGCACCGCCTGTTCGCCGCGGCCGATGCGGCCGGCAAGGGCGCCGCCATCCATGACGCGCTGTTCCGCGCCTACTGGCTGCGCGGCGAGGACATTTCCGATCCGCAAGTGCTTGCCGCGCTCGCGGCGCAACACGGCATCGACGGCGCCGCCGCAATTTCCGGCGGCAATGCCGACTGCGAACGCTCCGTCGCCGCCGACGTGGCGCAGGCTGCGCAGTACGGTTTCCAGGGCGTTCCCGCGATCGTGTTCGGCCAGAAGTACTACGTCAGCGGCGCGCAGCCGCTGGCCGTATTCGCGCAGGCCGCCGAACAGGCCGCGGCGGAACCCGGCACCTGAGCGGATTCGAATCCTCGACGCCGATGCATGCGCGCGCCGCCGAACTGATCGAAACGCTGCGCCTCGAGGCGCACCCCGAGGGCGGCCGCTACCGGCGTGTATACACTTCCACTACGCAACTTTTCCACAATGGCGCGATGCGCCCGGCAATGACCGCGATCCACTACCTGCTCTGCGCCGGCGAGATCAGCCGCTGGCACCGCATCGACGCCGACGAGATCTGGCAGCATCATGAAGGCGACCCGATCGAGCTGATGCTGTTCGACGCCGCGACGGGCGCGTTCGAACGTCGCCGCCTCGGCCGCAGCGAGGCGGCGACGGACACGCGACCGCTGGTCGGCGTGCCGGCCGGCGTCTGGCAGGCCGCGCGTCCGCTCGGCGACTACGCGCTGGTCGGCTGCAGCGTCGCGCCAGGCTTCGACTTCGCCGGCTTCGCGTTGCTCGACGGCGATGCGGAGGCGTCGGGCGCCTTGGCGCAAGCCGCGCCGCACACGCTCCGCTATCGCTGACGATCCGCCGCGCGCGAAACGGCATGTGCGTGACGCCGTTCGCGGACGGCACCTGCGCTTTGTTGACGCCCGCACCGACCGCCGCGATAATGCCTTGATTTTCAAGCAATAAGGACCCGCGCCTTGAACAAGCCCCGCCGGCCCGTGCTTGTCGTGATTCCCGCCTACAACGAGGCGGCCACCGTCGCCGACGTCGTGCGCGGCGTGATCGCACACGCGGCTTGCGATGCCGTCGTGGTCAATGACGCGAGTTCCGACGATACCGCCGCGCAGGCGCGCGCCGCCGGCGCGGTGGTGATCGACCTGCCGCTGAATCTCGGCGCCTGGGGCGCGACGCAGACCGGCATGCGTTATGCGCAGCGCAATCACTACGACGCCGTCGTCACCTTCGATGCCGACGGCCAGCATCATCCGGAGTCTCTGCCGGCTCTGCTTGCCGCGCTCGAGGCCAACGAGGCCGACGTCGTCATCGGTACCTACGCGCGACGCCTGTCGACGGCCAAGCGCATCGCCTGGTGGTACTTCCGCATGTTGACGGGCTTGCCGGTGCAGGACTTCACCTCGGGCCTGCGCGCCTACAGCCGACGCGCGGCGCGCACGCTCGCTTCGCGCGAGGCGAGCCTGCTCGACTACCAGGACATGGGAGTATTGATGCTGCTGTACCAGAAGGGATTTCTTCTGCGCGAGCTGGAAACGCCGATGTCGCCGCGCAAGGCAGGCATGTCGCGCGTGTTCGCATCGTGGTTCGTCGTCGCCCGCTACATGCTGCACACCACCGTGCTCTGCTTCGCGCGCCTCGACGTGCGCGGGCGCATCCGCCAGCGCGTCGCCGGGCGCGCCGGAGCCCCGGCATGACCGTCGTCCTCGTCTCCGCCGTGCTCGGCATCGCGCTCGCCAGCGCGATCCTCTATCTCGTGCGCCGCGACCATCTGCACGGCAGCTATGCGCTGTGGTGGCTCATCGTCGCCGTGGCCACCCTCATCGTCGGCATGTTTCCGCAGCTGATCGACCGCCTCGGCGAGATCATCGGCATCGCCTATCCGCCGATCCTCGCGATCATCCTCGGCATGGGCCTGATCCTGATCCGCATGCTGCTGATGGACGTCGACCGCTCGCGCCAGGAACGCACCCTGCGCCGCCTGACCCAGCGCCTGGCGATTCTCGACCAGGAACTGAGCGATACGCGCGCGAAGCTGGCAGCGCAGAATCCCCCGGGCGCGACCGAAGCGCCTGCCCAGCGCAAGAGCGCCCAGGTCATCGCCCTGCCGAAATCCGGCGGCGAAGGCTGACGCGCGGGGCGCGTCGCAGAACCCCGTCGTGCGCGTACTCCATATCGGCAAGTTCTATCCGCCGCACGCGGGCGGCATCGAGCGCGCGAGCGCCGATCTGTGCACGGCGCTGGCCACGCGCGGCGTCGAAGTGGCGATGCTGGCGCACGCTTCGCCCGGCGACGGCAAGTCGCGACGCTACCGCGAGGGCGGCGTCGACGTGCACCTGGCCGCCTGCCACGGACAGTTGCTGTATGCGCCGGTCAGCCCGTCGTTCCCGTTCCTGCTCGCGCGCCTGCTGCGCGAGTTCCGACCCGACCTGCTGCATCTGCATATGCCGAACACGTCGGCGTTCTGGCCGCTGCTCTCGCCTGCGGCACGGCGCCTGCCCTGGCTCGTGCACTGGCATGCCGACGTGCCGCTCGACATCCGCCGCCCGGCGGTGCGCGCGATGTACGCGCTGTATCGCCCGTTCGAGCAGGCGCTGCTGCGGCGCGCCGGCGCGATCGTCGCGACGTCGGCGCCGTATCGCGACACGAGCACGGCGCTTGCGCCATGGCGGGACAAGACGCAGGTCGTGCCGCTGGGAATCGGTGCGTCGCCGCCGGGCGGAAGCGGCTCTGAACAAGTGCAAATTGTCGCAAAAGATACTTTTGTACAATCCCAGGCATGGCCAGGCCCGGGCCTGCGCGTGCTCGCGGTCGGTCGGCTGAGCTACTACAAGGGCTTCGACGTGCTGCTGCGCGCGATCGCGCAGGCGCCGGAAGCGAGTCTGCTGCTGATCGGCAGCGGCGAATGCGAGGCCAGCCTGCGCGCGCTCGCGCGCGAGCTGCGCATCGAGGACCGCGTGCGCTTCGCGGGGCGCGTCGACGATGCCGGACTTGCCGAGGCATACGCGCAGGCGCAACTGTTCTGTTTGCCCTCGATCGAACGCACCGAAGCGTTCGGCGTGGTCCTGCTCGAGGCGATGCGCGCGCGCCTGCCGGTGATCGCGACGAGGATTGCCGGTTCCGGCGTCGGTCACGTCGTGGCGGACGGGGTTACCGGCACCTTGGTCGCCCCCGGCGATGCCGCCGCATTGGCGAGCGCGATGCACGCCTTCGCCGGGGATCCCGCGATGCGCAGGCGATTCGGCGAAACCGGCAACGCGCGCTGGCAGGCGGAGTTCACGCTGGATCGAAGCGCGGACCGGATGCTCGGGCTGTATCGCTCGTTGCTCCCGGCCAACGCACATCGCGCAACAATAGCGCCAGCAGCGTCACCCAGGCCGGCGCAAGCTGAAGAACGAGGCGATTGATGGCGGTGTAGCTCTGCGCCCAGACCGAGGCGCCGGTGAAGAAGAACAGGATCAGCAGCAATCCCGAGCAGACGCCGAGCAGCAGCGCCGGAAGGCGCAGCCAATCGTGCGTAACCAGTTCGCGCCAGCGCCATGCCAGCACTACCGGAACCAGCCACCAGAGCAGGTGCCAATTCGGCTGTGCAAGCAGGGTTTCGACCGCGCCACTGAACGCCCCGGGACGCCACTGCAGATTGAGGACCAGCGCCAACGGGCCGATCGCGGACGCGGCGAGGCTGCCGTCCGCATTCATCACGCCCGTGTGCAGGCAGAGAGCGCGCAAGCCACCCAAGGGAAACAGCACCACGAACGCCAGCGCGGCCGCTGCCGCCACCCAGCGCTGCCAACGCCGCGACAATGCACCGAAGCCGATCGCCCCGAGCAGGCACGCGGCCCACACCCAACCTTCCATCTTCAGCCACGGCAGCACCAGCGCGCAGATCAGCGCGGTGCACAACTGACTGCCTTCTCGCCAACGCAACCATCGCATCCACGACAGCACGGAAAAACCGAAGGCGACGGCAACCCAGAGATCCGCATAGCCCGCGAGCGCGGCATGCACCGTCAACAACGGCAGCGATCCCAAGGCATAGATCGAGATCAGCGCGCGCGCGCGATCGAGGCCCAGCACGCGCCACTGCCCGTATTGGCCGAGCAAAAGAGCGACCCACAGCCCCAGCCACGGCAGGTTGATCAGCGGTTCGACCCAGCCGCCCGCGGCGCTGGCGAACCAGACTTCGATCCACGCGAGCGCCTCGGGGTAGTGCCACGCGACTTCGGTGTGCACATTCTCCTGCCACATGCGCAGCCAATCCCCGGGAGAGACGAACGGCACATGGTGACCGAGCAGGAACCAGGTCTTCGGCTTCACCGCCCACGCAGACCAGGCGTCCCAGGGATAGAGCGGACGCAACCAGATCTCACGCGCAACGACCACGCCGCGCAGCACGAGCGAAGCGATCAGCATGGCTAGAGCCACACTCGCCCAGCGCGCGATCTCCGGCGAGGCGGAATTCGGCGCAGAGGATGCCGCGCTGCGTCGCCATGCGATCAAGGCGGCGAAGACCGCTGCGCAGAGCAGATAGCCGCCCGCGTACATCCAGGCCTGCGTCGTCGCCGAGCGCGCCACGGCAGAAGTGAGCGTCGCCACGAGCAGCATGCCGAGAAAGAATCCGTAACCGGTCGCGCTGAGCCTCCAGCCGGCAAGCCGTTGCGGATTGAGCGCAAGATACACCGCAGCACCCGCCAGCAACGGCAGGAGCCAGGCGACTGGATAGACCCAATTCAAGGCCGCCTCCCACCCGATCGGTATACGCGCAGCCCGCCATCCGCATACAACGGCTCGACGGAAATTCCGGTCGCGTCGTCGCCGAGCCGCCCGGAGTTCTCGTCGTACTTCCACTCGCTGTCGAGCACCGCAATCAGGGCATCGGGCGGCAACGGCGTTCCCGGCGCTTCATTCTGCGCCAACCGCAACGGCGCCACATTCAGCGGCAGCAGGAAGTAGATCATGCGCAGCATCGTGTAAGGCGAGTCGGCATGCACGAGCACGCGCGCGGCATGCCGTTCCGCCGCGATTCTGGCGACTTGCTGCGCTGCCGCCAGGGTTGCCTCGTCCGGCTGCAGCGCAACCCTCTCGGTCCACGGCTTGCCCGCGTAGACTTCCTCGGTCACCGCATGCTTCGCGAACAGGTCGTCGAGCCAGCGCAGGTCGAGCAGCAGCCAGACGCCCGCCGCGGCGACCATCGCCGCCTGGGCAAGACGTCGCCGGGACCAGCGCAACACGATCCACGCCGCGATCAGCGACAGCCCGACCCCGAACACGAGGATAGGCTGCATCCACGACGGCGAGGAGGTCGCAATCTGCGGGCCCAGCGCGCTGATCGAGTACAGCGCCCATGGCCGGTAGCCGAACCAGTCGCTGGCAAGGCGCGGCAGCACGCCGCTCCACGACGATGACTGCAACTGCACCTGTTCGATGCGGAACGGTTGGAATGCCGCGGCCACGCTGGGCGGCACCAGTTGTCCGGCCGCGTACTGCGCAAAGCCCAGTTCGGTGATTTCGCCGCGCCATTCCGCGAACCGGGAAAGATCGACCACGGCCTCGCCATTGCCCGGCATGGGCAACGAAATGGTTTGCACGTCTTCCGGACTGTCGCTGCGACGGAACACGAGCGCGAGCTCGAGCGTGTCGGGGAAGTCGACGATGCGGTAGCGCAATATCGGATAGTTCTCGGCGCGCGCGCGCGCCAGACGCGCCGTCTGCAAACCCGTTCCGCTGCCGTCGAGAGCACGCACGACCAGCCCCGACGGTTCACCCGACGCCTCGCCGAACTGGACGTGAAGTTCGCGCGGCGCTACGGACAGACGCTCCGCGGCCGTCCACGGCGCATTCCAGGGCACATCCGCCGCCCACGCGAACAGGGCCATCCAGATCGCGAACAGGACCGGGAGCAGGACGAGGCGCCGGATCATGCCGCGGATTCTGCCATCAGACGGTTGATTTCATGTTCGCTGAACCCCGCCGCCCGCCGTGCGCTTTCATTGAACGGCGGCTTCAGCGCGGCGCGCGCATGCTGCGCGACCAGGCGCTCGAATGTCGCCTGCGCATCGACGCCCTCGCGCTCGCAGCACCAGCTGAACCAGCGCGAGCCGGATGCCACGTGGGCGACTTCCTCGCGCAGGATGACTTCGAGAATGTCGACGGTGCGCGTATCGCCGACCTCGCGCAGGCGCGCGATCATGCCCGGCGTCACGTCGAGCCCGCGCGCCTCGAGCACGCGCGGCACCAGCGCCATGCGCTCGAGGCAGGAATTGGACGTCTTTACCGCCATTTCCCAGAGGCCGTTGTGTGCGTCGAAGTCGCCGTAGGCATGACCCATTTCGGCCAGTCGCGCGGACAGCATCCGGAAATGGCGCGTCTCGTCGGCGGCGACCCGCGCCCAGTCGCGGTAGTACTCGCGCGGCATGCCGCGGAAACGGTAGACCGCGTCCCAGGCCAGATCGATCGCGTTGAATTCGATGTGCGCGACCGCATGCACGAGCGCGGCGCGGCCTTCGGCGCTGCCCAGCCCGCGTTGCGGCAGTTCACGCGGATGGACGAGACGCGGACGCGGCGGCCGGCCCGGCTGCGCCATCGGAGCGGGCCCGTACCGCGACTCGATCGCGACGTCGTCGCCGGCGATCCGCGCCGCGGCGTCGACGCTGCGCGCGAGCTTGTCTTCGACGTCAGCCGCGGCAATGCAGGCTTGCGCCAGCGCAAAAACATCCATATCGACCATCCGCCCGAAACAGGTCATTCAAGCACAAACGCGAAGACGAAAAGGCAAGGATTCGTCTCGGTTCTTCGCGCCTGCGCGTGAACGCGTTTTCCCTGTGCGGCGATTCTACGACACGTGGCGCCGCTGCGCCTTGTTTTCGTCCGCGCGCGCGAATTCGAGCTCGCGCAGGTAAGTGCTGTCGACGCCGGTGACGTACTCGCCGGAGAAGCACGACGTGTCGAAATGGCGCAGTTCCTCGTTGCCGTCGGCGACCGCGGCGATCAGGTCTTCGAGGTCCTGGTAGACCAGCCAGTCGGCGCCGATGAACTGTTGCACATCTTCCTCGCTGCGCCCGTGCGCGACGAGTTCGGCGGCGGCCGGCATGTCGATGCCGTAGATGTTGGCGAAGCGCACCGGCGGCGCGGCCGAGGCGAAGTAAACCTGGCGCGCGCCGGCGTCGCGCGCCATCTGCACGATCTGCTTCGAGGTCGTGCCGCGCACGATCGAGTCGTCGACCAGCAGCACGTTCTTCTTGCGGAATTCCAGTTGCACCGGATTGAGCTTGCGCCGCACCGACTTCACGCGCTCGCTCTGGCCCGGCATGATGAAGGTGCGGCCGATGTAGCGGTTCTTGACGAAGCCTTCGCGCATCGGCACGCCGAGCGCCTGGGCGAGCGAACTCGCCGCCGTGCGCGAGGTGTCGGGAATCGGGATCACCGCGTCGATATGGTGGTCGGGGCGCAGGCGCTTGATCTTCTCGGCGAGGCGCTCGCCCATGCGCAGGCGCGCCTTGTACACGGACACGTCCTCGATCATCGAATCGGGACGCGCGAGGTAGACGTATTCGAAGATGCACGGCGCATGCAACGCGCCTTCCGCGCACTGGCGGCTGAACAGCTTGCCGTCCGCGCTCAGCAGCACGGCCTCGCCCGGCGCGACATCGCGCACGAGACGGAAACCCAAGATGTCCATCGCGACCGACTCGGAGGCGACCATGTATTCGCGCCCTTCCGCCGTCTCGCGCTCGCCGAGCACGAGCGGGCGGATGCCGTGCGGATCGCGGAACGCGACCACGCCATAGCCGAGCACGAGCGCGACCACCGCGTAGCCGCCGCGCGCGCGCGCATGGACTCCCGCCACGGCCTTGAAAACATGATCCGGCGTCAGCGCGTGCCGTTCCTGGATCTGCAGTTCGTGGGCGAAGACGTTGAGCAGGACTTCCGAATCGGAATCGGTGTTGATGTGGCGGCGGTCTTCCTCGTACAACTGCCGGCGCAACTCGCCGGTGTTGATCAGGTTGCCGTTGTGGCCGAGCGCGATGCCGTACGGCGAGTTGACGTAGAACGGCTGCGCCTCGGCCGCCGCTTCCGAGCCCGCGGTCGGATAGCGGCAATGGCCGATGCCGATGTTGCCGCGCAGCTTGAGCAGGCTGTCGCGGCCGAACACGTCGTTGACCAGGCCGGCGCCCTTGTGCAGGCGCAGCTTGTCGTGCTCGAGCGTGGCGATGCCGGCCGCATCCTGGCCGCGATGCTGGAGCACGGTCAAGCCGTCATAGAGCGCCGAGGCGACTTCGGATTTACCGACGATACCGATGATTCCGCACATGGGGGGTACAACTCGGAATGGAGAGGGAGAAACTTGAGGCCATTCGGCGCGGAACGAAGTGGGGCAATTTTACCAAAACTCCAGCGAAGTTTCGTCAGGCGTTCAGCTGCGCGGGCAAATCCGCCTCAGGTCTTGTGCCCGCTCGCGGCGGGCTTCCTGTCTTCCTGCGCCGGCAGCGGCAGCAATCCGCGCAGATCGAGATACTTCGTGACCTCGGCGGGCATGTGCGCCGAAGCCCATTGCGCGGCCTGCTGGAAACTCGGCAGCAGGCGCGACTCGTGCCACCACGGATCGCGCGGGAACGGGGTGAAGCCGAGCAGCAGCACGACCAGCGTCACCAGCGCGAGGCCGCGCGCGAGGCCGAATACGGCGCCGAGCAGGCGGTCGGTGCCGCTCAAACCGCTGCCCGCGATCAGCTTGCGCAGGAAGAACCCGACGATCGCGCCCGCGATCAGCACGGCAATGAAGCACAGCGCATAGCCGAGCACGATGCGTGCCGACGGCAGGCTGACCGCGGTCAGCGCCGCGGCGACCCGCGGACCGAGCGTCCACGCGACCCAGACCGCGACGATCCAGACCGCGAGCGCGAGCACCTCGCCGATGAAACCGCGCCACAGCCCCATCAGCACGGACAGGACCAGCGCGGCGACGATGACGTAGTCGGCCCAGTTCATGCCGCCGCCGCGATCACGGCTGCGTCTTGACGATCGCCGCCACCTGGAACTTCTGCTTGAGCGTCGTCACGGCCGCGTCGGCGCCGCCGCGGTCGGCATACGGACCGGCGCGCACCTTCCAGAACGTCGTCTCGCCGTCGCTCGATTTCTCGACGTAGGCGGCGACGCCGCCGTTGCGCAGGCGGTCGCGCAGCTTGTTCGCCTCGTCCTCGGCCTTGAACGCGCCGGCCTGGACCACGTAGGCGCCGGCGCGATTCGCCGGCAGCGTTGGCGCTGGCGTCGCCGGCTCCGCTGCGGCGGGTTTCGCCGCTGCGGGCTTGGCCGCGTTCGCCACGGCCTTGTCGGCGGGCTTGTCCGCGGGCTTCTCGGACGGCTTGTCCGGATCCGCGGTCTGCACGATGCTACTTGGCAGCTTCGCATCCGTCTGTTTGATCTTCAGGCGCACGTTCTCGGCCGCGGCGCGCTCGGCGTAGGGCCCGACGCGCACGCGTTGCGCGGCCTTGCCCTGATACTCGGTCGCCTCGGCAAACGCGGGATAGCCGAGCTTCCTGATCTTGTCGACGAGCGCGCCGGCATGACCCGCGTCGGCATAGACGCCGAGGTTGACCAGATAGCGTCCCTCGGCGGATACCGCGGGCGGCGCGGGAGCCGGAACCGGCGGCGCGGGCGCGGGAGCCGCCGCTGCCGTCGCCGCGCCTGTCGGCTTCGCCGCCGGCGCCGGCCGCGTCGCGCTGTCGGGCGCCTCGAAGCTCGCCGGTGCGCCGGTGTCGACCGTGGCGACCTTGTCGCCGGCGGCGGACGAGGGCGCGGCGGGCGGCGTACCCGGCGCGGGAGTCGGCACAGCACCGGGCTTCGGCGGGTCGACGCTCAGGTTGCGCGTTTCGAAATTGCGCTCGGGCGCCGGCGGGATGTTGAGATTCTGCGTCGTCGTTCCGTCCGTTTTCGGCGGCGTGCCGGAAAAGAACATCGGCACGAAGATGATCGCCAGCGCGATCAGCACGGCCGCACCGAGCAGGCGTTGTTTCAAGGCAGAATCCATATTTTGTCTCCAGCGGTCTTCCTGACCGGACCCAGGCCGGCCATCCAGACCGGACTCTTCAAAAAAGACCAGACGTCGCCGGATTATAGCCGCGGCCTGCATCGAACCCGCGGCCGCGCCCGCGCATCGTTCAC
>JAFEFQ010000262.1 GCA_018240505.1 Pseudomonadota bacterium
AACGCGTGGTCGCCGCCAACGGCCAGGTGTTGTTCACGCGCGCCGACATCGATGCGGGCCGCCAGGTCTGGCAGAGCATCGGCGGCCAGCAGCTCGGCTCGATCTGGGGCCACGGCGCGCTGATCGCGCCGGACTGGAGCGCGGACTGGCTGCACCGCGAATCGGATGAACTGCTGAACTTGTGGGCGCGGCAGCAGGACGCCGAGTGGAAGAACCTCGACGAAGGCCGCCAGGAAGCGCTCAAGGTGCGCCTGCGCAAGGAACTGCGCGGCAACACCTATGACGCCGCGAACGGGACGATCAGCGTTTCCAACGACCGCGCGCTGGCGATCTCCAACGTCGCCGCGCACTACGAAAGCGTGTTCGGCAACGATCCCGCGACCGCGAAGCTGCGCGAGGTCTACGCGATGCGCGACGGCACGGTCGACACGCCGGAGCACCGCCGCGAGATGACCGCATTCTTCTTCTGGAGCTCGTGGGCGACCGTGACCCAGCGCCCCGGCACGAACGTGAGCTACACGAGCAACTGGCCCTACGATCCGACCGTCGGCAACACGGCGACGCCGAACACGTTCCTGTGGAGCGTGTTCAGCGTGCTGTTCATGATCGCCGGCATCGGCCTGCTCGGCTGGCACTACGCGGTCTGGCATGCGAAGGAGCCGTATCTCGCGCCGCCGGCGGGCGATCCGCTCGCGAGCTTGAAGATCACGCCGTCGATGCGCGCGACCGCGAAGTATTTCTGGATCGTCATCGCGTTGTTCCTGACCCAGATCCTGCTCGGCGCGATCACCGCGCACTACCAGGTCGAGAAGGATTTCTACGGCGTCGCGATCTCCGAAGTGCTGCCCTATTCGCTGACGCGTTCGTGGCATACTGAACTCGCGGTGCTGTGGATCGCGACCGCCTGGCTCGGCACCGGCCTGTACATCGCGCCGGCCGTGTCCGGATACGAGCCGAAATTCCAGCGCCTCGGCGTGAATTTCCTCTGGGTCTGCCTGCTCGTCATCGTCGTCGGCGCGTTCGCCGGCCAATGGGCCGCGGTGATGCAGAAACTCGGCCTCGCCAACAATTTCTGGTTCGGCCACCAAGGTTGGGAATACGTCGACCTCGGCCGCTTCTGGCAGATCTTCCTGTTCGTCGGCCTCGTCCTCTGGCTGGTGCTGGTCGGACGCGCGCTGTGGCCGGCGCTGCGACGCAAGGACGACTTGGCCTCGATCGTCGGCCTGCTGTTCCTGTCGACGGTCGCGATCGCCGCGTTCTACGGCGCCGGCCTGATGTGGGGCGAGCACAGCCATCTGTCGGTGGTCGAGTACTGGCGCTGGTGGGTCGTGCACCTTTGGGTCGAGGGCTTCTTCGAAGTGTTCGCGGTCGCGGTGATCTCGTTCCTGTTCGTCAAGCTCGGCCTCGTGCGCGCGCGCACGGCGACGGTCAATGTGCTGTTCGCGACCTTCGTGTTCATGGCCGGCGGCGTGCTCGGCACGTTCCACCATCTGTACTTCGCCGGCACGACGACGGCGGTGATCGCACTCGGCGCGTCGTTCTCCGCGCTCGAAGTCGTGCCGCTCGCGCTGATCGGCATGGAAGCCTACGAGACCTGGTCGCACGGCCGCGCGACACCGTGGATGGCGCGCTATCGCTGGCCGATCCTGTTCTTCCTCGCGGTGTCGTTCTGGAACCTCGTCGGCGCGGGCCTGTTCGGCTTCCTGATCAACACGCCGATCGCGCTGTACTACATGCAGGGCCTCAACCTCACCCCGCTGCACGGCCACACCGCGTTGTTCGGCGTCTACGGCATGCTCGGCCTCGGCCTGATGCTGTTCTGCCTGCGCGGCCTCAAGCCGGACGTGCAGTGGCACGAGGGCTGGCTGCGCGGCGCGTTCTGGTCGCTCAACATCGGCCTGTCGCTGATGGCGCTGCTGACCTTGCTGCCGCTCGGCGTACTGCAACTGTCGGCCGCGCTCGAACACGGCTACTGGTTCGCGCGCTCGGAGCACTTCATGGATCAGCCGATCGTGCACCTGCTCGTGTGGATGCGCATGCCGGGCGACACGATCTTCGCGATCGGCGCGCTGCTGTTCGGCTGGTTCGTGCTGCGCCTGTGGATCGCGCCGCGCAAGGCGTCCCCGGCGCGCATCGAGCGAGCGGCCAGCGAGCGCGCCTGATAGTGCGCCTCGCGAACGCGGTGATTCGCGACAATCCGTCAATCAGCCCGTCATTCCCGCAGGCTTCGTGCGGGGATGACGGGCAACCGCGTTCACGGCCGAAGCCCGCAGCGAATCAGCGGATGACGAATCGGGAAATGGTTTGCAGAGCCCGCGGGCCGCGGCCTCAGGCCGGATGGGATCCGGTGTCGAGCATCGCGCGGATTTCGCGCACCTGCTGCTGCAACGCGCGGTACGCGCTCTCCCACTGGCCCTTGTGCGGCGTCGCGCGGTCGAAGCGCAACAGCATCGAGGCGACCGCATCGAGCTGCGCCTGCAGGCGCGCGGTCTCGGCGAGCGCGGCCTCGTGCTCGTCCTTGCCGGCCAGGAGGACCTTGCGGTCGCGGCAGACGCCGATGCACGGCTGCGGCGCCTCGATCTTGCCGCAGCCGATGCATTGCCATGCGGTGATGTAGTCGGTCATGGGACGACATCATGCCGCGCCGCGGTCCCTTTGCCTTGATCCAGATCAGCATCGGAGCGCATGCGGTGCCGCATGCTGACGCGAAGATGCCGACGAGGAAACGCGCCGAATGACCCGCATGAAAACCGCCGACGACCATGCATGGGTCCACGCCGCGATCGATGCGCTCGAACGCGAGGCCGCGCGCTCGGCCGACACGCACCTGCTCAAGCTCGACCTGCCCGCCTTCGCCGGCATCGATTTCTACTTCAAGGACGAAGCCTCGCATCCGACCGGCAGCCTCAAGCATCGCCTCGCGCGCTCGCTGTACCTGTACGCCTTGTGCAACGGGCGCCTGCGCGCCGGGCAGGACGTGGTCGACGCGTCCTCGGGCAGCACCGCGATCGCCGAGGCCTGGTTCGCGCGCCTGCTCGGCCTGCGCTTCACCGCGGTCATGCCGGCGCGCACCGCGCCGGCGAAAATACGCGCGGTGGAAGCGCTCGGCGGCGCCTGCGATCTGGTCGACGATCCGTCCGAAGTCCATGCGCGCGCCGCCGCGCATGCCGCGCGCGGCGCCTGTCACCTCGACCAATTCGGCCTCGCCGAGCGCGCGACCGACTGGCGCGGCAACAACAACATCGCCGAATCGATCGTCGGCCAGCTCGCGCGCGAGCCGCAGGCGCGGCCGGCGTGGATCGTCTGCGGCGCCGGCACCGGCGGCACCTCGGCGACGATCGGCCGCTACCTGCGCTATCGCCGCCTGCCGACGCGCCTGTGCGTGGCCGAACCGGCCGGCAGCGCCTTCGCGCACGGCTGGCGCCGGCGCGACCTGCAGGCCTGCGCGAGCGAACCGACGCTGATCGAAGGCATCGGCCGCGCGCGCGTGGAGCCGGGTTTCCTGTTCGACGTCGTCGACGACGTGCTCGAAGTGCCGGACGGCGCCTCGATCGCCGCCGCGTGGCTGCTCGAAAGCCTGCTCGGCCGCCGCTACGGCGGCTCGTCCGGCACCAACCTCGTCGCCTGCCTGCAGCTCGCCGCGGCGATGCGCGCGCGCGGCGAACGCGGCAGCCTCGTCACCCTGCTGTGCGATCGCGGCGAGCGCTACGCGGAAACGCTGTTCGATACCGGCTGGCTCGCGGCGCACGGCATCGACCCTTCGCCCTGGCGCGTACGGCTCGATGCCAGCCTGCGCTGCGGCAGCGCGCCGCTGCCGTGACGCACGATCGCGCCCGCGCCTGATCTGGGTCAAGGCGGCGCCGATGCGAACGATTCACGATTACGGTATGAACGCACGCCAAGGCAGCATCGGGTCCCGCGGTATTCCGCGGCGGGTGGAAACGAATTCGACGCACAGCGCCGCCGCGATCGAAGACCGCGGCCTGCTCGCGGCGCTGTCCGGCTTGCCGGCGCTGCTGTCGAGCGCGCCGCATCGCATGATGTTTTTCGGCGGCGCGACCGCGGTGCTGCTGTCGATGCTGTGGTGGGCCTGCTTTCTCGGCGCGGGGTTTTTCGGTCACGCGTTTCCGGCGCCGCCGATACCGGCCGGCTGGGCGCATGCGATGCTGACCCAGTACGGCATGCTCGCGTTCTTCATCTTCGGTTTCCTGCTCACCGTGTTTCCGCGCTGGACGAACCAGCCCGCGCTCGAACGCCGCGACTACGTGCCGGTATTCGCGGGGCTGTTCGGCGGCTATTTGCTCGCGCATCTCGGCCTGCTCGGATCGAAAGCCGCGCTCGTCGCCGGCTTCGTCGCGATGCTGGGCGGCTGGGCCATCGGCTTGTCCCGGCTCGGCGGCATCCTGTGGCGCAACGGCGGCCGCGACCGCCATGCCGTGTCGTGCGCGCTCGCGCTGTCGTGCGGCGCGATCGGCCTCGTGCTGTTTATCGCCTATCTCGCCGGCGCGCCGTGGTGGCTGGCCACGGTCGCGATCAAGGCCGGTACGTTCGCCTTCCTGCTGCCGATCTTCTTCACCGTCTGCCATCGCATGATTCCGTTCTTCAGCGCGAACGTGGTCGGCGCGACCTATCGCGTGGTGCGGCCGTCGTGGAGCCTGGCGCTGGTCTGGCCGCTCGCGCTCGCGCATCTCGGCCTCGAACTCGGCCACCGCTTCGATGCGACCTGGCCGGTCGACACGCTGCTCGCCGGCGTCTTCCTCTGGCACGCTCTGGCCTGGCAGCCGTGGAAATGCCGGCGCCCCGGCCTGCTCGCGGCGTTGCATCTCGCCTTCGCCTGGCTGCCGGTCGCGTTCGCCTTGTTCGCCTTGCAGAGCGCGCGGCTGTGGTTCGACGGCGTCTTCGTGCTCGGCCGCGCGCCGGTGCATGCGCTGACCGTCGGCTTCTTCGGCTCGATGCTCGTCGCGATGGTCACGCGCGTGACCCAGGGCCACTCGGGCCGCCCGCTGCAGATGGGCGCGATCCCCTGGCTCACGTTCGCCCTGCTGCAGCTCGTCGTGCTCGTGCGCATCGGTGCGGAAGTTTCGCAGGCGACACCGGCCTGGCTCGTGGTCGCCGCCTTCGGCTGGCTGCTCGCGTTCGCGCCGTGGGCGCTGCGCTCGCTGTGGATCTACCTCACGCCGCGCGCCGACGGCAATCCCGGGTGACGCCGCGATGATGGAGTTCTACCTGCCGGTCAAATCGGTGCACATCTGCGCCGTGGCGTTGAGCGGCATGCTGTTCCTGCTGCGCGGAGGCACCGCGCTGGCCGGAGCGCGCTGGCCGTATGCCGCCCCCGTGCGCTACGCGAGCTATGCGATCGACACCGTGCTGCTGAGCGCGGCCCTGATGCTGGTGACGATGCTTCCGGCCGCGCTGTTCGCCAACCACTGGCTGACGGCGAAGCTCGTGCTGGTCGTCGTCTACATCGCGTTCGGCGTGTTCGCGCTGCGCCGGCACGGCGCGAGGCGCGGGCGCGCGGCGTGCTACCTCGCCGCGCTCGCGAGCTACGCGACGATCATCGGCATCGCCATCACGCACAGTCCGTTGGGACCATTGACCTACATGCTACCGTAGCCTTTCCTCGGCGACCCCGCGCAGGCAACGATGCAATTCGAAACGGTCCCCCTCGCAAGCCTTCTCGCCGCGATCGGCGGCGGTCTGCTGGTAGGCGTCGAACGCGAACGCAGCCATGCGGGCAGCGGCGTGCGCGCGGCAGCCGGCGTGCGCACGTTCGCGCTGGCGGCGCTGACCGGCGCGGTCGGCGCGATGCTCGGATCGGTCGGCCTCGCGCTCGGCGCCATCGCCGTCATCGCGTTCGCGCTGGCGGGTTACCGCGCCGGCCACCGCGACGATCCCGGGCTGACGACAGAATTCGCACTGGTGCTCACCTTCCTCCTCGGCGCGCAGGCACTGTCGACGCCGCAGCTCGCCGCCGGCCTGTTCGTGGTGCTGGCCGGCCTGCTCGCCGCCAAGCAAGCGCTGCACCGGTTCACGCGCCAGGTGCTCAGCGACGCCGAGCTGGCCGATCTCCTGCTGCTTGCCGCCTCGGCGCTGATCGTGCTGCCGCTGCTTCCGGACCGCACGCTGGGCCCCTACGACGTGCTGAATCCGCGCAAGCTCTGGCTGCTGGTCGTGCTGGTGATGGCGATCAACGCCGCCGGCTATGTCGCCCTGCGCGTGGTCGGCGGCAACCGCGGCATGCTGCTCGCCGGCCTGATCGGCGGCTTCGTCTCGAGCACCGCGACCATCGGCGGCATGGGCCAGCGTGCGCGCGCGACGCCGGCACTGCAACGTCCGGCGGTCGCCGCGGGCCTGCTGTCGAACGTGGCTACCGTGGTCCAGCTCGCGCTGATCCTCGCCGCCCTGTCGCCGGCGCTGCTGCGCGCCTTCTCCGCGCCGCTCGTCGCGGCCGGGCTCGCCGCGGCGGCAGTCGCCGCCGTGCTGGCGTGGCATGCGCAACGGACCGCCGATGCCGTAGCGCCGGCGATGGCGCCGGCACGCCCGTTCGATCTCGCCCACGCGCTGCTGTTCGCGGCGATCGTGTCGCTCGCGTTGCTGGCCGCGGCCGCATTGAAGGACTGGATCGGCGACAGCGGCGTACTCGCTGCCGCTGCGGTGAGCGGCCTCGCCGACGTGCATGCCGCGGCGGTTTCGGTCGGGCAACTGGCGGCCACCGACAAGATCGCGCCCGCCGACGCGACGCACGCGCTCGCGGCCGCGTTCATCGCGAACTCGGGCATGAAATGCGTTGCCGCATTCGGTGGCGGCGGTGCGGGCTACGCGCGCTCCATCTTCCTCGGAATGGTGCCGATCAATGCCGCGCTGGTCGCCGCGCTGCTGGTCTGATTCGCGCGCTCCCGCTGCGGCATCCGCGGTGATCTTGATCTGGATCAGGGCGAAAAACACGCGTCGTTCCTAATCTCGTCGTGTCCCCGACACGATGAGGTTCGCCATGAAGCTCTCCTTCACCCTGACCGCCCTCGCCGTCGTGCTGGCGCTGGGCACGAGCGCCTGCAGCCGCAGCGGCGCCGTTTCCGCCGACGCGGCCGCGACGCCGGTCGTCGCCGGTTCGCAGCATGGGGATTTCGGACCGCCGCAGGGCGAACCGATCCACGCGGTGCTGACCAGCCCGCCGAACGTGCCGCCGCCGATCCACCGCGACAAGCCGGCGAAGGTGATCGTCGAACTCGAAGTGGTCGAAAAGGAAATGCCGATTTCCGAAGGCGTGACGTACACGTTCTGGACCTTCGGCGGCACCGTGCCGGGCAGCTTCATCCGCGTGCGCCAGGGCGACACGGTCGAACTGCATCTGAAGAACAATCCCGACAGCAAGATGCCGCACAACATCGACCTGCACGGCGTGACCGGGCCGGGCGGCGGCGCGGCCTCGACGTTCACAGCGCCGGGTCACGCATCGCAGTTCACGTTCAAGGCACTCAACCAGGGCCTCTACGTCTACCATTGCGCGACCGCGCCGGTCGGCATGCACGTCGCCAACGGCATGTACGGCCTCATCCTCGTCGAACCGCCCGAAGGCATGCCCAAGGTCGATCACGAGTACTACGTCATGCAGGGCGATTTCTACACGACGGGCAAGTATCGCGAGAAAGGCCACCAGCCGTTCGACATGGAGAAAGCGATTGCCGAACAGCCGACCTACGTGCTGTTCAACGGCCACGAAGGCGCGCTGACCGGCGACAAGGCGCTGGCCGCGAAGACCAACGAAACCGTGCGCCTGTTCGTCGGCAATGGTGGCCCGAACCTCGTTTCCAGCTTCCACGTCATCGGCGAGATCTTCGACACGGTGCGCCCGGAAGGCGGCACGGTCGAGCAGCACAACGTGCAGACCACGCTGGTGCCCGCCGGCGGCGCGGCGATGGTGGAGTTCCACACAGAAGTGCCCGGCAGCTACGTGCTCGTCGACCACTCGATCTTCCGCGCGTTCAACAAGGGCGCGCTGGCGATCCTCAAGGTGGACGGTGCGGAGAACAAGGCGATCTACTCGGGCAAGGAGGTCGATTCGGTGTACCTGGGCGATCGTTCCGAACCCAACCTGCAAGCGGTGTCCACGGCGGCGAAGGCGCATGCGGCCGGCACCCTGACCAAGGACGAGCAGATCGCCGCCGGCAAACAGTTGTTCACCGGCACCTGCTCGGTCTGCCACCAGGCCAACGGCGAGGGCCTGCCGGGCGTGTTCCCGCCGCTGGCCAAATCGGACTACCTCGCCGCCGATCCGAAGCGCGCGGTGCAGATCCTGCTGCACGGGTTGAACGGCAAGGTCACCGTCAACGCCAAGGACTACAACTCGGTGATGCCGCCGATGAGCCAGCTCAACGACGACGAGATGGCCAACATCCTCACTTACGTGCTCAACAGCTGGGGCAACCCGGGCGGCCAGATCACCAAGGAAGAAGTCGCCGCCGCACGCACCGCGCCGGCGCCGGCCCCCGCCGCCGCCGAACACTGACACGACCGCCATGAAGACGTTGCCCTGTCTGTTCGTCGCTATCGCCGTTGCCGCGACTGCGCAGGCAGCCGACTACGCCAGCCTGCCCGGCGGCACGTTCGCGAGCGCGCTGCCGGCCGACGCGAACAACGCCGACGTCAAGCTCGCGCCGTTCCGCCTGCGCCGCGAGCCGGTGACGAACGCGGAGTTCCTCGCCTTCGTGAAGGCGCACCCGCAATGGCGTCGCGACCAGGTGGCGCGGATCTTCGCCGAGCCGCGCTACCTGCAGGGCTGGGCGGCCGCCGACCGCCTCGGCGACGAGGTGAAGCCGGAGCAGCCGGTCACCGAAGTCAGCTGGTTCGCGGCGCAGGCGTTCTGCGCGAGCGAAGGCGCGCGCCTGCCGAGCTGGAACGAGTGGGAGTTCGCCGCCGCCGCGGACGCCACACGCGCGGACGCGCGCAGCGATCCGGCATGGCGCGCCGGGATCCTCAACTGGTACGCGCAGCCTTCGACCCATGCCGTGGCCGAAGTAGGCGGCGCAGCCAATTTCTACGGCGTGCGCAACCTGCACGGCCTGATCTGGGAATGGGTCGACGACTTCAACGCCCTGCTCGTCGCCAGCGACAGCCGCGACCAGAACGATCCGGACCGGCTCAGGTTCTGCGGCGCCGGCGCGCTCAACCTGCGCGACCGCGACAACTATGCGGTGTTGATGCGCATCGCGCTGCTCAGCTCGCTCAAGGGCGCCGATACGACCGGCAACCTCGGGTTTCGCTGCGCCCGCGACGGCGCCGGAGAGAATCGATGAAAATCCTCGCGTTCCTGTGCCTTGCCGTCGCCGCATTGACCATGCCCGGTACCACCCGGGCCGCGACGGCGCAGCCGTCGCCATCCGTCGAAGCCTTGCCCGGCGACTCGATCTATCGACTCGACCTCGCCCTCGTCGACCAGGACGGGCGCGGCCTGGCGTTGCAGGACCTGCGCGGCGGCCCCGTACTGATCTCGATGTTCTACTCGTCCTGCCCATACATGTGCCCGTTGATCATCGAGGCGATCAAGCGCAACGCGCATGCGCTCGATCCAGCCGCGCGCGCGCGCCTGCGCGTCGTCCTCGTCAGCTTCGACAGCGCGCGCGACACGCCGCCGGTGCTGAAGGCCACGGCGAAGGAACGCCACATCGATCTCGCGCACTGGACGCTGGCGCGCACGGATCCCGCCGGCGTGCGCCGCCTTGCCGCCGTGCTCGACGTGCAATATCGCGCGCTCGCCGACGGCGGCTTCAACCACTCCGGCGCGCTCGTCCTGCTCGACGCGCAAGGGCGCATCGTCGCGCGCACCGACAAGCTCGGCGAGGTCGCACCCGATTTTCTGGCCGCGCTGCAGAACGCGACCCGATGAAGGTGGCACCGCGCGGCGAAGCATGCCGCGGCTGAGGGTCGAGGGACGACGCTACAGCACCGCCACCGGATACGAGCCGAGAACCTTGATCTGCGCCGCGTGCGCCTTCAACTCCGCCAGCGCGGCCTTCATCGGCGCGTCCTCGATGTGGCCGGCGAGGTCGATGAAGAACGCGTATTCCCAGTTCGCATGGTGCGAGGGGCGCGACTCGATGCGGCTCATCGACACGCCGTGGCGTGCGAACGGGCTGAGCACGTTGAACAGCGCGCCGGGCTGGTCCTTGATCGAAACGAGCACCGAGGTGCGGTCGTGCCCGCTCGACGGGAAGAACTGGCGGCCGAGCACGAGGAAGCGGGTGGTGTTGTCGTCGCGGTCCTGGATCGGGCTGACGACGACCTTCTTCAGTCCGTAGACGTGGCCCGCGGCCTCGCCCGCGATCGCCGCCGCGTCGTCGGCGTTGCGCGCGCGGCGCGCGGCCTCGGCGTTGCTGGCCACCGCAATCTTCTCGGCGCGCGGCAGGTTCGCGCGCAGCCAGGCCTTGGTCTGCGCGAACGACTGCGGGTGCGAGTAGATGCGCTCGATGTCCTCGATGTGGCCCGAGCGCGAGAGCAGGAACTGGCGCACGCGCAGCTCGACTTCGCCGCAGATCTTGAGGTTCGAGGTCAGGAACATGTCGAGCGTGACCTGGATCGTGCCCTGGCCCGAGTTCTCGACCGGGACGACGCCGAAATCGGCGTGGCCGGCTTCGACTTCCTGGAACACTTCCTCGATGCTCGCGAGCGGCAGGCCGTGCGCCGAGCCGCCGAAATGCTTGCGCATCGCCTGCTCGCTGAACGTGCCCTCGGGACCGAGATAGCCGATCTTGAGCGGCTCCTGCTGCGCGAGGCAGGCCGACATGATTTCGCGGAACACGTGCACGAGCACTTCGTCGGCGAGCGGACCGTGGTTGCGGTCGATGACCATGCGCAGCACCTGCGCCTCGCGCTCGGGCCGGTAGTAGTCGACCGCGGCCTTGAGCGGGCCCTTGGCCTTGCCGACCTGCTGCGCCCAGCCGGCGCGCTCGGCGATCAGTTCCTGGATCTGCCGGTCGATGCCGTCGATGCGCGCGCGCGCCTGGGCGAGGTCGAGCGGCGGCGTCTTCGCTGTCGCGGCTTTGGTCTTCGATGTCTTCTTCGCGGCCATGTGTATACTTTTACAGAATTCCGGGCGTAGTGCGCAGTCGATTTAGCCGTAGCGCCTGGCGAAATCACGCATGAAGTCGGCCAGCGCATGCACCGCCTGCAGCGTCACCGCATTGTAGAGCGAGGCGCGCATGCCGCCGACGGCCTTGTGCCCCTTGAGCGCGAGCAGGCCGGCCGCTTCGGATTCCCTGAGGAACAGCGCGTTCAACTCCTCGTCGAACAGGGTGAACGGCACGTTCATCCACGAACGCGACGCCTTCTCGACCGGATTGCGGTAGAAACCGCCCGAATCGTCGATGCAGGCGTATAAGTGGTCGGCCTTGGCGCGGTTGCGCTCGCCGATCGCGACTAGACCGCCCTCGCGCAGCAGCCACTTGAACACGAGGCTGGCCAGGTACCAGCCGAACGTGTTCGGCGTGTTGAGCATCGAATCGTTCGCGGCGTGCTCGGCGTAGTTGAAGATCTTCGGCATGTCTTTCGGACAGCGCGCGAGCAGGTCCTCGCGCACGATCATGACGACGAGGCCGGACGCGCCGATGTTCTTCTGCGCGCCGGCGTAGATCAGGCCGAACTTGCGCACGTCGAGAGGGCGCGAAAGGATGTCCGAGGACATGTCGGCGACCAGCGGAACGTCGCCGACGTCGGGCACGTGCTGGAACTCGACGCCGTGGATCGTCTCGTTCGGCGTGTAGTGGACGTAGGCGGCGTCCGCGTGCAGCGTCCAGCTGTCGCGCGCGGGAATCGCCGTATGCCGGTTCGCGTCGCTGTTCGCCGCGATGCGCACGTCGGCCAAAGTCTTCGCCTCGCGCACGGCCTTCTCGCCCCAGTGGCCGGTGACGACGTAGTCGGCGATCTGGTCGCGGCGGGCGAAGTTCATCGGAATCTGGGCGAAGTGCTGGGTCGCCCCGCCCTGCAGGAACAGCACCTTGTAGTGGTCGGGGATATCGAGCAGATAGCGCAGGTCGCGCTCGGATTCGGCGGCGAGTTCGACGAACAATTTGCCGCGATGGCTGATCTCCATCACCGACGCGCGCGCCTGCCCCCACTCGAGCAGTTCGGCCTGCGCCTGGAGCAACACGGCTTCCGGCACCGCCGCGGGACCTGCGGCGAAATTGTATCCACGACTCATGAGAGCTCCCGACTAGAGCCCGCATTATGCCGCAGTGCCGCAAATTGGCAATCCGATCAGGGCAGGAACGGCGCGATGATCCCGCGCCAGAGGTCGTAGCCCGCGCGGTTCATGTGCAGGCGGTCCGCGACGAACAATTCTTCGCGCGGCTGGCCGCTCGCGTCGAGCATCCTGCTCGCGACGTCGATGTAGACCAGATGTGGGTGCGCGGCCGCGAAGGCGCGGATCTTCGCGTTGGCCTCGCGCATGACCGGCCACAGCGCAGCGCGCGACGGGCTCGGCTTGATCGAGATGAAGGCGACCGGCGTCTTCGGCAAATCCTTGCGTACGCGCGCAACGAAGGCGACATAGTCGTCGAACACCTGCCGTGCAGTGTGGCCGTCGTTGACGTCGTTGTCGCCCGCATAGAACACGATCATGCGCGGCTTGTACGGCACGACGATGCGGCCGGCGTAATACGTCGAGTCGGCGATGCGCGAACCGCCAAAGCCGCGGTTGAGCACGCGCTTGTCGGGGAAGTCGCTCGCGACATCCTTCCAGTGCTCGATCGACGAGGAGCCGATGAACAGGATCGCGCCGGGCTGCGGCGGATTCGCCTTGTCCGCCGCCTCGAATTTCCGGATGTCCTGCTCCCAGATCGCCGAGCCAGTCTGCAATTGCGCGGCAGCGAACGGGCTCGCCAAGGCCAGACAAAGGACAACGAGGATGAAGCGCGCAGCGGACAGTTTCATTGGAGTCACACCTTCAATTCGAAATCGTCCGCATCCATCCACGCCGGGAAGCGCTCGCGGTGCACGGCGAGCGCGGCCGGATCGAGCGTGACGGTCACGGCCTGCTCCTGCGCGCCGAGTTCGATCAGCGGTGTGCCGACGAAATCGAGCGCCGCGCTGTCGCCCGAATACGGCAGGTCGTTGCCGTCGACGCCGACGCGGTTGACGCCGACGACGTAGGCGAGGTTCTCGATCGCGCGTGCGCGCAGCAGCGTGCGCCACGGTTCGCGCCGCGGCGACGGCCAGTTGGCGACGAAGATCGCGAGGTCGTAGTCGAAGCGCCGCGCGGCCTTGTCGTAGCGGTTGCGCAGCCAGACCGGGAAACGCAGGTCGTAGCAGACCTGCGGCAGGATGCGCCAGCCGTTCAATTCCACGATCAGGCGCGCATCGCCGCCCGCGTAGCGCTCGTGTTCGCGGGCCATGCGGAACAGGTGGCGCTTGTCGTAGATCTCGAACGAACCGTCGGGCCGCATCCAGACGAGGCGGTTGACGCAGCGCTCGCCCTCGCGCATCACCATGCTGCCGGTGATGACGCAGCCGACTTCCTGCGCGAGCGATTTCAGCCAGGCGAAGCTTTCGCCCTGCATGGTCTCGGCCTGGTGCAGGGTCTCGTTGGTGAAGCCGCTCGTGAACGTTTCCGGGAAAACGATCAGATCGCTTTGCCCTTTCAGCGCGCGCGCGAACGCGCCATAGTAGTCGCGGTTCGCCGCGGCATCGTGCCAGCGCGTGGCGCCCTGGACGAGCGAGATTCTCAGAGCTTGCATAGCCGCTCCGCCGCCGCTTGCAGCGTGTCGTCGCTCTTGGCGAAGCAGAAGCGCACGAGGCGCGTGTCGGGCGGCGTCTCGTAGAACGCCGACACCGGAATCGCCGCGACGCCCGCGTTGTGGATCAGCCATTCGCAGAAATTCAGATCGTCCCTGTCGCTGATCACCGAGTAGTCGACGACCTGGAAGTACGCGCCGCGCACCGGCAGCGGCTTGAATTTCGATGCCGCGATCAGTTCGCGGAAGCGGTCGCGCTTGGCCTGGTAGAACGCCGGCAGATCGAGGTAATGCTGCGGATCGGTTTCGAGCACCTCGGCGAACGCCCATTGC
Organism: Pseudomonadota bacterium; assembly: GCA_018240505.1. GTDB lineage: Bacteria > Pseudomonadota > Gammaproteobacteria > Xanthomonadales > Rhodanobacteraceae > Rudaea. The sequence continues at coordinate 14,058 of JAFEFQ010000262.1, forward strand.
GCCGGATTGAACGTGCAGAACGTCAGGTACTGGTGCACCTTGCGGAACTCGGCGCTGAGCGCCGGCGGCGCGATGCAGTAGCCGATCTTCCAGCCGGTGCAGTGGTAGGTCTTGCCGAACGAGGACACGACGAAGCTGCGCGCGGCGAGTTCCGCATGGCGCAGCACGCTCTGGTGCAGCGCTCCGTCGAACACGATGTGTTCGTAGACCTCGTCGGAGAGGACGAAGATGTCCGTGCCGCGCACGATCTCCGCGAGCGCATCGAGGTCGGCGGCCGAGAGCACGGCGCCGGTCGGGTTGTGCGGCGAGTTGATCAGGATCAGGCGCGTCTTCGGCGTGATCGCGTCCTTGACGCGCTGCCAGTCGACCGCGAAATCCGGCAGGCGCAGCGGCACGTGCACGGCGCGGCCGCCGGCGAGTTCGATCGCGGGCTCGTAGCTGTCGTAGCACGGATCGAGCACGACGACCTCGTCGCCCGGATGCACGACCGCGGCGATCGCGGCGAACAGCGCCTCGGTCGCGCCGCTGGTCACCGTCACGTCGGTATCGGCATTGATCTTCGCGCCGTAGAGTTTCTCGGTCTTCAGCGCGATCTGCTGACGCAGCGCCGGGATGCCGGTCATCGGCGCGTACTGGTTCTTGTGCTCGTTCATCGCGCGCGTCAACGCATCGCGCAGCGATTGCGGGCCTTCGAAATCCGGAAACCCCTGGCCGAGATTCACCGCCTTGTGCTGCACGGCGAGCTGCGACATCACGGTGAAGATCGTTGTGCCGACCTTGGGCAACTTGCTTTCGATTTGCATGTTTGAGTCGAGCGGTGAGCGGTGAGCGGTGAGCGGTGAGCGGTGAGCGGTGAGCGGTGAGCGGAATAAGCTTGCGGTCGAAGGGGCATGAGCGCAACTGCTTGTCCCGCTCACCGCTCACCGCTTTCCCGCTTACTTGATGAGCTTGATCTCGCGCAACCGCTGCTGCAGGTACTCGTGCGAGGTGATCGAGGTGTCGTAGCGGCGCGGGTTGTCGGCCGTGATCGTCTGCGGCAGCGGATCGAGCACGACGTCGGGGTTCGGATGCAGGAAGAACGGCACCGAATAACGCGGCTGGCGCGCCTTCTCGCCCGGCGGATTGACCACGCGGTGCGTCGTCGACGGATACACGTGGTTGGTCAGGCGCTGCAGCATGTCGCCGATGTTGACCACGATCGTGTCGCCCTGGGTCGTGATCGGCAGCCACTCGCCGTTGCGCTGCAGGAGCTGCAGGCCTTCCGCGCTCGCGCCGACGAGCAGGGTGATGAAATTGATGTCCTCGTGCGCGCCCGCGCGCACGTTCGGGACCTCTTCCTGCGTGATCGGCGGATAGTGGATCGGGCGCAGGATGGAATTGCCGAAGTTGGTCTTGTCGTCGAAATAGTTTTCCGGCAGGTCGATGTGCAGTGCGAGCGCGCGCAGCACGCGCGAGCCGAGCGCATCGAGCGCCGTGTAGAGGCCGTAGCCGTACTCCCTGAACCCCGCCACTTCGCCCGGCCACAGGTTCGGCGGCATGTAGTCCGCGTACTGCGACCCCGCCGGCAGTTCGCGGCCGACGTGCCAGAACTCCTTGAGGTCGAAGTATTTCGAATCCTTCGCCGTCTCGATGCCGAACGGCGTGTAGCCGCGCGCGCCGCCCGTTCCGGGCAGGTGGTACTTCATCTTCGTTTCGGTCGGCAGCGCGAAGAAGCGCTGGAATACGTCGTAGGACCGGTCGATCAGATCCTGCGCGATGTCGTGGCCGGAAATGCCGCAGAAGCCGTATTCGCGGTAGGCCGCGCCGAGTTCGGCGACGAAGGCCTTGCGGTCGGTGTCGTAGCGGCGGATGTCGAGGGTGGGAACCTGTTGGGCCATGCATTCATACCTGGATCAGCTAAGGAAGGTCTGCACAAGCCCATCCCGGGTTTGGCAAACGGCGAGCTTTTGAACCCGGACGATCAGACGCCGTCGCCGGGTGCACTTGCCGATTTTACGGCGTCGCCGAGTTCGGCTGCCAGCGAACGCACCTCCGCGTCGTCCTCGCCTTCGACGGTGATGCGGATCAGCGGCTCCGTGCCTGAGGCGCGCAACACCACGCGCCCGCGTCCGCGCAAGCGCTGTTCCACGCCGGCGAAAACCCGTTGCACGTTTGCATTCTCGAGCACCTTCGCGGCCGCGCCGGTCACGGGCATGTTGACGGTGACCTGCGGCACCCGCGCTACGCCCGCGCGGGCCTGCGCGAGCGTCGATCGGGTCCGTTGCAGCACCTCGAGCACGAGCAGCGCGGTCAGGATGCCGTCCCCGGTCGTCGTACGGTCGAGGCAGAGTACGTGCCCCGACGCTTCGCCTCCGAGCAGGCCGCCTTTTTCCTTGAGCATCTGCAGCACGTAGCGGTCACCGACGCTGGCCCGCAGGAACGGCACGCCAAGCTGCCCGATCGCGCGTTCGATGCCGAAATTCGTCATGACGGTGCCGACGACCGGACCCTTCAATTTGCCCTGCTCGAGCAGGTCCTTGGCCAGAATGTAGATGATGTCGTCGCCGTCGACGAGCGCGCCATCCTGGTCGATCAGTTGCACGCGATCGCCGTCGCCGTCGAAAGCGATGCCGAGATCGGCGCGCTCGGCGAGTACCGCCTGGCGCAAGGCCTTGGGATGGGTCGCGCCGCAATCGGCGTTGATGTTGAATCCGTCCGGCGCGGCGCCGACGGTGATGACGTCGGCACCGAGATCGGCGAACAGCCGCGGCGCGATCTGGTAGGTCGCGCCGTGCGCGCAGTCGAGCACGATGCGCCGCCCGCGCAGATCGAGCGCATTGACGCTCGCACTGCAGAACGCCTCGTAGCGCGGCGCGCCGTCGCGCACGCGCGTCGCCTTGCCGATTTGCTCGGAAGCGACCGTCTGCATCGGTTCGGCCAGGCGCTGCTCGATAGCCAGCTCGATCTCGTCGGAGAGCTTTTCGCCCTCGGCGTTGAAAAACTTGACGCCGTTGTCGTAGTACGGATTGTGCGACGCGCTGATCACGAGGCTCGCCGTCGCGCGCAGACGCCGCGTCAGCCACGCGACGGCCGGCGTCGGCATCGGCCCGAGCAGATGCGCGCTCGCACCGGCCGAGACCAGGCCCGCCTCGAGCGCGGATTCGAACATGTAGCCGGAAATGCGCGTGTCCTTGCCGATCAACACGTCGGCGTGCCCGTCGTTGCGCTCGCGCAGGACGCGACCGAGCGCGTGGCCTACGCGCAGCATGAATTCCGCGGTGATCGGCTCGGTGCCGACCCGACCGCGGATGCCATCCGTGCCAAAGTAGGTTTTCTTCATGCAGCTCCCGCGATCACATGGTGTTGGTGGATTTCTCCGACCCTTGCAGCTCGGCGAGCATGGCTTCGATCTTGACCCGCGCCGATTCGCTCTCCGGCGAGTCGTTGAATTGCACGCCGATGCCGGCGACGCGGTTGCCCTGCGCTCCCGGCGGCGTGATCCAGACGACCTTGCCGGCGATCGGCATGCGTTCGGCCTCGCTCATCAGCGACAGCAGGATGAACACGTCGTCGCCGAGCCCGTAGCGCTTCGCCGTCGGCACGAAGATGCCGCCACCGCGGACGAAAGGCATGTAGGCGTTGTACAGCGCGTTCTTGTCCTTGATCGACAGCGACAGGATGCCCTGCAGAGGTGCGCCGCCAACGGGACCAGCAACCATCACTCCACTCCCTCATTCAACGGTAGGTTCACCCGGCTGCGGCCGTCCAGGCGGTCAACAGCTCAAGCATCGCCAACTCCGGGCGGATCGGCCCGCGCAGCAGGTCGCGTGTGCGATTGGCGCGGTCGAACCAAAGGGTAAGCTTCACCAAATCGACCGTCCGGGTCAAGGCGAGCGGCCCGCCGGCCTGCATCGATGCGGCCTGCGCCTGCGCACGCCCCTGCTGCTGGGCCAGCGCCGCGGCGAAGCGCAGGCGCAGGTCGGACTCGTCTCGACTCCAGCGCTGGGCGACGTCGTAGGCCGCGGCGACGCCGGCGTTCAGCTCGCGCAGGTCGCGCGCGACCTCGCCGCGCAGTTGCATCGCGTCGCCGCGCGACCAGTCCAGGGCGAGACCGGGATTGCCGTCGCTCGCGGCGAGCGCATCGGCCGCCTGCTTGCCGTCGACGCCTTGCGCGGCCAACCGCTGCAACGCGAGTTTCGCCTCCGGAACGCGGAATTCGATGCGCTGGCAGCGGCTGCGAATCGTCGCCGGCAGCCGCGCGGGATGGTCCGCGAGCAGGACGATGATCGTTCCGGGCGTCGGTTCCTCCAGCGTCTTCAGCAACGCGTTGCTCGCCGCGTGGTTCATCGCATCGGCCGGATCGATCAACGCGATCTGCGCGCCGCCGAACTGCGCGGTCAGCGCGAGGCGTTCGCTCAGCGCGCGCATCTGGTCGACGGTCAATTCCGTACGCGGCTTGCCGTCGTCGCGCAACTCGAAGCTGACGCGAACCAGGTCGGGGTGCGTGCCGGCGGCGACGAGCCGGCAGGCGCGACAATTCCCGCAGGCGCGACCGTCCGCGCCTGGCGATTCGCACAGCAGCGCGCACGCAAATTCATCGGCGAATTCGCGCTTGCCCAAGCCTGCGGGCCCGGCCAGCAGGATCGCATGCGGCAGCGCGCCGCGCCGGCGCCGCTCGCCGAGACTGTTCCACGCGTCGAGATTCCACGGCGCCAGCGTCACGATACGACTCCGGATCCTTGCGCGGCGAGAAACTCGGCGAGTACGCCACGCACGCGCTCGAGCACGGCGTCGAGCGGCTGGCTCGCGTCGACGACGCGAAAACGCGCCGGCTGGCTCGCGGCGCGCGCGCGATACGCCTCGCGCACGCGCTCGAAGAAGTCCTGCGCCTCCAGTTCGATGCGATCGGCCGGTCCGCGCCCGCGCGCGCGCGCAAGACCGATGCCGACCGGCAAGTCGAGAAGCAGGGTCAGATCGGGCTGCAGGCCTTCGGCGACCCAGCGTTCGAGTCCGGCGATGCGTTCGAGCGGTTGCCCGCGCCCGCCACCCTGGTAGGCGTAGCTCGCGTCGGTGAAGCGGTCGCTGAGCACCCAGCGGCCGGCCGCCAGCGCCGGCGCGACCGTTTCGCGCACGAGCTGCGCGCGCGCGGCGAACATCAGCAGCAGTTCGGTTTCCGGCGCGATGCCGCCGCGCAGGGCCGGATCGAGCAGCACGCCGCGGATCGCCTCGCCCGCCGGCGTGCCGCCGGGCTCGCGCGTGACGACGACGTCGACGCCGGCCGCGGCGAGCAGCTCGCGCAGCGTGTTGAGCACCGTGCTCTTGCCGGCGCCCTCGCCGCCTTCGAGCGTGATGAATTTGCCTCGCGTCGCGCTCATTGCCGGTGCAACTGCCGATTCAACTGGTAGCGGGCCACGGCGCGATTGTGCGCCTCGAGCGTGGCGGAAAACTCGTGGCTGCCGTTGCCGCGAGCGACGAAATACAGCGCCTCGGTGTCGGCCGGATGGATCACCGCGGCCAGCGCCGCCTTGCCGGGCAGCGCGATCGGCGTCGGCGGCAGCCCGGCGCGCGTGTAGGTGTTGTACGGCGTGTCGGTAGTGAGATCGCTGCGGCGGATATTGCCGTTGTAGCCCGCGCCCATGCCGTAGATCACGGTCGGATCGGTCTGCAGCTTCATGCCGAGCTTGAGGCGCGACAGGAACACGCGCGCGATCTGCGGCCGCTCCTCGGCGCGGCCGGTCTCCTTCTCGACGATCGAGGCGAGGATCAGCGCCTCGTACGGCGACTTCAGCACCGTGTCCGCCGCGCGTTCGGCCCAGAGTTTGTCCAGCGCCTTGCGCATCGCCTCGCGCGCGCGGCGCAGCACGTCGAAATCGCTCATGCCCTTGACGTAACTGTAGGTCTCGGGCAGGAAAACGCCCTCGGGCGACAGGTCGGTGTCGCCGAGCCGGCGCATCAGTTCGGCGTCGTCGACGCCGACCAAGCTCTGCTGCAACCCCGCGTCCTGCGCGAGCGCGGCGTGCAGCTGCGCGAACGTCCAGCCTTCGACGATCGTGAACTTGTGCTGGACCACCTCGCCCGCCGCCATCTTCTTCAGCAGGGCGCGCGGCGTCATGCCGGCGTCGAGCGCGTACTCGCCCGCGTGCAGCTTGCCGGCCACGCCGAGTTCGCGCGCGAGCAGGCGCCAGAAATACGGGTTGCCCGGCTGCAGGCCGCGCGCGTCGAGCAGGCCCACGATCGCGGGCAGGTTCGCCCCGATCGGCACGTCGATCTGCGTGGCCTGGACGAGGCCGGCGATCGGCGCATCTGCGAAGCGCTGGTAGCGTGTGTACAGATGCCCTGCCAGCGCTGCCGCGCTGATCACGAGGATCGCAACGACATTGAACAGCACGCGCCTGACGCTGAACTTTTTTTTATTTTTTGCAGCCAAGTGACTATTCCATTCTCGTTCGACGTCGAAAGAATGCTGCGTTCCGGCAGCGAATGCCGGGGTGGCGCCCGCGCATCGCCTATTGTGCCCTAGTCCGCCGCGCCGAGTGCGCGCAGCAGCCCGCGCGCCTTGTACCGCGTCTCTTCGAGTTCGCGTTCGGCGATCGAGTCGGTGACGATCCCGGCCCCGGCACGGAAACGCGCTTCGCGGCCCTGCAGCTCCATCGTGCGGATCAGGATGTTCAGATCCATGTCGCCATCGCGATTGAGGTAGCCCAGCGCGCCGGTGTAGGCGCTGCGCGCGCACTGTTCGAGTTCGGCGATGATCTCCATCGTGCGTACCTTCGGCGCACCGGTGATCGTGCCGCCCGGAAACACCGCGCGGATCGCCTGTGCCGGCGTGACGCCGCCACGCAAGCGGCCGCGCACGTTGGACACGATGTGGTGCACGTGCGCGTAGCTCTCGATCGCCATCAGCTCGTCGACGACGACCGAACCCGGCACGCAGATGCGGCCGAGATCGTTGCGCTCGAGGTCGATCAGCATCACATGCTCGGCGCGTTCCTTGGCGTGCCCGATCAGCTCGGCGATGCGCGCGGCCTCGTCTTCGCCCGCACGACGCGGGCGCGTGCCCGCGATCGGGCGGGTCTGCACGAGATCGCCGTGAATTTCGATCAGCCGCTCCGGAGAGGAGCTCGCGACCGCCCAATCGCCCCACTGCAGCAGCCCGGCGAACGGCGCCGGATTGGCGCGACGCAGCCGCGCATACACGTCCGCCGCCGCGGGCGCCGCGGCAAAATGCGCGCGCCACTCGCGCGAAAGATTCACCTGGAACGTGTCGCCGGCACGCAGGTAGGCATGGATGCGCTCGACGCCATCGAGGAAGCGTTGCGCGTCGTCCTCGTCGACCCGCATGTCGGGTAGCGCCGACGGAACGTGGCTCGAGACCTGCGCGAGATCCGCCGCGATCGCGTCGAGCCAGTGCGCCTGTTCCACTTCCGCGACCAGCACGGTTTTTTGCTCCAGCCGGTCGACCACCACCGCGGCGGGACAACGCAAGGCCAGCGCGACCGGCGCGGAACTGTGCGCGGCGAACACCCGGCGCAGCGGTTCGATTTCGGCGACCAGTTCGTAGCCGAGGTACAGCAGCCAGCCGCCGCGGAACGGCGGCAGCCCGTCCGCAGCAGCAGCGTCGTGCCTCTTCGCCGGGCGGTCCGTCCAATCCGCATCGAGCGCAGCAAGGAACGAATCGCCGCGATCCGCCCCGCGCAAGTCGCGCACGCGGCCGTCGGCAGCGAGCACCAACCCCGTTTCATTCGCCGCAAACAACACGTCGAACCGTGCCGACTTGCCGCCCTGCGCCGCGCTCTCGAGCAAGCCCGGATAACGCCGCGGCCAGCGCGCGGCCAGTGCGAGCAAATCGGGTTTGCCGGGCAATTCCCGTGTGACGAAATTCATCGAATCGATATATGCGAAGGCTTGGCTTCGGATTGGTGCCACGGACGGGTCGGCCTGCCAAACCACCCGGCCATGCGGTGAGCCTGCACGCGCAGACAAGGGTTCGCAACTCGCCCGGCGGCGCACGGCGACGCGACCAGGTTCGCCTGATCGCGCCCGCAACGCTGCTCCTGTTTCGCAACGAGTTTACCAGTGAACTCCGCGCATGATCGCCGCGAACGCGACCTGCTCGCTGGTCGGCTGCTGCTGCTCGAGTTCGGCCCTGCCCTTCATGCCCTTGGCCGCGGCCGAGTCGGGGAACATGCGGAACGCGGTGTTCATGATGACTTCGTACAGGCGCGGCGCGGCGGCGTAGAGCAACTGGGCGAAGATGCCGGTGCGCGTGGCGATGCGCACGGGGCGTTCGATGATCGCCTCGGCGATCAGGTCGGCGGCCTCGTCGGGCGACAGCGTCGGCACCGAGTCGTACATCTTGGTCGGCGCGATCATCGGCGTCTTCACGAGCGGCATGTTGATCGTGGTGAAGTTGATGCCGTTGTCGGAGAACTCCGCCTGCGCACAGCGCGAGAACGCGTCGAGCGCGGCCTTCGAGGCGACGTAGGCCGAGAAGCGCGGCGCGTTGGTCAGCACGCCGATCGAGGAGATGTTGATGACGTGGCCGCGATGGCGCTCGGTCATGCCGGGCAGGAAACCCATGATCAGGCGCAGCGAGCCGAAATAGTTCAGCTGCATCGTGCGTTCGAAGTCGTGGAAGCGGTCGTAGCTCGAGGCGATCGCGCGGCGGATCGAGCGGCCGGCATTGTTGACGAGGATATCGACGCCGCCGTGCTCGGCGACAATCTTCGCAACCAGTTCGTCGGCCGACTTCATCTCGGCGAGATCGGCGACGTAGGTGTGGCAGATGCCGCCCGCGTCCTCGATTTCCTTCTTCGCCGCCGCGAGTTCCTCCTCGCCGCGCGCGCAGATCAGTACCTTGCCGCCGGCGCCGGCGATCTTGAGCGCGGCGGCCTTGCCGATGCCCGAGGAGCCGCCCGTGATCAGCACGCGGCGGCCCTTGACCTTGCCGGCCAGCGAGCGATCGACGAACAGGTCGGGATCGAGGTGGCGCTCCCAGTAGTCCCATAGCCGCCACGCGTAGCTGTCGAGCCTGGGCAGCTTGATCTTCGAGCCGCGCAGCGCGCGCTCGGTTTCGCGCGAGTCGAAGCGCGTCGGGTAATTGATGAGTTTCAACGCTTCGGCCGGAATGCCGAGGTCGCGCAACACGGCGTTGACGAAGCGCTTGATCGGCGGCAGGCTCGCCAGCCCCTGCTTCACCACGGCCGGGATGAAGGCGAACATGCGCGCGTCGAGGCGCATCGACATCTGCGGCGCATGGCCCGCATGGGCGAAGATGTTGAGCACCTGGCCGATGCGCAGCGGCGCGGGGTCGGTCAGGTGAAACACGCCGCCGTCGAGGCCGGGCTTGTGCGCGATATGGTCCATCGCGTCGACCACGTAGTCGACCGGCACCATGTTGACGCGGCCGCCCTCGATGCCGAGCACCGGCATCCACGCCGGCAGCATCTGGCGCAGTTTCTTCAGCGTGCGGAAGAAATAGTACGGCCCGTCGATCTTGTCGATCTCGCCGGTGCGCGAGTGGCCGAGCACGATCGCGGGACGGTAGATGCGATGCGGACGCGTGCATTCCTTGCGCACGATCGCCTCGGACTCGTGCTTGGCCTGGAAGTACGGATTGCCGTCGAGGTCCTCGGCTTCGTCGAACATGTCTTCGCGGAATACGCCCGGGTACATGCCGGCGACCGCGATCGAACTCGCGTGATGGAAGCAACCGGCCTTCAGCTCGTCGGCCAGTTGCACCGCATGGCGCGTGCCGTCGACGTTTGCCGCCTTCTGCGCTTCCGCGCTCGCCGTCAGGTCGTAGATCGCGGCGAGATGGAAGAAATGCCTGACCTTGCCCGCGAGCGCCTTGCGCTGCGCAGGCGAAAGGCCGAGATGCGGCTTGGCGATGTCGCCCTGCACCGCGACGAGGCGTTTGCCGTCGTCGCCGAGGCGCTCGCGCAGCGCTTCGAATTTTTCCGACGAGCCCTTGCGCACGAGGCAGTAGATCGCGCCCTTGCGCGCGAGGAGTTTCTCCACGAGATGGCGACCGATGAAACCCGTCGCGCCGGTGACGAAATAAGTCATGGTGTACCCCGTTGTTGTCCCTGGATGGAAGTATTGCACGCCGCACGCGAATTGCTTGCTGCGTCGCATCGCACCCACGTTTGAATCCGCACCCGCGTTGACCGGACAACGACGGCGTGCGTAGAATTCCGCGATATTCTCCGGGGAAATTTATGGCCGACCTGAAAGCGAAGTTCGAGAAGGCGAGCGAAGACGTCAAGCAGCTCAAGGAGCGGCCGGACAACGACACCCTGCTCAAGCTCTACGCGCTGTTCAAGCAGGGCTCCGAAGGCGACGTCTCCGGTCCGAAGCCGGGCTTCTTCGATTTCGTCGGCACGGCCAAGTACGAAGCCTGGGCCAAGCTCAAGGGCACCAAGGCCGAGGAAGCGCAGCAGAAGTACATAGACCTCGTCAAAAAACTCGGCGCGTAGTCGCGCGGCGCAGATGGCGCGGCAGACGAAGGATCGCATCCTCGAGGTCAGCCTCGCGATGTTCAATGCGCAGGGCGAGCCGAACGTCACCACGAACCACATCGCCGACGAGCTCGAGATCAGCCCCGGCAATCTCTACTACCACTACCGCAACAAGGAAAACATCGTCGAGCACATCTTCGCGCGCTTCGAGGCGCGCATGGACCAGGCCCTGCTCGTGCCCGACGACCGCCTGCCGACGCTCGAGGACGTGTGGCTGCAACTGCACATGGTGTTCGAGTGCATGTGGGACTACCGCTTCCTCTACCGCGACCTCGTCGACATCCTCTCGCGCAACCGCAAGCTGCGCGCGCACTTCGCGCGCATCCTCGCGCGCGGCGGCACGAGCACGCGCGACGTGCTCACCGGCCTCGCGCAGGCCGGCATCGTGCGCGCGACCGCCGACGAGATCCGTGCGACCGCCGAGAACGTGCTTCTCGTGACGACGTTCTGGCTCAACTTCAACGCCGTGCGCGGCAGCGGCGACGTGCACAAGACCGTGCCTAGCCAGGAAGACCTGACCCACGGCATCTACCAGGTCATGCTGCTGATCGCGCCGTTCCTGCGCGATGCCGAGCGCGTGCATCTCAACACGCTGGCGCAGGCCTACCGGCGCTGAAGCGTTTGTTCGTCATCCCGGCGATCCCTGCCGGGACGACGGTGCGGATCAGAATGCGGGAATCACCGCGCCCTTGTATTTCTTCGCGATGAACTCCTTCACCTCGGGGCTGGTCAGCGCCGCGGCGAGCTTCTTCACCGCCGGCGCGTCGCGGTTGTCCGGGCGGCCGACGAGGAAGTTGACGTACGGCGACTTGCCGTCCTCGATCGCGAGCGCGTCGCGGGTCGGGTCGAGCCTGGCGTCGAGCGCGTAGTTCGTGTTGATGACGGCGAGGTCGACCTGGTTCAACACGCGCGGCAGCATCGCGCCTTCGAGTTCCCGGAACTTCAGGTGCTTCGGATTCGTCGCGATGTCGCGCAGGCTGGACACCGGATTGGCCGGGTCCTTGAGCGTGATCAAACCGGCCTTCTGCAACAGCAGCAGCGCGCGGCCGCCGTTGCTCGCCTCGTTCGGGATCGCGACGCTGGCGCCGTCCGGCAGCTCGGCCAGCGTCTTGAACTTCGTCGAGTACGCACCGAGCGGCTCGATGTGCACGCCGGCGACCCTGACGAGGTTCGTGCCCCTGCCCTTGTTGAATTCGTCGAGGTAGGGGCCGGTCTCGAAGTAGCTAACGTCGATGCGCTTCTCGGCGACCTGCACGTTCGGCTGCACGTAGTCGGTGAACACCTTGATCGAGATGTCGACGCCCTCGGCGGCGAGCCTGGGCTTGATGAATTCGAGAATCTCCGCATGCGGAACGGCGGTCGCGGCGACGACGAGTTTTTCCGCGGCAAAGGCCGGCATCGCGGCGAGCGCGGCAAGAAGCAGGATCAGGCGTTTCATGGCTGGGAAAGGGAATGGGGAAACACGCTATTTTCCTCTCGTTGTTGTCGCGGCGGGATGACCGCGCGGCACATGCATATGTCGATCGCGCCTATGCGGCGTTGCCATGCGTTCAGCGCCGGCCCGCGCGTGCGACCAGCCAGTCGCCGAACGACTGCAGCACCTGCACGAGCACGAGCAGCAGCACGACGGTGACGATCATCACGTCGGTCTGGAAACGCTGGTAGCCGAAGCGCATCGCCAAGTCGCCGAGACCGCCAGCGCCGACCACGCCGGCCATCGCGGTGTAGCCGACCAGCGCGACGGCGGTGACGGTAATGCCGGCGAGAATCGCGCCTCGCGCCTCGGGCAGCAGCACGCCGAGCACGATCTGGCGCGTCGTCGCGCCCATCGCCTCGCTCGCCTCGATCACGCCGCGGTCGACGCCGCGCAGCGCGGTCTCGACCAGGCGCGCGAAGAACGGCGCCGCACCCGCGACCAGCGGCGGGATCGCGCCGGCCACGCCGAGCGAAGTGCCGACGAGGAACAAGGTCAACGGAATCATCACGATCAGCAGGATGATGAACGGCAGCGAGCGCAGCACGTTGACGAGGAACGACAGCGCCAGGTTGACGCCGCGCTGTTCGAGCAACTGCCCGCGCCCGGTCAGGAACAGCAGCACGCCGAGCGGCAGGCCGAGAATCACGCTGAACAGCAGCGAGCCGCCGAGCATCAGCAGCGTGTCGATCGACGCCGCGCCGATTTCGCCCCAGTCGATGTTGGCGAAGAAACCCTCCATCAGGCGACCTCCTCGACGACAGCGCCCGCTTCGCGCAGCCCGCGCAGCGCGGCCTCGACGTCGCCGCCGCTCAGCGCGAGCGTGAGCTGCGCATAGGCGGTGTCCTTGATCCGGTCGACGCGGCCGCCGAGCAGGCCGAAGTCGACGCGCGTGTCGCGCGCGATGCGCGCGAGCACGGGCGCGTGCACGGATTCGCCGCGCAGCGTCACACGGATGCGGCGCGTCGCGGACGCGGCCGATCCGGCGGCACCGGCAGGCGTCTCCTCGTGTTCGTACTCCTGCACGAAGCGTTGCGTCGTCGCATGGCGCGGATGCAGGAACACGTCGGCCACCTCCCCCATCTCGACCAACTGGCCCGCGTCGAGCACGGCGACGCGGTCGCAGATGCGGCGGATCACGTCCATCTCGTGCGTGATCAGCACGACGGTCAGGCCGAATTCGCGGTGGATCCCGGCAATCAGGCGCAGCACCGAGGCGGTCGTCTCCGGGTCGAGCGCGCTGGTCGCCTCGTCGCAAAGCAGGATCGACGGCGCGCAGGCCAGCGCGCGCGCGATGCCGACGCGCTGCTTCTGCCCGCCGGAAAGCTGCGCCGGGTAATGGTTCGCGTATGCGCCGAGGCCGACGCGTTCCAGCAACTCGGCAACGCGGCGCTCGATCGTTGCGCGATTTCCATCGCCGGCCAGGCGCAGTGGAAACGCGACGTTCTGCGCCACCGTCTTCGCGGCGAGCAGGTTGAAGTGCTGGAAGATCATGCCGATGTCGCGGCGCTTTCCGCGCAACCCGGCACCGTCCAGCGCGGCGATATCGACGCCATCGACCATGACCCGGCCGCCGCTGGGGCGCTCGAGCCCGTTGATCAGGCGCAGCAGCGTCGACTTGCCCGCGCCGGAGCGGCCGATGATGCCGAACACCTCGCCGGTCTCGATGCGCAGGTCGAGCGGATGCAACGCGGCGACCTCGCGGCCGTCGACGCGATAGCTCTTGCGGACGTTCTCGAAATGGATCAAGCGTGGCGGCCCGTGATGAATCGCCGCGACCTTAGCCGGGCACGGCCGCCGCCGCAAGAACCGCATGCGCGAAAACGAAAACGGCCGCGCAATGCGGCCGTTTTCCTCGCCCGATGCACCGAGGGCTATTTCGCCGTCTTGAGCTTGCGCGTCAGCGTGGCGACGTGGCGGCTCAGGTCTTCCACCTCGCGCTTGCTCGGAATGCCGAAACGGTGCAACACGCGGCCGACGCCTTTTTCCACGACCTTCGCATAGGCGTCGAACTGCTTCTCGGCGCGCAGCAGGATCGGGCTGAAGATGCCGGTCGCCTGCGCCTGCGCGTCGGCAACGGCCTCGCGCGCGAACTGGGCGCTGCGCGCGGTGAAGTCCTGGCCTTCCTCGACGAAACGGCCGAACCACTGGCCGCCGTGCTTGCGCGTCAGCGAAAACGCGCCGAGGCCCGCGAGCCAGACGCGGCGCAGTTGCTCCGCCGGCGTGTTCGCGAATTCGATCTGGGTGTTGCTGGTCTTCTTGCCGGCCATGCGCTTGCCTCGTCTTTGCAGGAGAGTGGAAGTGGAAGGAAAGCTAGCCGCCGGGACTAGAACATTCACACTAACTAAGGTTAGCCCGGACGCTGCGCGCCGCACTAACTCGCGGCCTTCGAGCCGGCCCCGCGGGCC
>JAFEFQ010000263.1 GCA_018240505.1 Pseudomonadota bacterium
CGCCGCGCGCCTGCGCATCGAGCGCGTTGAGCACGACCAGGCGCGCATCGTCGCACCATGCATCGGAATAGATGAAGCCGGTCGCGAACTGCGCCTTGAGCGGCGCGCCGGCGACGTGCGCGCGCAGGTCCGCGCGGCGCGAGTGCAGCAGCGTGTGCGCGCGCCGGCGGCCGAGATGGTCGTAGAGCAGCAGGCCGGCGCGGATCATCCACTCCGGGCGCAGGTGCGGCTCGTGCGGCAGCACGAAGCGCAGCGGGCGCACGATATGCGGCGCCGAATTGAGTACCACGTCGCGCTCGGCCAGCGCCTTGGCCACGAGCGAGAATTCGTACTGCTCGAGATAGCGCAGGCCGCCGTGGATCAGCTTGCTGCTCGCGCTCGAAGTGTGCGCGGCGAGGTCGTCCTGCTCGACGAGCAGCACCGACAGCCCGCGCCCGGCCGCATCGCGCGCGATCGCCGCGCCATTGATGCCGCCGCCGACGACCAGCACATCGACCGGGTATTCAGCCTGGGTCCGCACGCGCGCATCTTCGCAGATTCGCGCGCAGGCGAGAATCTGCCGCCGTCGCCTGCGGTTGGGTTACTGTTTCGCGCGCGGATGAAACACGAGCGGCTGCACATCGTTCGCCGGCGCTGCCGACGGCGCGCAGGTGCCGCAGCTCGAACAGCCGCCGCCGCTGCCGCAGCCGGCGCCGCTCGCGACCTGCTGCGGCGTGAGCTTCGCGCCGAGCGCGCGCAGCATGGCGTTCGACGACGCGCCGAGCCGGCGGGCGAGTTGCGCCTGCGCGGCGCGATGGCTGCGCGGAAACAGGCGCCGTGCGGCGAACCACAGGCTCCAGGCGAGGATCAGCGCGATCGCGACGGACTGGAAGACCGCGTAGCTCATGCGCCGAACGCCGAAGCGATCTGGTAGGTCGCGAACGAAGCGAGCCAGGCGAGGCCGAACAGGTAGCCCGCGAGCACAATGACATTCCGCGTCGATCCGGTCTCGCGCTTGACCGTGGCGAGCGTCGAAATGCACATCGGCGCGAACACGTACCAGGCGAGCAGCGCCAGCGCCGTCGCGAGCGACCACTGCGCGGCGACGACGGCCTGCAGTCCGTCCTCGTTGCCGGCCAGCGCGTAGACCGTGGCGAGCGAGGACACGGCGACCTCGCGCGCGGCGAGGCCGGGCACGAGCGCGATGCAGATCTGCCAGTTGAAGCCGAGCGGCGCAAATACGGTATGCAGCGCGCGTCCGATCATGCCGGCCGCGCTGTAGTGGATCGCGGGTTCGCTCGCGCCCGCGGGCGGCGCGGGGAAGCTCGACAGGAACCAGAGCAGCACGGTCAGCGCGAGGATGATGCCGCCGACGCGCTTGACGAAGATCATGCCGCGCTCGTACAGGCCGATCGCGATGTCGCGCGGATGCGGCAGGCGATACGAGGGCAGTTCCATCATCAGCGCATGCTCGCTCTGGTCGCGGCGCAGGCGCTTGATCACCCAGGCGACGAGCAGCGCGCTGACGATGCCGGCGACATAGAGCGTGAACAGCACGACGCCCTGCAGATTGAACACGCCCGCCACCGTGCGCTGCGGGATGAAGGCGGCGATCAGCAGCGCATACACCGGCAGCCGCGCCGAACAGGTCATCAGCGGCGCGATCAGGATCGTGGTCAAACGATCGCGCGGGTCGGGAATGCTGCGCGTGGCCATGATGCCCGGGATCGCGCAGGCGAAGCTCGACAGCAACGGGATAAACGAGCGCCCGGTCAGTCCCGCGGTCAGCATCATGCGGTCGAGCAGGAACGCCGCGCGCGGCAGGTAGCCCGACTCCTCAAGG
Organism: Pseudomonadota bacterium; assembly: GCA_018240505.1. Taxonomy (GTDB): domain Bacteria; phylum Pseudomonadota; class Gammaproteobacteria; order Xanthomonadales; family Rhodanobacteraceae; genus Rudaea. The sequence goes on from JAFEFQ010000263.1 coordinate 1,823, forward strand.
CAGAGGATGAACAGGAACAAGATCAGGATCTGCGGCAGGAACGCGAGCACGGTGCCGAGCCCGGCGAACACGCCGTCGACGAGCAGGCTGCGCAGCGCGCCGTCGGGCAGCGTGTCGCCGAGCCAGTTGCCGGCGGCCTGCATGCCGTTGGCGATGCCGTCGTGCAGCGGCGTCGCCCACGAGAACACGGCCTGGAAGATCAGGAACATCACGACGGCGAGGATCGCGAGACCCAGCACCGGATGCAGCACGACGCGGTCGATCGCGTCATCGACCGCGGCCGTGCGCCGCGGCACGCTGACCGTGGCGGCAAGCAGCGCGCGCACGTCGGCGTGCAGGTCGAAGGAATGCGAGGCGAGGGTCGAGGGCTGAGGGCTGAGGGCTGGTCGGGTCGCGTCGATCTGCTCGATCAATTGCTTCGCGCCGCCATGCTTCACCGCGATCGTTTCGACCACCGGCATGCCGAGCCGTTGCGAAAGCTGCGCCGTGTCGATGCGGATGCCGCGCCGTCGGGCCGCGTCCATCATGTTGAGCGCGAGCAGCATCGGCCGGCCGAGGCGCGCGATCTCGAGCACGAAACGCAGGTGCAGGCGCAGATTGGTCGCGTCGACGACGCAGACGATCAGGTCGGGCGCGGCTTCCTGCGCGTGGCGGCCCATGACAACGTCGCGCGTGATCGCCTCGTCCGGGCTGGTCGCCGCGAGCGAATAGGCGCCGGGCAGGTCGAGCACGCGCACGCTGCGTCCGCTCGGCGCGGTGTAATGGCCTTCCTTGCGCTCGATCGTCACGCCGGCATAGTTGGCGACCTTCTGCCGCGTGCCGGTGAGCAGGTTGAACAGCGCGGTCTTGCCGCAGTTCGGATTGCCGACCAGCGCGATCTGCAGGGTGGCGGCAGCGGCGTTCATGGCGCCGCGTCCGCCGTCACCGTGACGCGCGCGGCTTCGGCGCGGCGCAGCGCGAAGCGCGTGTAGCCGATCTGCACGAGCAGCGGATCCGCGCCGAGCGGGCCGCGCGCGACGAGGCGCACGGGCTCGCCGGCGACGAAACCGAGATCACGCAGGCGTTGCGCGATCCGATCGTTCGTCCCGTTGTCGTTCACGTCGAGCACGGTGGCCGATGCACCCATCGCCAGTTCCGAAAGCAGCACGTCGAGTCTACATCTAAATAAGAATGGTTCGCATTATACGCCGGGTGCGGGCAAAGTATATGCGTGTCGCCAGACGCACGACGCTGCCGCCGGCGAGGCTTGCGCGCGGACACAATACTACGTAAATTGGTAGTATGTCATCGCTCACCGCCCGCCAGCAGCAGATCCTCGATTTCATCCGCACGCAGCTTGCGCGCGAGGGCCTGCCGCCGACCCACGAGGAGATTGCCGCGGCATTCGGCTTCAGCCAGCCGCGTGCGGCCGGATTCCATCTGCAGGCGCTCGCGCAGAAGGGCGCGATCGAACTCGTGCCGGGCAAGGCGCGCGCGATACGCGTGCTGCAGCAGGCCAAAGCCTCGCGCGAGGAGACGCTGCGGCCGGACATCCTGCGCCTGCCGCTGGTTGGCCGCGTCGCCGCCGGCGCGCCGATCGACGCGGACGCGCACATCGAGCGCGAGATCCAGCTCGATCGCCACCTGTTCCGTCCGCGGCCGGATTTCCTCCTGCGCGTGCAAGGCATGAGCATGCGCGACGCGGGCATCCTCGATCGCGACCTGATCGCGGTGCACCGCACGGGCGAGGCGCACGACGGCCAGATCGTCGTCGCACGCATCGAGGGCGAGATCACGGTCAAGGAATTTCGGCGTTCGCGCTCGCGCATCACGCTGCTGCCGGCCAACCCCGATTTCGAGCCGATCGAGGTCGACCCGCACGTCGGCGACTTCGCGATCGAAGGCTTGTGCGTCGGCGTGATCCGCCTGCCCTGAGCAACGAAAATGGCCGTCTTCGCCGTCATCTCGAATCCGGCCATCGCCGACGTGCTGCGCGATCCGCGCGTCTGGCGCGGCGCGGCGAACGAGCAGGCGGCCGCGTTCGAACCTTCCGGCCACGCCGCACTCGACGCGGCGCTGCCGCACCGCGGCTGGACCCAGGGCGCGCTGACCGAAATCCTGTTCGACGCGGACGGCATCGGCGAGCTCGACCTCGTCCTGCCGGCATTGGCGCGCCTGACCCGGCAGCGGCGGCACGTCGTTCTCGTCGCTACGCCTTATCTGCCGTATCCGCCGGCGTGGTGCGCACGCGAGGTCGATCTTGGGTATCTGCATTGCGTCGAAACGCAGTCGGACATCGAGGCGCTCTGGGCCGCGGAGCAATGCCTGCGCTCGGGCGTCTGCGCGGCGGTGCTGTGCTGGCCGCGCCAGGCGAGCGACCGCGCGCTGCGCCGCCTGCAGGTCGCGGCCGAATCCGGCGGCGCGCTCGGCTTCGTGTTCCGCGGCGCGCGTGCTGCGGCGAATCCCTCGCCGGCGGCGACGCGCATCCAGCTGCGCGCGGGCGAAGGCACGAGCGCACGCATCCTCAAGTGCCGCGGCGCCCATCCGCCGGCGCGCCCGGTCCCGCTGCGCGCGGCGACGATGCGGGTCGGGTGACACGACGATGCTCTGGGCGGCCCTGCTCCTGCCACGTCTCGGACTCGATGCGCTCGCGCGCGACGCATCCGTTCGCGACGAGCGCCTGCAGAATCTCGCGCTGATTTCGCGCGACCAGGCGCGCCCGCTGATCGTCGATGCGATGCCCGCCGTGCGTGCCGCCGGGGTCCATCGCGGGCAGACGCTGGCCGCGGCGCAGGCCTTGTTCCCGTCGCTGAAAACGGCGCCGCACGATCCCGCGCGCGAACAGAAGCTGCGCGAACTGCTCGCCGGCTGGGCCTACGGCTACAGCTCGCAGGTTTCGTTGCGCGAGGCCGATGCGGTGCTGATCGAGATCGGCGGCAGCATCAAGCTGTTCGGCCCATGGCCGCGCCTCGAGGCGCGCTGGCGTGCGGAACTGGGCGAACTCGGCATCAGCCATCGTCTCGCTGTGGCGCCGACCGCGCTGGCCGCGCTCGCGCTCGCGCGCACGCAGGACGGCACGCTCGTCGCCAACCCGGCGACCCTGCGCCAGGCGCTGGACGCGCTGCCGATCGCGCAAGCCGGCCTCGATGCGCTTGCGGTCGAGGCGCTGCGCGGCATGGGCCTTTCCCGCCTGCGCGAGGTCCGCGCGTTGCCGCGCGCGGGTCTGATCCGGCGTTTCGGCGCCGCGTTCGCCGACCACCTCGACCGCTTGTGTGGCGCCGCGCCCGATCCGCTGCCGCTGTATCGGCCGCCCGACCGCTTCCATGCGCGCATGGAATTCGATCACGAGATCGAATCGAGCGAGACGCTGCGTTTTCCGCTGCGCCGCCTGATCGGCGACCTCTGCGCGTTCCTGACCAGCCGCGACGGCGGCGTGCAACGGCTCGAGCTTGTGCTCGAACACGATCCGCTGCAATTCAAGGGACTCGCGCCGACGCGGCTCGCGATCGGCCTGCAGTCGCCATCGCGCGACGCGCGCAGCGTGCTCGACCTCTGCGTGCTGCGCCTGCAGGCAAGCCCGGTTCCCGCGCCGGTGCGCGCGCTCAACGTCGTCGCGGCGCAGCTGCCGCCGTTCGTGCCGCTCGCGCGCGACCTGTTCGACGAGCCGCGCGGCGCGCAACTGGACTGGCCGCAACTCGCCGACCGCCTGCGCAGCCGCCTCGGCGCGGATGCCGTGTACGCGCTGGCGGCGCACGACGATCCGCGTCCCGAACGGGCCTGGCGCAAGCGCGTTTCGGCCGCGGCGGCCGCGCCCGTGCGTCGGCTCGGCCCACGCCCGAGCTGGCTGCTGCGCCGGCCGCTGCCGTTGCGCGGCGAACCTGCACGCATCCTCGCCGGGCCCGAGCGCATCGAATCCGGCTGGTGGGACGGCGGCGACCTGCGCCGCGACTATTACGTGATCGAAACGCGCGAGGGCCAGCGCGCCTGGGCGTTCCGTGGCATCGACGACGAAGCGCCGTGGTTGCTGCACGGCTGGTTTGCATGACGGCGCGCGTGCATGAGCGCCGCGCCCGACTATGCCGAGCTGCACTGCCTGTCGAACTTCTCGTTCCAGCGCGGCGCATCGAGCGCGCGCGAACTGTTCGAGCGCGCGAAAAAACTCGGCTACCGCGCGCTCGCGATTACCGACGAGTGCAGCCTCGCCGGCATCGTGCGCGCGTGGGAGGCGTCGAAAGCGACCGGCGTCGCCCTGATCGTCGGCAGCGAAATCCTTCTCGACGACGGCCTGAAGCTCGTATTGCTCGCGCCGGACCTGGCCGCCTACCAGTCGCTGTGCGCACTGATCACGCAGGGGCGACGCGGGGCGAAGAAGGGCGCATACGCCTTGCGCCGGGCGGATGTGGCCGCGCACGCACAAGGCCTGCTCGCGCTGTGGATTCCCGGCGAGATGCCTTGCGTGGATGAGGCAAAGTGGATAATGCGGCATTTTCCACAAAGTGCATGGCTGACCGTCGAACTGCACCGCGGCCCCGATGACGCGGCACGCCAGCGCCGGCTGCTCGACTTTGCCGCGCGCCAGCAGCTCCCCGCCGTCGCCGCGGGCGACGTGCACATGCATGTGCGCCGCCGCCGCGCGCTGCAGGACACGCTGACCGCGATCCGCCATCGCACGACGCTGCGCGCCGGCAGCGGCCATCTGTTCGCGAACGGCGAGCGCCATCTGCGCCGCCGCGAAGCGCTCGCCGAACTTCATCCGCGCGAACTGCTCGAGGAAACGCTGCGCATCGCCGCGCGCTGCGCGTTCGACCTGAAGCGCGATCTGAAATACGCGTATCCGCGCGAGATCGTGCCGCAGGGGCATACGCCGACGAGCTGGCTGCGGCATCTGGTCGAACAAGGCGCTCGCTGGCGCTGGCCCGAAGGCGAAAGCGCGGCCGTGCGCGCGCAGATCGCGATGGAGCTCGCGCTCATCGCCAAGCTCGGGTACGAAGCGTTTTTCCTCACCGTCCACGACATCGTGGGCTTTGCGCGCGGCCGCGGCATCCTCTGCCAGGGCCGCGGCTCGGCGGCGAATTCGGCCGTGTGTTTCTGCCTCGGCATCACCGAGGTCGATCCGGCGCGCTCGCAGCTCGTCTTCGGCCGTTTCCTGTCGGAGGAGCGCGGCGAACCGCCCGACATCGACGTCGATTTCGAGCACGAACGGCGCGAGGAAGTCATTCAATACGTCTACGCGAAGTACGGCCGCGAGCGCGCGGCGCTCGCCGCGACCGTGATCAGCTACCGGGCTCGGAGCGCGCTGCGCGACGTTGCCAGGGCGCTGGGCTTTTCCGTCGACCAGGTCGACCAGCTCAGCCGTGCCGTCTCGGCGCACGACGACGGGGAGACGCTCGTCGCGCATCTGGCCGCAGCCGGCTTCGATCCCGCCGCGCCGATGCTGCGCCGCGCGCTCGCGCTCGCGCGCGAGCTGCACGGCTTTCCGCGCCATCTCTCGCAGCATGTCGGCGGCTTCGTCATCTGCGATGCGCCGCTGTCCACGCTCGTCCCGGTCGAGAACGCGGCGATGCCCGGACGCACGATCATCCAGTGGGACAAGGACGATCTCGACACGATGTGCCTGCTCAAGGTCGATTGCCTCGCGCTTGGCATGCTGACCTGCCTGCGCAAGTGTTTCGATCTGATCGAACCGCTGCGCGGCGAACGCTGGACGCTGGCGACGCTGCCGAAAGAGGATTCCGCCACCTACGCGATGATCCGCAAAGCCGACACGATCGGCGTGTTCCAGATCGAATCGCGCGCACAGATGGCGATGCTGCCGCGATTGAAGCCCGCGGAGTTCTACGATCTCGTCATCCAGGTCGCGATCGTGCGGCCGGGCCCGATCCAGGGCGACATGGTGCATCCGTATCTGCGCCGGCGGCAAAAGAAGGAAGCGGTCAGCTATCCCTCGCCCGAAATCGAGGAGGTGCTCGAGCGCACGCTCGGCGTGCCCCTGTTCCAGGAGCAGGTGATGCGGATCGCCGAAGTCGCGGCGGGTTTCACTCCGGGCGAAGCCGACGAACTGCGCCGCTCGATGGCGGCGTGGAAACGGCGCGGCGGCCTCGAGCATCTGCGCGAGCGGCTGATCGGCGGCATGCTCGAACGCCATTACCCGCGCGATTTCGCCGAGCGCATCTTCGAGCAGATGAAAGGCTTCGGCGACTACGGATTTCCCGAATCGCACGCGACCAGCTTCGCCATGCTGGCCTACGCCTCGAGCTGGCTCAAATGCCACGAGCCGGCGGCGTTCGCCTGCGCGCTGCTCAACTCGCAGCCGATGGGGTTCTACTCGGCCAGCCAGATCGTGCAGGATCTGCGTCGGCATGGCGCAGAGGTGCTGCCGGTCGATGTGCGCTACAGCGGCTGGGATTGCTCGCTGGAAGAGTTCGGCACGCGCCGGTTGCAGACGACGGAAAATCCGCAGCCCGGATTGCGCCTGGGCCTGCGCGAGATCCGTGGCTTCGGCGAGGGCGCGGCGCGGCGCATCGAAGCGGCGCGCGCGCAGGCGGGATTCGCCTCGCTCGCCGACCTGTGCACGCGTGCGCGGCTCGACCGGCGCGAGCAGGCGCTGCTCGCGCGGGCCGGCGCGCTGCGCGGCCTGGCGGGGCACCGGCACCGCGCGCACTGGGCGGTCGCCGGCGTCGAGGAAAGCCTGCCGTTGTTCGGTCGCGACAGTCCCGCGGAGGCGCAGGTCGCACTGCCGCCGCCCGGCGCCGGCGAGACGGTGCTCGCCGACTACGCGAGCACGGGCCTGGCCCTCGGCCCGCATCCGCTCGCGCTGCTGCGCGGGCAGCTCGAAGCACAACGCTGCTGGCGTTCCAGCCGACTGCGCAAGGTCCGGGGGACGCGGCCCGTGCGCGCCGCCGGCCTGGTCATCGGCCGCCAGCGCCCGCAGACCGCGAGCGGCCTCACCTTCGTCACGCTCGAGGACGAGGACGGCGCGGTCAACGTCATCGTCCGCCCCGAACTGGCCGAGCGCCAGCGCCGCGCCTTCCTCGAATCACGCCTGCTCGCCGTCGATGGTCTGCTCGAATCGGTCGATGGCGTGCAGCACCTGATCGCCGGGCGCCTGCACGACCTGAGCGCGCTGCTCGGCGGCCTCGACAGCCGCAGCCGCGATTTTCGCTGAAGCGCGCTGGTCCGGTTGCGATTGAAAGACGAAAAGCCCAGCTTCACGCGCATCCGTTACCATGCGCCATGCTGCAAGCCCTCGCCCTGGTCTTCGACCGCTACACGCTCGCGCTGCTCGCGACGGTGACTCTCGCCACGCTGCTGCCGTGCCGCGGCCGCAGCGCCGAGATTTTCGATGTCGTCACCAACGTCGCGATCGCGCTGCTGTTCTTCCTGCACGGCGCCAAGCTGTCGCGCGAGGCGGTGATCGCGGGGTTGACCAACTGGCGTCTGCACCTGCTCGTGCTCGCCTGCACCTTCGTCCTGTTCCCGCTGCTCGGCGTGCTGACGCAGCCGCTGGCCGTGGGCATTGTCGGCACGCAGCTCGCGCTCGGCATCCTGTTTCTGTGCACGCTGCCGTCGACCGTGCAGTCCTCGATCGCGTTCACCTCGATCGCGCGCGGCAACGTGCCCGCAGCGGTGTGCGCCGCGTCGGCGTCGAGCCTGCTCGGCATCTTCGTCACGCCCTTGCTCGTCGGCCTGCTGATCCACACGAATGGGACTGCCGGCGGTCCCGCGCCGCTGTCGGCGATCAGGGGCATCGTGCTGCAGCTGTTCATGCCGTTCGTCGCCGGCCAGATCGCGCGGCCGTGGCTCGGCGGCGTCATCGAGCGCCACAGGAAACTGATCGGCTTCGTCGACCGCGGTTCGATTCTGCTCGTCGTCTACACCGCGTTCAGCGCGGCCGTGGTCGCCGGGCTGTGGCAGCAGGTGTCGCTGCGCACGCTCGCACTGCTGCTCGTGATCTGCTGCGTGCTGCTCGCGGCCGCGCTGTTCGCGACCGCGCAACTCGGCCAGCGCCTGGGCTTTTCGCGCGAGGATCGCATCACGATCCTGTTCTGCGGCTCGAAGAAGAGCCTCGCCAGCGGCGTGCCGATGGCGAACGTGCTGTTCGCCGGCGGCGCGGTCGGCGCGATCGTGCTGCCGCTGATGCTGTTCCACCAGGTGCAGCTGATGGTCTGCGCCGTGCTCGCGCAGCGTTATGCGCGGCAGGCCGCGTCCGCAATCGGCGGCGCGCAAAATTCCCGCGCGTAGTTGCGATAATTGTCCGCCCGCGTCATCGGTGATTCCCTCGTTCCGGAGAAATTCGCATGAACCTCGTCTTCCCTTCTGCGCCGCTCGCGACCGTTGCCGTCGCCGGCAGCGACCAGGTATTCCCCGTCCATCGCATCTACTGCGTCGGCCGCAACTACGCCGCGCATGCGCGCGAGATGGGTTTCGATGAGCGCGAGCCGCCGTTCTTCTTCTGCAAGCCGGCCGATGCGGTCGTCTGCGTCGCGCCGGGCGCCACGGGCGCGTTCCCGTATCCGAGCGAGACGAAGAACTGCCACCACGAAATGGAACTCGTCGCCGCGATCGGCAAGGGTGGCCGCGACATCGCCGTCGACCAGGCGCTCGATCACGTCTACGGCTATGCGCTCGGCCTCGACATGACGCGCCGCGACCTGCAGGCGAAGATGCGCGATGCCGGCCGGCCGTGGGATATCGCCAAGGGCTTCGACCATGCCGCGCCGATCGGGCCGATCCATCGTGCGGCCGATGTCGGCCATCCGGCCCGCGGCGCGATCTGGCTCGAACTCAATGGCCAGCCAAGGCAGAAGGGCGACCTGTCCGACCTGATCTGGTCGGTGGCCGAGACGGTGGCCCATCTGTCGAAGTTCTTCGAGCTCGTGCCCGGCGATCTCATCTACACGGGTACGCCCGAAGGCGTCGGCGCAGTCGTCAAGGGCGACCGGATGCGCGGCGGCATCGATGGCTTGGGTGAATTCGAAGTCGCCGTCGTCTGACTCGCGGGGTTCGTCGTGAAGCTCTACAACTACTTCCGCAGCTCGGCCTCGTACCGCGTACGCATCGCGCTGAACCTCAAGGGACTGGCATACGAATATGTCCCCGTGCATCTGGTGCGTGAGGGCGGTCAACAACACGCGCCGGCCTATCGCGGCATCGCGCCCGAGGGTTTGGTGCCGGTGCTGGTAGATGGCGACGTCGGCGTGCATCAGTCGCTCGCGATCATCGAGTATCTCGACGAAACGCATCCCGATCCGCCGCTGCTGCCCGCCGACGCGGCCGGCCGCGCGGCCGTGCGCGCGATCGCGCTCGACATCGCCTGCGACATCCATCCGCTCGGCAACACGCGCGTGCTCAAGTACCTGGCCGCGAACTGCGGCCTGGACAAGGACGGCACCGACGCCTGGGTGCGGCACTGGATCGGCACCGGCTTCGCCGCGCTCGAGACCCGGCTTGCGCAGAGCCCGACGCGCGGCAAATTCTGCTACGGCAATACGCCGACCCTGGCCGACATCCTGCTCGTGCCGCAGGTGTTCAATGCGCGCCGCTTCGGCGTCGACATGGGACGGTTCCCGACGATCGCCGCGATCGATGCGCGCTGCGCGCAGATCACCGCGTTCGCCGACGCCGCGCCCGCGAAACAGCGCGACGCGGAGTAACCGCGGCTTCCGGCACTGGACGCGGCGGGTCGGTGTGTGGAAAGTACGCGCTCCATTTTTCCGGGACCTGTCATGCCGCGCATCGCCCTCAAACCCCTGTTGCTCGCCGTCGCCGCTGCCTGCGGCGCTTCCGCGCACGCCGCCGACGATGCGGCCACGCGTGTCAAGGCGCTCAATGCCTTGCTCGCCGAACAGTGGGAGTACACGCTCAGGCACCAGCCCGAGTTCGCGACGATGCTCGGCGACTACCGCTACAACGATGCGTGGAGCGACGCGTCGCCGGCCGCCGCGCAGCAGCAGAAGAAGGATAACGAGGCCTTCCTCGCACGCTTCAAGGCGATCGACACGACCGGCTTCGACGAGCAGGACAGGCTCAACCGGCAGCTCATGCTGCGCCAGCTCGGCGACAATATCCGTGCGACAGAATTGAAACTCAACGAAATGCCGCTCGACCAGTTCAACGGCGTGCACCTGATGCTGCCGCAGTTCGTGTCGATGGTGCCGTTCGAGACGGGCAAACAGTACGAGGAATATCTCGCGCGCCTGAACAAGTTGCCGGCGCTGTTCGACCAGGTCACCGAGACGCTCCGGCAGGGCGAGCGCGACCGGATGATGCCGCCGCGCTTCCTGCTCGAGAAAGTCGTGATCCAGATCCGCGACATCGCCAAGCCAGCCGGCGAGGACAGCGTGTTCGGCCATCCGGTCGCGAAGTTCCCCGACGGCGTGGCGGAAGGCGAACGCAAGCGCCTGCACGACGCCATCCTCGCGGCGGTCGACGAAAAAGTGCGCCCCGCCTACGCGAAGCTCGCCGACTTCGTCGAGAAGGACTACGCGCCGAAAGGCCGCAGCGAGCCCGGCATGTGGGCGCTGCCGAACGGCGACGCGCTGTACCGGTTCGCGATCGAACAGCAGACGACGACGAACAGGTCGCCGCAGGAAATCCACGACCTGGGTCTCGCCGAGGTCAGGCGCATCGAGGGCGAGCAGCTCAAGATCGCGCAGAAGATGGGCTACAAGGACCTGAAAAATTTCCGCGAGGCGATGAACAAGGATCCGAAGACGCACGCGAGCTCGCGTCAGCAGATCGTGGACTTGTACAAGAAATACATCGCGCAGATGGAACCGAAGCTGCCGCAGCTGTTCGGCCTGCTGCCGAAGAGCGCGGTCGAGGTGGTGCCGACGCAGGAGTACCGCGAGAAGGAAGCCGCGGCGGCCGAATACAACCAGGGCACGCCCGACGGCAAGCGCCCCGGCCGCGTCTACGTCAACACCGGCGATTTCCGGAACCGCTCGCTGCTCAACATCGAGACCACGGCCTACCATGAGGGCGTGCCCGGCCACCACATGCAGATCGCGATCGCGCAGACGCTGCCGGGCCTGCCGCCGTTCCGCCAGCAGGCCGGCTACAACGCCTACGTCGAAGGCTGGGCGCTGTACGCCGAGCGGCTCGGCGAGGAGGTCGGCTTCTACCAGGATCCGCTGAGCTACTACGGCCACCTCTCGGACGAACTGCTGCGCGCGAATCGCCTCGTGCTCGACACCGGCGTGCACTACAAGCACTGGACGCGGCAGCAGATGGTCGACTGGTTCCACGCGCATTCCTCCGACGACGAGCCCGACGTGCAGGCCGAGACCGACCGCTACATCGTCATGCCGGGCCAGGCGCTGTCGTACAAGCTCGGCCAGCTCAAGATCCTCGAACTGCGCGCGAAGGCGAAGGCGGCGCTCGGCGACAAGTTCGATATCCGCGCCTTCCACGACGAAATATTGAACGGCGGCGCGCTGCCGCTCGACGTGCTCGAAGCGCGCGTCGATGGCTGGATCGAGAAGACGAAGGCGCAGGGCGCGAAGAAATCCTGAGCGGACAGAACGCCGTCCGCCCGCTGTCCGCGGCGGCGGACGGACAGCGGACGCAACCGCTTCTTTCCGGAAAAACCCAGTACGGGCATAGGGTTGAAAGAAGCGAGATCGTTGGCACGTGGTTTGCTTTGACAGGGTCGTACCGACTCTCAGCGAAGCCCGACCACCGCCATGATCCGAGACACCTCAGGCCAGGACCGCCGCATCGAAATCGCGCAGCCGCGCGTCAACAAGCGCTGGATCGTCATCGGCGCGGCCGGGGCCGCGGTGCTCGTCGCCCTGGCCTGGCTCGTGCCCTCGGTCGCGCGCCTGATCTCGGCCGGCACGTCGGCGTCGGCGGCAAGCCTGCGCATCGGCGAGGTCAAGCGCGGCACGCTGGTGCGCGACGTGTCCGCGCAGGGCAAAGTCGTCGCGGCGCAGGCGCCGACCTTGTATGCGACCGCCGCGGGCACGGTCACGCTGCTCACGCATGCCGGGGACAAGGTCGAGAAGGACCAGGTACTCGCCGAGGTCGACAGTCCCGACCTGACCAACAAGCTGCAACAGGAACAAGCGACGCTGGCGAGCCTGGAGGTCGACGTCGGCCGCGCCGGCATCGACGCGCGGCAGAAGGAGTTGCTGGCGAAGAAGACCGTCGATTCGGCGCTGATCGATCGCCAGACCGCGGCGCGCGAAGTCGAGCGCAAGTCGCAGGCATTCCTGAAGGGCGCGATGCCCGAGATCGAGGTGCTGCGCTCGAAGGACGAACTGGCCAAGGCCGAGCTCAACGTCAACCAGGCGCAGGCGGACGCGCGCCTGCAGAACGAGACGGCGGCGTTCGACGTCAAGACCAAACACCTCGCGTTCGAGCGGCAGAAGCTGCTCGTCGCCGATCTAGTGCGCCAGGTCGACCAGTTGAAAGTGCGCTCGCCGGTCGCCGGCCAGGTCGGCCAGTTGCTCGTGCAGCAGAAGGCGAACGTGCCGATCAACACCGGCCTGGTCACCGTGATCGATCTGACCTCGCTCGAAGTCGAGCTGCAGGTGCCCGAGGTGTTCGCGCACGACCTGTCGATCGGCATGCCGGCCGAGATCGCCGAAGGCACGCAAAAATACAAGGGCGAGTTGTCCGCGGTGTCGCCCGAGGTGGTCAACAGCCAGGTCGTCGCGCGCGTGCGCTTCGCCGGCGACAAGCCCGCCGGCCTGCGCCAGAGCCAGCAGCTGACCACGCGCATCCTGATCGACGAGCGCCCGAACGTGCTCATGGTCGAGCGCGGCTCGTTCGTCGATACGGGCGCGGGGCGCATCGCCTATGTCGTTCACAACGGCATCGCCGAGCGCCGCGCGATCCAGGTCGGCGCAACGAGTCTCAACGCGGTCGAAATTCTCAGCGGCGTCAAGGAAGGCGACCGCATCGTGATCTCCGGCACCGACGCGTTCAACGGTGCCGAGAAAGTGGTCTTGAACTGAATCCCGTGACGAATCAGCCAGCAGGAATGAACCCATGCTAAAGATGCAGCATCTTTCCAAAGTATACCGGACCCACATGGTCGAGACGCATGCGTTGCGCGACTTCTCGATCCACGTGCGCGAGGGCGAATTCGTCGCGGTCACCGGGCCCTCGGGCTCGGGCAAGACGACCTTCCTCAACATCGCCGGCCTGCTCGAGGAGTTCAGCTCGGGCGAGTTCTGGCTCGACGGCGTCGACGTGCGCGGCCTCAACGACGACGCGCGCTCGAAGCTGCGCAACGAGAAGATCGGCTTCATCTTCCAGGGCTTCAACCTGATCCCCGACCTCAACCTGTTCGACAACGTCGACGTGCCGTTGCGCTACCGCGGCTACGGCGCGGCCGAGCGCAAGAAGCGCATCGAGGAGTCGCTGTCGCGCGTCGGCCTGTCCTCGCGCATGAAGCACTATCCCTCGGAGTTGTCCGGCGGCCAGCAGCAGCGCGTCGCGATCGCGCGCGCGCTGGCCGGCTCGCCGCGCCTGCTCATGGCCGACGAACCGACCGGCAACCTCGACTCGCTCATGGCGCGCGGGGTCATGGAACTGCTCGAGGAGATCAACCGGGCCGGCACGACGATCATCATGGTCACTCACGATCCCGAACTTGCCGCGCGCGCGCAGCGCAACGTGCACGTGATGGACGGCCAGGTCACCGATTTCGACGCCGAACCCGCGCTGCGCGTGAAGGCGCGCGACACGGACGTCGAAGCCGCGGTGGCCTGATTCTTCTCTCCTTCCGGCGCCAGCGTGGAAGGGCAAAGCAAAGGAACGACGATGTTCTCGTACTACCTGCAACTCGGCCTGCGCAGCCTCAGGCGCAATCCGATCCTCACCGCGCTCATGGTGCTCGGCATCGCGCTCGGCATCGCCGCGAGCATGACTACGCTGACCGTCATGCACCTGATGGGCAGCGATCCGATCCCGTGGAAGAGCGACAAGCTGCATTACGTGCAGATGGACAACTGGAGTCCGGACAATCCGTACAACGATGACGGCCGCCCGCCCGACCAGGTGACCTATCGCGACGCGGTCGCGCTGATGGAGGCCGGCAAGGCCGACAAGCAGGCGGCGATGTACAAGCTGGCCCTGCCGGTGCAGCCGGCGAATCGCGAACTCAAGCCGTTCCAGGCGCTCGGTCGCGTGACCTATGCCGACTTCTTCGCGATGTTCGAGCCGCCGTTCGCCTATGGCGGCGGCTGGAACCGCGACCAGGACGCGCAGCACGCGCGCGTCGTCGTGCTCGGCCGCGAGACCAACGAGAAACTGTTCGGCGGCCAGAACAGCGTCGGCAAGACGGTGCGCCTCGACGGCAACGACTACACGATCGTCGGCGTGCTCGACGAATGGAACTTGCGTACGCGCTACTACGATCTCACCATCGGCGCGTTTGCCGATCCGGACGATTTCTTCATCCCGTTCACGACCGGCATCGATCTCAAGCAGCGCTCCACGGGCAACAACAGCTGCTGGAAGTCTCCGGGAGACGGCTGGGACGCGTACCTGCAATCCGATTGCGTGTGGATCCAGATGTGGGTGCAACTCGACTCGCCCGCGCGCCTGGCCGAATACCAGTCCTTCCTCGACTCCTACGTCAACGAGCAGAAGAAGTCGGGCCGTTTCCAGCGCCCGCTCAACAACCGCCTGCTCGACGTCAACGCGTGGATGGCCGACCAGAAGGTCGTGTCGAGCGACGTCAAGGTGCAGACCGGCCTCGGCTTCGCCTTCCTCGCCGTGTGCCTGGTCAACACGATCGGCCTGCTGCTCGCCAAGTTCACGCGCAAGGCCGGCGAGATCGGCCTGCGCCGCGCGCTCGGCGCGAGCAAGCGCGACGTATTCGGCCAGTTCCTGATCGAGTCCGGCGTGGTCGGCCTTTCCGGCGGCGTGCTCGGCCTGTTGCTGACCGGGCTCGGCCTCGTCGCCGTGCGCGCGCTGTACACGAACTACAAGACCGTCGCCCAACTCGACTGGACCATGATCGTGACGACCGTGGTGCTCGCGGTCGCCGCCGCCGTGCTCGCCGGCCTGTATCCGACCTGGCGTGCCTGCCAGGTGGCGCCGGCGGCGCAGTTGAAAACACAGTAGCTTCCCTTCCCCCGCCGGGGGAAGGTGGCGCGCAGCGCCGGATGAGGGTCCGGTGTTGCGAAAACCTCGAATTGAAACCGGACCCTCATCCGCCCCTTCGGGGCACCTTCTCCCGAGGGGAGAAGGGAGATCAGTGGAGGTTTGTTATGGAAATCCGTCCCATCATTTCCGCGCTGATGCGCAGCAAGGTCGCGATGATCCTCATCGGCCTGCAGGTCGCGCTGACGCTCGCGATCGTGTGCAACTCGCTGTTCATCATCAACCAGCGCTTCGAGCACATGCGCCGACCCAGCGGCATGAACGAAGCCGACACATTCTGGTTCGGCAGCACCGGTTTCGGCCAGGGTTATGACGCGCGGGCGACCCAGCTCGCGGATCTGCAACTGCTTCGCCAGCTGCCGGGCGTGGTCGCGGCCGCTCCCGCATGGAGCGTACCGATGAGCGGAGGCGGCTGGAGCACCGGCTTGAACCTGCAGCCGAAGCAAAAGACATCGACGGCCGACACGGCGCTGTACATCGTCGACGATCATGCCGTGGACGCGTTCGGCACGCATCTCATCGCCGGACGCAATTTCAAGCCGGAAGAAGTCGTCAACGCCACGTTTGGCGACAGTCTTCACCCGGCGGCCATCATTGTCACCAAGGCCCTCGCAGACAAGGTATTCCCGGGCGGGGACGCGCTCGGCAAGCAGGTCTATCTCGACGACGATCCGCCGACCAGCACCATCGTCGGCATCGTCGATCGCCTGCAGCAGCCCTGGACGAACAGCAAGACGATCGAATACACGACGCTGGTGCCGGCACACATGCCCTTCGGCAATTTCACCCGCTACATCGTTCGCACCGAACCGGGCCGTCGCGACGAAGTGATGAAACTCGTCGAGCAGAAGCTCGCGGAATCCAACCCCAGCCGTATCATCGGCAAAATGCGCACGATCGAACAAACGCGAAACGACGCCTACTCGAACGACCGCGCGATGATGATCATCCTCGGCACGGTGATCTTCCTGCTGTTGACGATCACCGCGCTCGGCGTCGTCGGCATGGCCAGCTTCTGGGTCACCCAGCGCACCAAGCAGATCGGCACGCGGCGCGCGCTCGGCGCGACGCGTTTCGACATCCTGCGCTATTTCCTCACCGAGAATTTCCTGATCACGACCGCGGGCCTCGTCGTCGGCGGCGTGCTCGCCTATGCCCTGAGCCTGTGGCTGCTGACCCACGTCGCCGACGCGAAGCTGCTGCCGTGGTACTACGTCCCGGTCGGCTTCGTCAGTCTGTGGCTGCTCGGCCAGATCGCCGTGCTCGGCCCGGCGACGCGCGCTTCGCGCGTGCCGCCGGCGGTGGCGACGCGCAGCGTCTGACCATCGCGTTTCCCGTGCCCGCGCGAAACGCGGGCACGGGCGCTACGCCGAAATCGCCAGCCGCTCGCTGCGATAGATGCGCGAAGTGACGAAGTAGACGAGCAGCGCCGCCAGCGTCGTGCAGACGAAGCAGAGCACGAGCGCGTCGGAATTCACCGTTTCGCCGCGCAGGAAACGCGTCAGCGCGACCTGCTGGCCCATCAGCGGCACCGCGTACATCCACGTCTGCGGTTTGAACGGCAGCACGGTCAGCAGCATGGTCGGGATCGCCGGCACGAAGGTGAGCAGGCCGAGCCAGGTCTGCGCCTCGCGGTAGCTCTTGGCGAATGCGGCGACCATGGTTTGCAGTCCCGCGAGCAGCGCCGCGAGCGGCAGCATGACGAACAGGCCCCTGAGCACGAAATCGAGGCCGAGGTGCAGGTCCATGCCGAGCTTGTCGGTCGGCAGGAAGCGGCTCGCGATGCCGAATGCGACCATGCTCAGCAGCACGGTCGTCATCGAGAACGCGGTCGTCGTCGCGAGCTTGCCGGCAAGGATCTGCGAGCGCGGCACCGGATTGGCGAGCAGCGGTTCCAGCGACTGGCGCTCGCGCTCGCCCGCGGTCGTGTCGATCGCCAGCGCCATGCCGCCGATCAAGGCGCCGAGGATGAAGAAATAGGGCAGGATGCCGAACATCTGCCCCGAGCGGCTCTGCGGCGTGGACTGGTCGCGCTCGGCGATCACCACGGGCTTCATCACCGCGGGTGACAGGCCGCGTGCGAGCAGGCGCAGCGCGCCGGTGCGCTGGGCGTAACCTTCGAGCGCGCCCTGCAGGCGGCGCACCGCGCTCTGCGCGTCGCGCTGCGATTCGTCGAAGACGAGTTCGACCTGGGCCGGCTCGCCCTGGTTCCAGCTCTCCGCGTAGCGCGGCGGGATGCGCAGCACGACGTCGGCATCCTGATCGCGCACGGCGCGTTCGGCATCGGCCGGCCCGGGCTGGATCTCGATGCGCTGCTGCCTGAGCGCCTCGATCAGGTTCGGCGCGTGTTCCGCGCCGATCACCGGCAGTTTCAGCGGCGCCTCGGCCTTTTCCAATTCGCGCGAGACCAGCGTGTTGATCAGCAGCACGAACAGCAGCGGGCCCATGAGCGGGCCGGTGACCAGCGTGTTGACCACGGTGCGCTTGTCGCGCAGGTTCTCGCGGACTTCCTTGAGGAATACGATCAGGGCGGATTTCATGCTTTTGCTCCTTCCTTCTCCCGCCGGGAGAAGGTGGCGCGGCAGCGCCGGGTGAGGGGAGGGCGCAACGATTTGCTGCGACGGTTGGGCGTGTAAGGTCTTTCCCTCATCCGCCCTTCGGGCACCTTCTCCTGGTGGGAGAAGGGAGGCAAAATCGTTTTCATGCGGCGAGCCCCTCGTCGCTGCCGATCAGCCTGACGAAGGCGTCTTCGAGGTTCGCCTCGCCGGTCTGCGCGCGCAGCGCGTCGGGCGACTCGTCGGCGACGACGCGGCCGCGCGCGATCACGACGATGCGGTCGCACAGCGCGGCGACCTCCTGCATGATGTGCGAGGAAAACAGCACGCAGCGGCCTTCGCCCTTGAGTTGCTTGAGGAAGGCGCGCATCGCGCGCGTCGCCATCACGTCGAGGCCGTTGGTCGGCTCGTCGAGGATCACGTTCTTCGGGTCGTGCACGAGCGCGCGCGCGATCGCGGTCTTCACGCGCTGGCCCTGGGAGAAGCCTTCGGTGCGGCGCTCGGCGATGTCCTCCATCTCGAGCGCGCGGATCGCGGCGTCGCTGCGCGCGCGGATCGTCGCCTCGTCGAGGCCGTGCAGCCGGCCGAAGTAGGCGATGTTCTCGCGCGCGGTCAGGCGCTTGTACAGCCCGCGCGCGTCGGGCAGCACGCCGAGGTTTCTGCGCACCGCGAGCGGATCGGCCGCCGCGTCGACGCCGTCGACGAGCACCTGGCCCGAATCGGGCCGCATCAGCGTGTACAGGCAGCGCAGCGTCGTCGTCTTGCCTGCGCCGTTCGGGCCGAGCAGGCCGGTGATCTCGCCGTCGCGCGCGACGAAGCTGACGCCATCGACGGCAATCACCTTCTTCGCCCCGGAGCCGAACGTCTTGTGCAGGTTGCGTACTTCGATCATGGCGCGGCTCCGTTGAAATCGACGAGCGCGGGCAGCGGCCCGAGCGCGTCCACGCATTGCGTGTCCAGGGTTTTCGGGTTGAGCTTGTCGACGAACTCGCCGACGAGTTTCGGGATGCAGCCGCGGCCGATGACGTTGTGGCCCTGGCCGCGGGCGACGATCAGTTTCGCGTTCGACAAGCCCTTCATCACCTGCTCGC
Source organism: Pseudomonadota bacterium (assembly GCA_018240505.1). Lineage (GTDB taxonomy): Bacteria > Pseudomonadota > Gammaproteobacteria > Xanthomonadales > Rhodanobacteraceae > Rudaea. The sequence goes on from JAFEFQ010000263.1 coordinate 20,565, forward strand.
CGTAACGCGGCGGCGTCACCGGATCGAGCTCGCCCTCGAGCACGAGGATGGGCTTGTCGGATTTGAGCGGCGCATGGAAGTCCGCTGGCATCGCACCATGCGGCCAGACCGCGCACATCGCGGTGATCGCATCGGTCAGGCTGGTGCCGAGCAGCGTGTTCGGGTCGCCCGGATCGGGCTTGATCAGGTCGGCGTCTTCGCTGCACACGACCGAGGCCTGCATGCCGCCGTTCATCGCGCCGGACATGTCGTCCTGCAGCAGCTGGCTCTGGCCGGCGAGCGGCGCGTAGTTGCCCTTGAGGCCTTCGGCGATCGACAGTGGCAGCAGCGCGGCGGTTTCCGGAGAGTAGGCGAACAGGCGCACGAGGCCGGCGAGGCGGCTCGCGGTCAGGCGCAATTCGGTCGCCTTGAACGTGAGCGGGTCGCGCAGCGAAGTGTTCTGCGGCTGCGCGCGCAACGCGTCGCGCAGCTTGACCAGGCTGGCGTAGGAATCGCCGAACGCCTTGGCGCAGGCCGTGTTCTTGCCGCACAGGGCGAACTGCGCCTGCAGCGCGTCCTCGAGATTGCGCGCGAAGTCCTGGCCGAAGATCAGCTGGTTCGGCGCGACCGAATCGAGTACGACGCTGCGCACGCCGTGCGGAAAACGCATCAGGTACTGCTGCGCCATGCGCGTGCCGTAGGACACGCCGACCAGATCGAACTGCGGCGCGCCGAGCGCTGCGCGCAGGTCCTCGAGGTCGCGCGCCGCGACCGTGGTCGTGTACTGGCGCGGGTCGGCCTTCTTTTCGACTTCGGCGAGACACTTCGCGGTCGCCTCGCGCAGCTTCGCAACGTCGATGCCGCTGTCGGTTTCGCCGAGCAGCGCCGGATCCTTGTCGGCATCCTTCGCCGCCGCGCAGTCCAGCGGATGCGACTGCCCTGTGCCGCGCTGGTCGAGCAGCAGGATGTGATGATGCTTGCGCAAGCCGGCGAGCGCTCCCGCGATCTGCGGATAAGTCTCGACCGCCGCCTGGCCGGGTCCGCCGGCGAGGAAGACGACGATGTCGGCATCGGCGCGCTCCGCCTCGCTCTTGATCAGGGCGAGGTTGAGGTCGATCTTGCGGCTCGCCGGATCGTCGCGGTTCTCCGCCACCGCGAACGGCGCGCAGAACGCCGCGGTCGTCGCGCCCGACTTTTTCTGCGGCAGCTCGCAGGCCTTGAACGCGAGCGCGCCGAGCGTGAACTCACGCGCATTCGCGGGAATCGCCGTGGCAGCCACGCTGCGCGCGGATGCGGCACCGGCATCCGCGCGTGTTGCGGCGTAGTGCTTCCACGCGAACACGCCGGCCACGGCCAGCAGCAGCGCCGCGCGGATCAGGTTTCTCTTGTTCATGCTTCAATCCTTCCCCGGTTGGAAAATCGTTTCGATCGGCAGGCGGAACAATTTGGCAATGCGGAATGCGAGCGGCAGGCTCGGGTCGTACTTGCCGGTCTCGATCGCGTTGACCGTCTGCCGCGATACGTCGAGCTTGTCGGCGAGGTCGCCCTGCGACCAGCC
>JAFEFQ010000264.1 GCA_018240505.1 Pseudomonadota bacterium
TTGCCGTAGATGTCGGGGCGCGGATGCGGGTCTTCGCCGTAGAGCGTGACCGAGTCGAACGCGGTCGAGAGGCGCGTCGCCTTCTGCCCCTGCGAGAGATAGTGGAAGCGGCGGTTGGTGCGCTCGGGCGTGCCCTCGCCCGCGAACATGCGCAGCGGGTCTTCGCCGGTGCGCCGGTACGGATAGATGCCGCCCGTGTACGGATACGCGCCGGGCAGGTTTTCCTTCATCAGGAAGGTGACGAGCTCGCCCCAGCCCTTGTAGGTCGGCGCGGCGATCTTCGGCACCTTCTGGTGCGACATCGACTCGATGTAGTTGTTGCCGTCGACCGGCTTGCCGCGCACCAGATAGGTGTAGTGTTCGTCGGTGATCGACTTCAGCCGCGCGGGCCAGTCGCGCAGCAGGTTGAGCGCGTCGCTGCTCAGTTGCTTGACCGCGTCGTTGTAGTGCTGGCGCAGCGGAAAGAGCACATCGCTCTGCTTCCCTTCCCCCACCGGGGGAAGGTGGCGCGCAGCGCCGGATGAGGGAGAAGCCTCACCTGATGCGATGTCGCCCTGTACGTGAGAGGCATCTCCCTCATCCGCCCTTCGGGCACCTTCTCCCGGGGGGAGAAGGGAATCAAGAGCATAGAGGTCGAGGGGTTTCGGCAGGTGCTGATCGCCCAGTTCGCGCAGCGCGGTCCACAGCGCCTGCGCGCGGTCGGCGATCTCGGCCTGGCGGCCGATCTGCGCGTTGATGCCGCGGCCGCCTTCGGCGATCTCGGCGAGGTAGCGCACGCGGGCGCCGGGAATCAGCACGGTGGCGCGCGGCTCCTTGATCGACGTGTCGATCTGCGGCTTGAAGTCGCAATGCGCGGAGGCGATGCCCGGCAACTTTTCGCGCAGCAGCCGGCACAGGCTGACGAACATCCAGGTCACGCCCGGATCGTTGAACTGGCTCGCGATGGTCGGATAGACCGGCACTTGATCGTCGGTCAGCTTGAACGCGACGCGGTTGCGCTTCCACTGCTTGCGCACGTCGCGCAGCGCGTCTTCGGCGCCGCGCTTGTCGTACTTGTTGAGCACGACGAGTTCGGCGTAGTCGATCATGTCGATCTTTTCGAGCTGGCTCGCCGCGCCGTAGTCGCTGGTCATCACGTAAATCGGGAAATCGACGAGGTCGACGATCTCGGAGTCGCTCTGGCCGATGCCCGCGGTCTCGACGATGACGAGGTCGTAGCCCTGGCCCTTGAGGAACGCGATGCTGTCCTTGAGCATCACGCTCGTCGCCGCGTGCTGGCGGCGCGTCGCCATCGAGCGCATAAATACGCGCTTCGAGCGCAGCGAGTTCATGCGGATGCGATCGCCGAGCAGCGCGCCGCCCGAGCGGCGTCGCGTCGGATCGACCGCGAGCACGGCGATGCGCATCTGCGGGAACGCGTGCAGGAAGCGCAGCACGAGTTCGTCGACCGCGCTCGACTTGCCGGCGCCGCCGGTGCCGGTGATGCCGATGACCGGCGTCTTGCCGCCGGCGAGCTGCCATTCCTTGCGCAGGCGCGCGAGTTCGGCCTCGTCGTGGCGGCCTTCCTCGATCGCGGTCAGCGCGTGGCCGACGGCGATTTCGTCGTCGATCGGCACCTTGGCCTGCGCGACATGCGTCTTGGCTTCGCCATTGAGGCGCGCATCCGCGGCCTTGCGCGCGCGCGCGACCACGTCCTCGATCATCTGCACGAGACCCAGATGCATGCCGTCGTTCGGATGGTAGATGCGCTCGACGCCGTAGGCCTGCAGCTCGGCGATTTCCTCCGGCGTTATCGTGCCGCCGCCGCCGCCGAACACGCGGATATGCGCCGCGCCCTTCTCGCGCAGCATGTCGACCATGTACTTGAAGTACTCGACGTGGCCGCCCTGGTAACTCGACAGCGCGATCGCGTCGGCGTCTTCCTGCAGCGCCGCGCGCACCACGTCCTCGACGCTGCGGTTGTGGCCGAGATGGATGACTTCCGCGCCCTGCGCCTGGATCAGGCGGCGCATGATGTTGATCGCGGCGTCGTGGCCGTCGAACAGGCTCGCGGCGGTGACGAAGCGCAGCGGCGCGGCATCCGTCGAGGCAACGCGAGCGGGAATGGAGTGGGCGGTCGTGCTCATGGCGGATCCGTATCGCGACGATCCGCCTATTCTAACCGCTGCGCCCGCGCGACATTCCCGCGGGCGCACATGGGCGGGGCGCGACAATCAGACGATCTGACTAGCCCAAAGCCCAGCCTGCTTTCCTTCTCCTCACGGGAGAAGCCGCGTCACCAAAGCGCGGGATGAGGGTCCGGATTCGGATCGACGTCGATCGGATGTCGCACCCTCATCCGCCTGCCGGCACCTTCTCCCGAGGAGAGAAGGGTCTCTGCGTTCCACGTCGATCCAATCGGGCTGTGACTTGGTCAGACGATGCCGTACGGCAGATTCGGCGTGGACACCACGCGTTCGCCCACGGTCTCGCCGCGAGCGAAGCGCAACGCCGCGGCTATCACGCCGGCATCGTCGACGATGCGGTTGTGGCCGAGGCCGTTCGTGGTCAGCATGCGCGCGCCGGGCCAGTGGCGGGCGTAGCACTCGCCCTCCTCCCACGGCACTTCGCGGTCGCCGAGGTCGTGCACGATCAACGCGGGCTGGCCGAGCGCGGCCAGGTGCCGGAACGCCTGCATGTCGCGCGGATGGATGCCGGTGCGTTCCTCGCACCACGCGTAGAACGGTTCGCGCAGGCCGGAGCCGAGGTGCATGAAGCGGAAGAAGCGGTCGGCCGCGGCGATCATGTCGGCCGGCGGCGCGATCAGCACGACGCGATCGGCCTGCCAGGATTCGTCGAGGGCGAGGCTGACCGCCGCACCGCCGAACGAGTGCGCGACCGCGAGCGCCGCGCGCCCAAAATGGCGGCCGACGGCCTGCACCGTGTCGGCGAATTCGGGCAGCGTGCTCAGATCGCCGCTGCTGTTGCCGTGGCCGGGCTGGTCGAACGTCACCACCGCGTAGCCGAGCGCGCGCAGCTGCGCGACCCAGGACTGGAAGCGCAGGCCGAAGCTCGACCAGCCGTGCACGAGCAGCGCATACGGCTGCGTCGCCGGATCGCCCCAGACGTAGGTCGCGATCGTGCGCCCGCCACTATGCAGCGACATGCGCCGCATCTCGGCATCGAGTTGCGCGGCGCGCGCGCGACTGCGGCTGCTCGCGAACGGCGTGGCGAACAGTCGTGCCGCACGCCGCGCGGTGCGCCGCGGGGCGATCACGCCGCCGATCGCGAAGCCGGCGCGCAAAGCGCCCAGCGTCAGAATATTACGAACGATCGTGCTATTTTTCGATGAAGCAGCGGTTGCCATGACGGACCTCCGGGGATTTCAGCGGGAATGGGCGGCGATCAGGCGCTCGAACGCGCGTTCCGCCTGGGTGCGTGCCTGCTTCGGATCGAACAGGCGGGTGTCCTGGTGCAGCGCGAGCGAAATGCCGAACACCTCGAACGCGAACTGGCGCGCGTCGGTGTCGGCGCGCAACTCGCGCGTTTCGATGGCAAGCGAGACGGCGCGCGCGCATTCGGTACGCCACAGCTCCATCAGCGCAACGACGCGGTCGCGCTGCGGACCGGGGCGCGCGTCGTACTCGTTGACCGCGCCCATGAGCAGGCAGCCGTAACGGTTTTCGCGCACCCAGTCGAACCAGCCGTAGACGATCGCGCGCAGCCGCGGCAGGCCGCGTTTCGCGCGCAGCGCGGGCACGAACACGCGCTCGCCAAAGCGTTGGGCGCCGTATTCGAGCACGGCCAGCTGCAGTTCCTCGCGCGAGCCGAAGTGCGCGAACACGCCGCTCTTGGACATCTTCGCCGCCGCGGCGAGTTCGCCGATCGACAGGCCTTCCACGCCCTTGCGCGAGGCGAGCAGGTAGGCGCGGTCGAGGATCATCTCGCGCGTCGCGCTGCCCTTGTCGGTGGAGGCTGCTACTACCATGCGCATAAAATAGCACGACCGTTCGTTCTTTTCAAGAGAAACGCGAGTATGGCCACGACTCGGTCCGTGCACGCATGCCAGCCATGCAGGGAACTGCAGGCGGCCGCTGCGCTATCATGCGCGTTCCACGTCGACAGGATGATTGGCATGCGCCCGTTCCCGCTCGGAGAAGAGCTTGACCTGCTGCGCGACACCGTCGCGGCGTTCGCGGAATCGGTTATCGCGCCGCGCGCGAACGCGATCGACCACGACAACGTGTTTCCGCCCGACCTGTGGCAGAAACTCGGCGAGATGGGCCTGCTCGGCATCACCGTGCCGACCGAATACGGCGGCTCCGGCATGGGCTATCTCGCCCACCTCGTCGCGATGGAGGAAATCTCGCGCGCGTCCGGTTCGGTCGGCCTGTCCTACGGCGCGCATTCGAACCTCTGCGTCAACAACATCCTGCACAACGCGACCGAGGCGCAGAAGAAGAAATTCCTGCCGAAGCTGTGCAGCGGCGAATTCGTTGGCGCGCTGGCGATGAGCGAGCCGGGCGCGGGTTCCGACGTGGTCGGCTCGATGACCTGCCGCGCCGAGCAGAAGGGCGACGTGTGGATCGCCAACGGCTCGAAGATGTGGATCACGAACGGCCCCGACGCCGACGTGCTGCTCGTCTATATGCGCACCGCGCACCGCCCGGCCGGCTCGCGCTGCATGACCGCGTTCCTCGTCGAGAAGGGCATGAAGGGTTTCTCCACCGCGCAGAAGCTCGACAAGCTCGGCATGCGCGGCTCGAACACCTGCGAGCTCGTGTTCGACAACTGCGAGATCCCCGACGCGAACCGCGTCGGCGAGGTCAACGAAGGCGTGCGCGTATTGATGAGCGGCCTCGACACCGAGCGCCTCGTGCTCAGCGGTGGCCCGATCGGCCTGATGCAGGCCGCGCTCGACATCGCCCTGCCCTACGTGCGCGAGCGCAAGCAGTTCAACGCGCCGATCGGCACGTTCGGCATCATGCAGGCGAAGATCGCGGACATGTACACGCTGCTGCAATCCTCGCGCGCCTACGCCTACCTGGTCGCGCAGGAGTTCGACGCCAACCGCAAGTCGCGCATCGACCCGGCCTCGTGCCTGCTCAACGCCTCGCAGAACGCGGTCAAGGTCGCGCTCGAGGCGATCCAGGCGCTCGGTGGCAACGGCTACATCAACGAATACCCGACCGGGCGCATCCTGCGCGACGCCAAGCTCTACGAGATCGGCGCCGGCACGAACGAAATTCGCCGCATGCTGATCGGCAGGGAATTGTTTCATGGCAAGTCGTGACGCAAAGCGGCGCCGGTCAAGAGCATCGGCGCCGGCACACCGAACCGAATTCCGCCGCATGCTGATCGGGCGCGAGCTGTTCCACGGCAAGAGTTGATCCGGTTTTTTGCGGCGGCAGTCGCGATCGATGTGGCTTATACTGCTTTCGGCTGCATCGACCCGCAGCCAAAGCGCACGTCGGCGCACTCGTCGACGTGTCGATCACGACCCGGGCAGACCGCGCGGTCTTGCGTCATCGGGACCATCACGCGGTCATCCCCACCGAGGTGGACGATGATTAAGCTCACTGTGAACGGAACCGAACGCCAGTTCGACGGCGACCCTGCCCTGCCGCTGCTCTGGTACCTGCGCGACACGCTCGGCCAGACCGGCACCAAGTTCGGCTGCGGCATGGCGCTGTGCGGCGCCTGCACGGTGCACATCGACGGCGCGGCGACGCGTTCGTGCATCACGCCGGTCGCGGCGGTCGCCGGCAAGCGGGTGACGACGATCGAGGGTCTGTCGCCCGACGGCAGGCATCCGCTGCAGCAGGCGTGGCAGGAGTTGAATGTCGCCCAGTGCGGCTACTGCCAGACGGGCCAGATCATGCAGGCCGCCTCGCTGCTGCAGACCAAGCCGAATCCGAGCGACGACGACATCGACCTGGCGATGGCCGGCAACCTCTGCCGCTGCGGCACCTACACGCGCATCCGCGCCGCGATCAGGCAGGCCGCGGCGCAAGGGGGTGCGAAATGAGCCGCGAAAATTCCAGTCGACTGATCGTCGTCAACGAAAGCCGGCGCGGCTTCGTGCTCGGCTTCGGCGCCGGCAGCCTCGTGCTCGCGTTCGGCGGCGGCGCGCTCGCGCGTCTCGCGCACGCGCAGGAGAACAAGGAAGCGCCGAAGTACGGCGGCGCCGGCATGGCGAACGGGCTGCGCGACGATCCGCGCCTGTTCGTCGAGATCGGCGCCGACGGTACGGTCGGCATCTTCTGCATCCGCTCCGAGATGGGCCAGGGCGTGCGCACCAGCGTCGCGATGGTCGTCGCCGACGAACTCGGCGCCGACTGGGCGCGCGTGCAGGTGAAGCAGGCGCCCGGCGACGAGCCGAAGTACGGCAACCAGAATACCGACGGCTCGCGCAGCCTGCGCCAGAGTTTCGCCGCGCTGCGCCGCGCCGGCGCGGCCGCGCGCGCGATGCTCGAAGCCGCCGCCGCGGCGGCTTGGGCGGTCGACGTCGGCGAGGTCAAGGCCGGCGTGCACGAAGTCGTGCATGCGAAATCCGGACGCAAACTCGGCTTCGGCGAACTCGCGGCGAAGGCCGCGGCGCTACCGGTGCCGAAGGCGGACACGCTGAAGCTGAAAGCGCCGAGCGAGTTCCGCTACATCGGCAAGGACAGGACCAGACTCATCGACGGCGCCGATATCGTCAGCGGCCGCGCGCAATACGGCATCGACGCGCGCCTGCCTGGCATGCTGTACGCGGTCGTCGCGCGGTCGCCGGTGTATGGCGGCAAGGTCGCCTCGTTCGATGCCGCCGGCGCGGACAAGCTGCCGGGTGTGGTCAGGATCGTGCAGTTGAATGCGACACCGGTGCCCTCGGGCTTCCAGCCGCTGGGCGGCGTCGCCGTCGTCGCCGACAACACCGGCAGCGCGATCAAGGCGCGCGCGCAGTTGAAGATCCAGTGGGACGCCGGCAGCAACTCGAGCTACGACTCGACCGCCTATCGCAAGCAGCTCGAAGCCGCCAACCGGAAGCCCGGCAAACGCATCCGCGACGACGGCGACGTCGACCAGGCCTTCGCCGCGGCGGCGAAAAAGGTCAGCGCGGACTACTACACGCCGCATCTCGCCCACGCGACGATGGAACCGCCCGCGGCGCTCGCCCAAGTCAAGGACGGGCGCTGCGAAGTCTGGGCGTGCACGCAGGCGCCGCAGGAATCCCGCGAACAAGTCGCCAAGGCGCTGGGCATCGACATCGGCCAGGTGACGGTCAACGTGACCCTGCTCGGTGGCGGCTTCGGGCGCAAGTCCAAGCCGGACTACGTCGTCGAAGCCGCGCTGCTCGCGAAGGAACTCGGCAAACCGGTCAAGCTGACGTGGACGCGCGAGGACGATCTGGTCAACGACTATTTCCACGCCGTGGCGCATTCGCACTTCGAGGCCGCGCTGGACAAGTCCGGCAAGGTCACCGGCTGGCTGCACCGCATCGCCGCGCCGTCGATCTCCTCGACTTTCGCGCCCGATCCGAAGCACGAAAGCGCAGGCGAGCTCGGCCAGGGCATCAGCGACATGCCGTTCGCGATCCCGAACGTGCGCATCGAGAATCCCGAAGCGGCCGCGCATACGCGCATCGGCTGGTTCCGCTCGGTCTACAACATCCCGCACGCCTATGCGATCCAGAGCTTCGTCGCCGAGCTCGCCCACGCCGCCGGGCGCGACCACAAGGAATTCCTGCTCGAGCTGCTCGGCCCCGACCGCCAATTCGCGCCGCAGCTCGCCGCCGGCAACGCATGGTGGAACTACGGCGAAGACCCCGCGCAATATCCGGTCGACACGGCACGCTGGCGCCGCGTGATCGAAACCGTGGCGAAGGAATCCGGCTGGGGGCGCAAGCTGCCGAAGGGCCGCGGCCTCGGCCTCGCCGCGCACCGCAGCTTCGTCACCTACACCGCCGCCGTCTGCGAAGTCGAGGTCGGCGACGACGGCGCGATCACGGTGCCGCGGGTCGACATCGCGATCGATTGCGGTCCGCAGGTCAATCCCGAGCGCGTGCGCGCGCAGATGGAAGGCGCGGCGATCCAGGGCATCGGCCTCGCGCGCTATGGCGAGATCAGCTTCAAGGCCGGCCGCGCCGAGCAGACCAACTTCCATCAATTCCAGATCCTGCGCATCAACGAGGCGCCGAGGGAAATCCGCGTGCACCTCGTCGCGCCCGACGACTACTCGCAGCCGCTCGGCGGCGTCGGCGAACCCGGCCTGCCGCCGATCGCGCCGGCCTTCGTCAACGCGATCTTCGCCGCCACCGGCAAGCGCATCCGCGATCTGCCGATCCGCAGCCAGCTGGCCGCGGCGAAGACCGGCAAGGCGGCTTGAGGAAGCAAGCCGCTCGCAACCTCGCCCGGCCTCCGGGAGGGTTGCCTCCGGCCATCCGCGGGAGCGCCTGCGGCCGCGGGCAGGACGGCAAAAATCATCCAGGGCCGAAGCCGCTCCCGCACAAGCCGCTGCCATGGACGAAAGAGCCGATTGCCGCACCGCCGCAATGAGCCGATAATCGCGGCATTGCCCTCCCCCTTTTTGCAAACGAGGAAGCTCCCATGTCAGACATCGTCATCGTCGGCGCCAAGCGCACCGCCATCGGTTCCATGCTCGGCCAGTTCACGGGCGTGCCGACGCCCACGCTCGGCGCGACGGCGATCAAGGCCGCGCTCGACCAGTCCGGCGTGCCGGCGGCCGATGTTTCCGAAGTGATCATGGGCTGCGTGCTGCCGGCCAACCTCGGCCAGGCGCCCGCGCGCCAGGCGATGCTCGCCGCCGGTCTGCCGAAATCGGCCGGTGCAACCACGATCAACAAGGTCTGCGGCTCGGGCATGAAGGCGATCATGCTCGGCAACGACCTGATCAAGGCCGGCTCGGCGACGGTCGTCGTCGCCGGGGGCATGGAGTCGATGACCAACGCGCCGCACATGGTCGCGGCGCGCACCGGCCTGCGCTACGGCGACGCCAAGCTCGTCGACCATATGGCCTGGGACGGTTTGACCAATCCGTACGACGGCAAGTCGATGGGCGTGTTCGCCGAGGCGACCGCGGCCAAGTACGGCTTCACGCGCGAGGCGCAGGACGCGTACACGATCGAATCGGTCAAGCGCGCGCAGGCCGCGATCGCCTCGGGCGCGTTCGCCGACGAGATCGTGCCGGTCAAGGTCGCGACGAAGAAGGGCGAGGTCGAATTCGCCGTCGACGAACAGCCGGGCAAGTCCGACATCGCCAAGATCCCGACGCTCAAGGGCGCGTTCGCGAAGGACGGCACGGTGACGGCGGCGTCTTCGTCGAGCATCTCCGACGGCGCCGCGGCGACCGTGCTGATGAGCGCCGACGAGGCGAAAAAGCGCGGCCTCAAGCCGATCGCGCGCATCGTCGCCCACGCGACCAATTCGCACGAGCCGGAATGGTTCACGACCGCGCCGGTCGGCGCGATCCAGAAGGTGCTCGACAAGGCCGGCTGGAAGGCGTCCGACGTCGACCTGTACGAGGTCAACGAGGCCTTCGCCGTCGTCGCGATGGCACCGATGAAGGACCTCGGCATCGCCCACGACAAGCTCAACGTCAACGGCGGCGCCTGCGCACTCGGCCACCCGATCGGCGCCTCGGGCGCACGCCTTGTCGTCACCCTGCTGCACGCGCTGAAGAAGCGCGGCGGCAGGAAGGGCGTCGCCGCGCTGTGCATCGGCGGCGGCGAGGCGACCGCAATCGCGGTCGAACTGGTTTAAGCTAGAGGGGAATCGCACGCGACCGGGGGCATCATCGTGCGTCAGTCGCGCGCTTCGTGGCAGGTTCAACCAACCATCGTGGAGAGAGGAACATGAAGATCAAAGCCATCATCGTCGCCGCCGCAATCGCCCTCACGCTGACCGCTTGCGATGACTCCAGGCAGAAAGCGGAGCAGGCCGCGGCGCAGGCCAAGGCCGCCGCAGACAAGGCCGCTGCGGATGCGAAGGCCGCCGCGGACAAGGCCGCCGCGGATGCGAAGGCTGCCGCCGACGCTGCTGCGGCGAAGGTGAGCGAAGCCGCGGCTGCGACGGGCCAGGCGGTCAGCAACGCGGCCGACGCGGCGCAGAGCGCCGCCGGCCAGGCGGTCGACGCGACCAAGGCCGGCGCGCACGAAGTCGCCGAAGGCGCGAAGGCCGCGGCCAGCGACGTCAAGGATGCCGCGGTCAAGGCCAAGGATGCCGCCAAGGAGCAGACCGAGAAGCACTGAGCTTCCGCGCGATCGCTTCCGAGCCGGCCGCCTTGTGCGGCCGGTTTTGTTTAAGCTAGACCGAACGTCTCCACAGAGCGCCCCATGCCCGCCATCGAATCGCAGACCGACCCGCGCAGCGAAGAATTCCAGACCAACGCGAAGCAGTTGCGCGGCCTCGTCGACGATCTCAGGGCGCAACTCGCGCTGGCCGCGCAGGGCGGCGGCGAGAAGGCGCGCGCGAAGCACATGGAACGCGGCAAGCTGCTGCCGCGCGAGCGCGTGCGCGCGCTGCTCGATCCGGGTTCGCCGTTCCTCGAATTCTCCCCGCTCGCCGCGCACGGCATGTACGACGGCGCCGCACCATGCGCGGGCGTGATCGCCGGCATCGGCCGCGTGCACGGCTGCGAGGTCGTCGTCGTCGCCAACGATGCGACGGTCAAGGGCGGCACGTATTTCCCGATGACCGTGAAGAAGCATCTGCGCGCGCAGGAAATCGCGCTCGAGAACCGCCTGCCCTGCATCTATCTCGTCGATTCGGGCGGCGCGTTCCTGCCGATGCAGGACGAGGTGTTTCCCGACAAGGAACACTTCGGCCGCATCTTCTACAACCAGGCGCGCCTGAGCGCGGTCAACATCCCGCAGATCGCGGTCGTCATGGGCTCGTGCACCGCGGGCGGCGCCTACGTGCCGGCGATGAGCGACGAGACGATCATCGTCAAGGAACAGGGCACGATCTTCCTCGGCGGCCCGCCACTCGTGAAGGCGGCGACCGGCGAAGTCGTCGATGCCGAATCGCTCGGCGGCGCCGACGTGCACACCTCGATCTCGGGCGTCGCCGACCATTTCGCCGAGAACGACCAGCACGCGCTCGCGATCGCGCGCGACATCGTCGCCAACCTCAACCGCACGAAAAAATTGCCGGTCGCAATCCAGGCGCCGGCCGAACCGAAATACCAGCCCGAGGAAATCTACGGTTGCGTGCCGACCGACACGCGCAAGCCGTTCGACATCCGCGAGATCATCGCGCGCATCGTCGACGGCTCGGAGTTCCACGAATTCAAGGCACGTTACGGCAAGACCCTGGTCTGCGGATTCAGCCACCTATACGGCTATCCGATCGGCATCGTCGCCAACAACGGCATCCTGTTTCCCGAGTCCGCGCTCAAGGGCGCGCACTTCATCGAGCTGTGCAACCAGCGCGACATTCCGCTCGTGTTCCTGCAGAACATCACCGGCTTCATGGTGGGCAAGAAATACGAGCAGGCCGGCATCGCCAAGGACGGGGCGAAGATGGTCACCGCGGTTGCCTGCTCGCACGTGCCGAAATTCACCGTCATCATCGGCGGCAGCTTTGGCGCCGGCAACTACGCGATGTGCGGGCGCGGCTACCAGCCGCGCTTCCTGTGGATGTGGCCGAACGCGCGCATCAGCGTGATGGGCGGCGAACAGGCCGCATCCGTGCTCGCCACCGTGCGCCGCGACGGCATCGAGGCGAGCGGCAAGACCTGGGCGGCGGCGGACGAGGATGCGTTCAAGGCGCCGATCCGCGAACAGTACGAGCGCCAGGGTCATCCCTATTACGCTTCCGCGCGCCTCTGGGACGACGGCGTGATCGACCCCGCGGATACACGGCGCGTGCTCGGCCTTGCGATCTCGGCGAGCTTCAATGCACCGATCGAGAAGCAACGTTTCGGCGTGTTCCGCATGTAGCGTATCGCTTTCCCGCTGCATCCTGCATCGCAACGTCAAATGGGGGCCATATGGGTTTCGATCGCAAATACCTGATCTGCGCGCTCGGCTATGTCGTGCTTGGAATGGGCGTCGGCGTTTACATGGGCGCGTCCGGGAATCATCGGCAACTCGTCGCACACGCGCACATCCTGCTCGTCGGTTTCGTCGTGTCTTTCATCTACGCGATCATCCACAAGCTGTGGCTCGAGCGGCCGGGCAAAGGAATCGCCCAGGTGCAGTTCGTGCTGCATCAGGTCGCGGCCGTCGTCATGTTCCTCGGCCTGCTGCTGCTTTATGGCGGCGTCCTCACGGAAACGACGCTGGGCCCGATTCTCGGCGCGTCTTCCATGGGCGTATTGGCGGCAGCCCTGCTGATGATCTACATGGTCCTCAAGTCCGGCGCGCTGAAATCCTGAGCATCGGTTCCGGCCAGCGGCCTTCGCGCCTCGAGCCTCGCTGAGCGCCGCTTGCGCGCGTCATACGTCCTTCACATCGCATCGTTAACGTGCGCTTCCCGCTGCCTCGCAGCAGCCCGCTTGCGGTGGACCGATGCCAATTGTTGCCCGCTCGATCGCGCTCTCGGCGGCACTCATCGCCTGTGCCGCCGTTGAATCCGCAGCGCTCGCCGCGCAGCCGGCAACGCCTGCCAGCACACCTGCGCGCACACCCGCGGCGCTCGCCGTGCACAAGGATCTCGGCAAGCCCCCTGCAGGCGTGACCGACCTCAAGTTCCACGACATCTTCAAGACGCCGGTCGGCGACAAGGGGCTGGAGCCGAGCGCGACCCTGCTCGCACTCGACGGCAAACGCGTGCGCATGGTCGGCTACATGGTGTATCAGCAGCCGGAACCCAGGGGCATGTTCCTGCTGTCGCCGCTGCCGGCCGAGATCAGCGACGAGGACGAACCGCTCGCCGACGACTTGCCGCCCAGCGTCGTCGCCGTTGAAATCGCCGGCGCCGCGAACCGCCCGGTTCCGCTGCTGCCCGGCCTGATCCGCATCAGCGGCGTGCTCCACGTCGGCGCCAGGACCGACACGGCCAGCGGCCGCATCGGCGCCGTGCAGATCGCACTCGATGCTCCCATTGCCAGGGCGCTGCTCGGCGCCCGTTCCGCGCCGGCCAGGCCGGCAGGCGCCGGCGCGCGCTGAATCCGACCCGTTTTCGCGCCACCCAATCCCCAGGCCCTTCCAAGGAATCGAACCCATGCGCACCGACCGCTTGATCCGCAACGCCCTGAGCCACGCCCTGCTCGCCGCGCTCGCCTTGGCGAGCACCGATGTCCTCGCCGCGAAAATCTCGCGCCTGACCCCGCCGAGCGAACTGTTCGCTTCGAACAACGCGAACGGCCCGGTGATCTCGCGCTTCCTCCAGGGCCAGCGCTTCGACCTGCAGGCGACGGTGCAGCCCGATGCCGGCCTGACCATCACCGATTTCTATTTCTCCGTCGACGGAAGCACGACCAACCCGCCGACCATCGACGCGAACTACAAGCTCAGCTATCCGCTGGGCAACCGCATCGGCCGCGTCGATGAGTCCGCTTCCGACGCCTCCTGCATCGACGCGACCAGCGGCAAGACCACGGGCAAGTCGGGCTGCAAGCTGGTTGCCGGACTGCCCGGCAATACGGTCGTCGTCTCGCAGCGCGCCTATGCGAGCTACCAGGCCGGCGTGCACAGGCTCAAGGTCGTCGCCACGCAGAGCGACGGCAGCAGGATCAGCGCCGAGGGCAACTTCGAGATCGTCGCTCCCGCGGACGGCTACGCGAAGGCGAAGAACATCATCGTCTTCCTCGGCGACGGCATGGGCGCCACCCACCGCACCGCGGCGCGCATCATGGCCAAGGGTTACGCGCAGGGCAAGGCCAAGGCGCCGCTGGCGATGGACACGTTCCCGTACACGAGCATGGTGATGACCTCCTCGCTCAACTCCATCGTCACCGACTCGGCGCCGGGCATGCAGAACTACGTCACCGGCAACAAGGCCGAGAACAACCAGGAAGGCGTGTTCCCCGACGACACGCTCGACGCGTTCGACAATCCGCGCGTGGAGTATCTGTCCGAGTACCTGCACAACCTGCAGGGCAAGTCGCTCGGCGTGGTCACCACGGCCGACGTGTTCGATGCCACGCCCGCTTCGATGGCGATTCATACCAGCGCGCGCGGCAACGGCACCGGCATCGTCGACCAGTTCCTCGACGACCGCGCGCAGACCGGCCTGGCCGTGCTCATGGGCGGCGGGCGCAAGTGGTTCCTGCCGAATGCGTCGAACAGCGTCAGCCCGCAGCCGGTCAACGGCTCGCAGCGGCGCAAGGCCAACGACTACGTGCTGTCCGACGACATCGTCAACGGCTGGGGCGTGGCACGCGGCAAGCTCGACCCCGAGCGCGACCTGATCGCCGACTTCCAGGGCGCCGGCTACGCCTATGCCCCCGACAACGCCGGGCTCAACGAGGCATTCAAGCACGGTACGCCAAACAAACTGCTCGGCCTGTTCGCCTATTCGAACATGAACGTCTCTTACGACAAGATCGCCGCGCGCCGCGGCGATTCCACCGTCGTCGACGCGTTCGGCTTCCCCGACCAGCCGCTGCTCGAGGAAATGACCGACAAGGCGCTGCAGGTGCTGGCGAAAAATTCGAACGGCTTCGTCGCGATGATCGAAGGCGCATCGATCGACAAGCAGGCGCACCTGATGGATACCGACCGCTGGATCCACGACGTGATCGAGTTCGACCGCGCGATCGCGGTGGCGAAGAAGTTCGCGCAGAACAATCCCGATACGCTGGTCATCGTCACCGCCGACCACGAATGCTCGGGCGCGGCGATTCTCGGCGCAGCGACGGCAAGCGCTGCCGACCTTGCGGCGACGCCGAATTCGGGCACCAGGTACGTCGGCACCTACGAGGCGGCGAAGTTTCCGAAATACGTAATCGCCGCCGACGGCTACCCGCAGTCGACGCTGGTCGACAACAAGATGCTGATCGGCTACGGCGCGAACGCGGACCGCTACGAGACCTGGCTGCCGAACCTGTTCCCGACCAAGGACACGCAACAGCCTTTCCCGCCGGCACAGTCGCCGTCCGACCCGTCCTCGCGCAACAAGGACGTCGGCTACTTCGTCGCCGGCCAGGTGCCCGGCGACCAGGCCGTGCACACCGCGACCGACATCCCGCTGTCGGCCTACGGCGCGAGCGCCGCGCAGTTCCACGGCGTGATCGACAACACCGACGTGTTCTTCAAGCTCGCCTCGGCGGCGATGGGGCAGTAAGACTACGCGCAACTGCGATGCCGGCGTGCAATGCGCCGGCATCGTTTGCATCGGCGCACCGGCGACGCGCGGTATGCACCCCGATCAGCCCGTCAGCTCGATATCCGCCTCTTCCACAACCGCATCCGGCACGAACTTGCCGCCGCGGTCGAGCTCGGCGAACAGGCCGCCGAGGCGCACGAGCTCGTCGTACCTGCCCTTTTCGACGAGCTGGCCGTCCTTCAGCACGAGGATCACGTCGGCATTGCGCACCGTGGTCAGGCGATGGGCGATGACGAACGTCGTGCGGCCTTTCGTCAGCGCGCCGAGCGCGCGCTGGATGCGCGCTTCGGTCGCGTTGTCGAGCGCGCTCGTCGCCTCGTCGAGGATCAGGATCGGCGAATCCTTGAGCATCGCGCGCGCGAT
This sequence comes from Pseudomonadota bacterium, assembly GCA_018240505.1. GTDB lineage: Bacteria > Pseudomonadota > Gammaproteobacteria > Xanthomonadales > Rhodanobacteraceae > Rudaea. The sequence goes on from JAFEFQ010000264.1 coordinate 15,615, forward strand.
CGACAGGCGCTGGCGCTCGCCGCCCGACAGCGAGCGGCCGCGCTCGGCGACGAGCGTCGCATAGCCTTCGGGCTTGACCACGACGAAATGATGCGCTTCTGCAGCGATCGCCGCGGCTTCGATTTCCGCCTCGGTCGCATCGGGCTTGCCGATGCGCAGGTTGTCGGCGATCGAGCGATAGAACAGGCCCGGATCCTGGAACACGACGGCGATGTGTTCGCGCAGGCTGTGCAGGCTCACGTCGCGGATGTCGATGCCGTCGATCGTGATGCGCCCCGCGCTCGGATCGTAGGCGCGGTAGAGCAGGCTCAGCGCCGTGGTCTTGCCGGCGCCGGTCGGGCCGACGATCGCCGCGGTCGCGCCCGCGGGCACCCTGAAGTCCAGGTGCCTGAGCGCCGGATGCGAGACCTCGTAGCCGAACGAGATATCGTGGAATTCGACCTCGCCGCGCACGTTCGGCGGCAGGTCGGGCGCGCCGGGTTTTTCTTGCAGCACCTCCTGCGTGTCGAGCACGGCGAAGAAATCGCGCAGCGAATGGGTCTGGAAGAACAGGCTGGAGATGAAGCCGGCGAACTGTTCGAGGCGGCCGATCAGCTGCATCGAGAAGCCGACGAAGGTGACGATCGCGCCGACCGTGACCTCGCCCTTGCCGTTGAGCTGCGCGCCGAGCGCGAACATGGCGACGATCGTGATCGTGCTCATTGCGCGGTTCGCCACCGACAGCCAGGCCCAGCCGCGCAGCACCGGATACTGCGCGGTCAGCACCTTGCGCACCATGTTCCTGATCTCGGCGACCTCGGCCGAGACGCGCGAGAAACTCTGCACGACCATGACGTTGCCGAACACGTCGCCGACGCGCTCGGAAATCTCGTGGTGCAGTTCCTCGACCTCGCCCTGCGCCTTGTGCGTGCGGCGCACGGCGATCGCGTTGAACACGGCGAAGCTCGTCATCAGGCCGATCATCAGCAGCGCGAGCTTCCAGTTCATCTTGAGCGCGAGCGGGATCATGACGATGATCGAAAGCAGTGTCGTGAGGTGATCGCGGAAGAAGTTCAGCCAGATCTGGAACAGGTTGCTCGAACCCGAATGCATGATGCGCAACAGGCGGCCGGTGTGGTGCTGGCCGTGGAACGACAGCGGCAGCGCGATCGAGTGCTCGAAGAACTGGGTGATGACGGCGAGGCGCCGCCGGTGCGCGAGGCGGTCGGAGTAGAGCGAGACGAGCACGCTGGCGACGACGCCGGCAAAGCCGACGCCGGCCCACCAGCCGATGTAGCGCCACGCATCGCGATGGCCCTGCGCGGTCAGCGCGTCGACGACGCGGCCGAACAGCCAGGGTTCGAGGAAGAACACGCCGGCCAGGGCGAGGTTGGCGACCGCGAGCGTGATCGCCAGCCATTTTTCCGGTGCGAGCAGCGCGAGCACGCGCAGATAGATTTTCAGTATCGACATGCAGGGATCCCTCTTTGCGCAGCGGATTCTAGCAACCGCCGCGCCGGCAATGGGCAATCCCGCCACGGCGTGTCCGAGTCGACGCCATACGGCTATCATTGGCGTCCCGAACCGACGCGAGCTGCCATGGCAAGTACGCTAGCAATGTCCCGGCAGGACGGCGTCCTGCGCGTCGCGCTCGATCGCGCGCAGGTGCACAACGCCTTCGACGACGCGCTGATCGCGGAGTTGACCGCCGCGTTGGCCGAGGCCGACCGCGACGCCGCGGTACGCGCCGTCGTGCTGACCGGCAACGGCGCCTCGTTCTCCGCCGGCGCCGATCTCAACTGGATGCGCGGCATGGCGCGCGCGTCGGAAGACGAGAACCGCGCCGACTCCGAACGCCTCGCGCTGCTGATGCGCACGTTGAATTTCCTTTCCAAGCCGACCGTCGCGCGCGTCAACGGAGCGGCCTATGGCGGCGGCGTCGGCCTCGTCGCCTGCTGCGACATCGCGATCGCCGCCGACCACGCCAGGTTCGGTCTGACCGAGGTCAAACTCGGCCTGGTGCCGGCGGTGATCTCACCCTACGTGATCGCGGCGATCGGGTTGCGTCAGGCACGCCGCTTGTTCCTGACCGGCGAGCTGTTCGATGCCGGCACCGCCGCGCGCATCGGCCTCGTGCACGAAATCGTCGCGCCGGATCGACTCGACTCCGCCATCGACGCCGCGCTGGCCCTGCTCGCCAAAGGCGCGCCGCTCGCCCAGCACGAAGCGAAGCGGCTCGCGCTGCGCGTCGCCGGCACCGATCGCGACCACGCCGAGCGCCTCGACCGCGCCAACGCCGCGCTGATCGCGCGCCTGCGCGTCGGTGCCGAAGGCCAGGCCGGCCTCGGCGCGTTTCTCGACAAACAACCACCGCCTTGGATCAGGGAGACATGACATCATGGCTGCATCCGACAAGTTCGACCACATAGGCTTCACCGTTTCCGATATCGCGCGCAGCAAGGCGTTCTACGCGCAGGCGCTCGCGCCGCTCGGCATCGGCCTGGTCATGGAGGTCACGCCGGAAATGACCGGCGGCCATGCACATGCCGGCTACGGCCACGACGGCAAGCCCTACTTCTGGATCGGCAACGGCGACGGCGCACTGCGCGGCAAGCTGCACGTCGCGTTCGCGGCGCCGAACCGCGCAACGGTCGCTGCGTTCCATCAGGCGGCCATCGCCGCGGGCGGCCTCGACAACGGCGGACCCGGCCTGCGCCCGCACTATCACTCCAACTACTACGGCGCGTTCGTGCTCGATCCCGACGGCCACAACATCGAAGCCTGCTGCCATCTGCCGGAGTAAGGGAATGTTCCAACGTATCCTGATCGCCAACCGCGGCGAGATCGCCTGCCGCGTCATCCGCACGGCGCGGCGCCTCGGCATCCAGACCGTGGCCGTGTATTCGGAGGCCGACGCGACCGCGCAACATGTGCGCCAGGCAGACTTCGCCTGGCCGATCGGCGGCCCGCGACCGGCCAATTCGTATCTGCGCGGCGATGCGATCATCGAAGTCGCGAAGCAATCGGGCGCGCAGGCGATCCATCCGGGCTACGGCTTTCTTTCCGAGAATCCCGATTTCGCCGAGGCCTGCGAAAAGGCCGGCATCGTCTTCATCGGCCCTTCCGCGAATTCGATGCGCAAGATGGGCTCGAAGGCCGGTGCGAAGGAATTGATGGCCGGCCACGGCGTGCCGGTCGTGCCGGGCTACACGGGCGAGGATCAGGATTCCGCGCTGCTCGCGCGCGAAGCACAGCGGATAGGATTTCCGCTGATGATCAAGGCGGCCTACGGCGGCGGCGGCAAGGGCATGCGCATCGTGCGCAAGGCCGACGAGTTCGCCGCGAATCTCGAATCCTGCCAGCGCGAGGCGAAGAGCGCGTTCGGCCGCGATCGCGTGCTGCTCGAACGCTATGTGGAAACGCCGCGCCACATCGAGTTCCAGATTTTCGGCGACACGCACGGCAATGCGATCCACCTCAACGAGCGCGAATGCTCGGCGCAGCGCCGCTACCAGAAGGTGCTCGAGGAAACGCCCTCGCCGTTCCTCACGCCCGAGCTGCGCGCGAAGATGGGCGACGCGGCGATCAAGGCCGCGCGCGCTCGACTATGTAAACGCAGGAACCGTCGAATTCATCGTCGGGCCGCAGGGCGATTTCTATTTCATGGAGATCAACACGCGCCTGCAGGTCGAGCACCCGGTCACCGAGATGGTGCTGCATCTCGATCTCGTCGAACTGCAGCTGCGCGTCGCCGCTGGCGAAGCGCTGCCGGCTTCGCTGCTGCGCAACAAATCGGTGCCACAGGACGGCCACGCGATCGAGCTGCGCCTGTACGCCGAAGATCCGTCGCAGAACTTCCTGCCCGGATCGGGCAAGTTGCAGCGCCTGCAACTGCCGCCGGCGGACACGCACACGCGTATCGACTCGGGCGTGATCGAAGGCGACACGGTGACGATCTTCTACGACCCGATGATCGCCAAGCTGATCGTCTGGGATCGCGACCGCCCCGCCGCACTGCAGCGCATGCGCGAAGCGCTCGCGCAATGCGCGGTGACCGGACCGAAGTCGAACATCGATTTTCTCGAGCGCCTCGTGCGCCATCCCGCGGTGATCGAGGGGCGCATCGACACGGGCTACCTCGACCGCCACCTCGCCGAATTCCTGCCGGCCGATGCCGCGCCCGACCCCGCGACGCTGTTCGCCGCGGCGACTGCGGTACTGCTGGCCGAGGAAGCCGACGTGCCGCAGCTCGCGCGCGCGAGCGGCGATCCGTATTCGCCCTGGGCGCGTGCCGACGCCTGGCGCATCGGCCACGCGGGCAAGCGCATCGTCTGCTTCGCACACGACGGCCAGCGCATCGAGGTCGACGCGCACGGCGTGAACGGCCGCTACGACCTGAACATCGGCGAGACGCACTGCAAGGTCGCGCATGCACGCCTGGCCGACGGCCGGCTCAACGCCGAGTTCGACGGCGAAGCGCGCCGCTGGCACAGCGAGGTCGATGCCGACAGCGCGCTGCTGCACGACGGCGAGCGCCGCGCCCGCCTCGCGCGCGTGGCCGCATTCGCTTTCACCAAGTCGGCGCAAACCGGCTCCGACCGTATCGCCGCGCCGATGCCCGGCCGCATCGTCCTCGTCAAGGCCAAGCCCGGCGACGCGGTCGCCGAGGGCCAGGAACTGATCGTCATGGAAGCGATGAAGATGGAGATCACGCTCAAGGCCCCGCGCGCGACGACGATCGAGTCGGTCAACGCCACGCCGGGCGAGTTCGTCGAGGCCGATGCGGTGCTGGTGCGTTTCAAAACCTAGCGCCCTGAAGCCCTCCCCTTCAAGGGGAGGGTCTGGGTGGGGATGGTGTTGAGGAGGCGCTGCAAGGGGAAATCGCGTGCAAGGGCAAACCAACAAGAAGATTCTCGCGACGAAGTTGCAACGTAGATTGCGCAAAACGCCCACCGATGCTGAATCGAAGTTGTGGCAGCGCCTGCGCCACCGGCAACTCGATGGATGCAAGTTCCGCCGCCAACATCCGTTCGGTGATTTCATCGTCGACTTCGCCTGTCTGGAGCGCAAAGTCGTCGTGGAACTGGATGGAAGTCAGCATGTCAACACCACCGCTTACGACGAGGCGCGAAGCCGGTTTCTCGAACACGCGGGCTTCGTTGTCCTCAGATTCTGGAACAATGAGATTTTCGAAAACCTTGAGGATGTGCTGGAGCTTGTCCTGCGCACCGTGAGCGATCGAGAAACGCCATCCCCACCCAACCCTCCCCTTGAAGGGGAGGGCTAGAGCAACGATATCGCCGCCATGAGCAGCATTCCTCCCAAAGTCCGCATCGTCGAAGTCGGCCCGCGCGACGGCCTGCAGAACGAGAAGGCCATCGTGCCGACGCCAGTGAAGATCGAACTGATCGACCGGCTTTCCGCGACCGGCCTGCAGACGATCGAGGCGACCAGCTTCGTCAGCCCGAAATGGGTGCCGCAGATGGCCGACGCCACGGACGTCTATACGGCCATTCAAAAAAAGCCTGGGGTACGCTATCCCGTGCTCGTGCCGAATCTGCAGGGCTACGAGCGCGCGCGCGAGGTCGGCGTCGAAGAGATCGCCGTGTTCACCGCAGCGAGCGAGGCGTTCAATCGCAAGAACATCAATGCCTCGATCGCCGAGTCGCTGGAACGCTTCACGCCCGTGATCGAGCGCGCGAAGGCGGACAGGGTCGCCGTGCGCGGCTACGTCTCCACCGTGCTCGGCTGCCCGTACCAGGGCGAGGTGCCGCCGGCCGACGTCGTGCGCGTGGCCAGGGCACTGCATGCGATGGGCTGCTACGAGATCTCGCTCGGCGACACGATCGGCATCGGCACGCCGGCCAAGGCACGCGCGATGCTCGCCGCGGTTGCCGTGGAAGTGCCGATGTCCGCGCTCGCGATCCACTTCCACGACACGCGCGGGCAGGCGCTCGCGAACATCCTCGCCTGCCTCGAACTCGGCGTCGGCGTGATCGACTCGGCCGTGTCCGGCGTCGGCGGTTGTCCCTACGCGCGCGGCGCCAGCGGCAACGTGTCCAGCGAGGACGTGGTCTACATGCTGCACGGCATGGGCATCGAAACCGGCATCGATCTCGACCGGCTGATCGAAACCGGCCGCTGGCTCAGCGCGCAGCTCACGCGCGACAACGGCAGCAAGGTCGGCAAAGCCGCGGCATAACCAGGGTCGAATTCAGGGTTTCTTTGCCGCCTGCGGTGATTGCTGCCGCAGGCGTTGATCGTGCTCCGAAATGCTTTCCGGCTCGCCCACTTCGACTGCGCCGAACTGGACGTGGACGAAGTCGCTGAACTGATCCTTCACCGCGCTCAGGAATTTCGCCGCATTGACCACATGCTGGCCGCCGGTTCTGCCGTTCGCCACATTGTTGATCTGCGTGATCATCGATTGCGCCGCCTGGTCGCCGCCGCCGCCCCCGAAGTTGCCGTACGCGATCGTCGTGTATTCGGGCGGCCCGTTGATCGCCCCCTTGTCACGCAGATACTGGCTGTTGAATTTCCTGCTTGCGCGGTCGAGCGTCACCTTGTCGTCGTAGTCCACCTTGAGTTGCTTCCACAGCTCGCCGGCCGCCTTCTTCTGCTCTGCGTCGAGGCTGCCGTAAGCCTCGCCGAGAGCCTTGTCCACGTAGGGCGTATGCGTCTGCGCCGCGATGCCAAGCCACGCGGTGCCGCGAATCCTGTCCGCGGGGATGCCTTCGGCACCGTTGAGATAGAGCATGCCGACATCGTATTGCGCGACTTTGTTGCCCCAATAGCCGGCCTTCTCGTACATCTCGAGCGCCTGACGGAAATCCTTGCGCTTGACCGCTTCCTGCGCGCGCTGTTCGTAGTATTTCCCCGGCAGATAGTTGATCGTGATCGAAGGATCGCCGGCGAACGAGTTCTCGGCGGTGTCGGCCGCCCGCAGCGGCCCGGCGAACAGCCCGCAAGCGATCAGCGTGAAGGCAACGCAACGGGAATCGAGAAAACGCATGCTCACCTCTCCTTGTACGGGCCTTCGTGGGCGCAGGAAATTATAGCCGCCGCGCGCACTACGATTCCCCAACTCCGAGCCTGCTGCCAGGCGGCCACATCGCAACGCCCGCCACGGGATGCTAGGCTTCGCGTTCGACCCATCGTGCGAAGGAGTTCTTCTTGCCTGCCCGCCTCGCTCCCGACCAGTCCCGCGGTTATTTGATCCCGATCGGCACGCAGGCGCGGCCCGACGGCTACACCGAAATCTTCCGCCGCCTGCTCGCGATGTTCGGCCAGCGCCCGCAAGTCGTCGTCATCAGCGCGCAGACTCCGGGCGAAGCGCCCGCGGATGAAGCGGAGACCGCGCTGCTCACGCTCGGCGCGGGCCAGGTGCACCGGCTCGCGCTGAGCAACCGCAGCGACAGCGATCATCCCGCCGCCCTCGCGCTGCTCGAGCGCGCCGACCTCGTCGTGCTCAGCGCCGACAATCCGCTGCGCCTGTCGACCCTGCTCGGCGGCACCCAGCTCGCGCGCCTGCTGCGCCGGCGCAACGCCGACGGCGTCGCCGTGGCCGGCATCGGACCGGGCGCGGCGATCCTCGCCGAGCACATGCTCGCCGGCGGCGCGCACGGACCGACGCCGCGCATGGGCAGCGTCACGCTGGCGCCGGGGCTGGGCCTGTCGAACCGCCTCGTCATCGACCAGGGCGGCGCCGGCGCGGACCGGCTCGGCCGCCTGCTCGGCGCGCTCGCGCTCAATCCGTTCGCGCTCGGCATCGGCATCGATCCGGACACGGCGGCGTTCATCGGCCCCGACAACGTCGTCGACATCGTCGGCCACGGCGGCATCACCGTCGTCGATCCGTCCGACGTCGGTCATTCCAACGTCGCCGAAGCCGGACCTGCCGGACCGATCAGCATCACCAACCTGCGCGTGCACGTGCTCGTGCACGGCTCGCGCTACGATCTGGACTTCCGCCGCTCGATCAGTTGAGCATGATGCGAAAAAGACTGCTTCTCGCGTTCGGCCTGCTCCTCGGTGCCTGTTCGGCACAGGCCGCGACGACGCTGCTGCGGCCCGCGCGCGTCTGGACCGGCAATGCGAACGAAACCGCACACGCGGGCTGGGCCGTGCTCGTCGACGGCGAGCGCATCGCCGCCGCCGGGCCGCTGGCGACGATCAAGGCGCCGGCCGACGCGAACGTCGTCGACCTGCCCGACACGACGCTGCTGCCTGGCCTGATCGACCTGCACGCGCATCTGTTCCTGCATCCATACAACGAGACGAGCTGGAACGACCAGGTGCTCAAGGAGCCGACTGCGTATCGCACCCTGCTCGCCGCGCAGCACGCGCGCGACACGCTGCTCGCCGGGTTCACCACCGTGCGCGATCTCGGCACCGAAGGTGCGGGCTACGCCGACGTTTCGTTGCGCCGCGCGATCGACGAGGGACTGATTGCCGGCCCGCGCACTTTCATCGCCACGCGCGCGATCGTCGCGACCGCATCCTACGGTCCCGGTCCGCGCGGGTTTCGCCCCGACATCGATCTGCCGGGCGGCGCGCAGGAAGTCAGCGGTGTCGACGCCGCGATCGCCGCGGTGCGCGAACAGGCCGGCCACGGCGCCGACTGGATCAAGATCTACGCCGACTACCGCATCGGCCCCGGCGGCGAGGTGCGGCCCGCGTTCACCGACGCGGAACTCAAGGCCATGGTCGAGGCCGCGCACCTGTCCGGCCGCCCGGTCGCCGTGCACGCGACCAGCGATGCCGGCGTGCGCATGGCCGTGCTCGCCGGCGTCGACACGATCGAGCACGGCGACGAGGCGAGCGAGGACACGTTCAAGCTGATGAAGCAGCGCGGAGTAGCTTATGTTCCGACGCTGACCGCGGTCGAGGCGATCGCGCAGTACTTTGAACATTACGAAGCCGGCAAGACGCCGCCGTCGAAGCGCATGCAGGAGTCGGCCAATGCGTTCCGCCTCGCGCTGAAGGTCGGCGTGACGATCGGCTGCGGCAGCGATGTCGGCGTGTTCGCGCACGGCGCGAACTGGCGCGAACTCGAATGGATGGTCAGGCTCGGCATGACGCCGGCGCAGGCCTTGCTCGCCGCAACGAGCGTCGATGCGGCGATCCTGCGCAGGCAGAACGAGTTCGGTCGCATCGCGCCGGGACTGCGCGCCGATCTCGTCGCCGTGGCGGGCGATCCGACGCAGGCGATCGCCGCAGTGAAGCGCGTCGCCTTCGTGATGAAGAACGGCACGGTTTATCGCTCGCCATGAACGCGAAAATCACGCTGCGCGTCGCGAACGAAGGCGATGCCGCCGCGATCCGCGCCATCTACGCACCGTATGTCGAACGCGCGGCCGTCTCGTTCGAGACCGAAGTGCCCGACGTCGCGGCGATGGCCGCGCGCATCGCGAAGCTGTTGCCGACGCATCCCTGGCTTGTCGCCGTGATCGACGATCAGGTTGCCGGCTATGCCTACGCGAGTCCGCATCGCGAGCGTGCCGCGTACCGCTGGTCGGTCGAAGTCACCGCGTACGTGCATCCACGGTTTCATGCGCGAGGTATCGGCAAGCGCCTCTACGCCGCGCTGCACGCGTTGCTGAAAGCGCAGAACCGCGTCAACGCGTTCGGCATCATCACGCTGCCGAACGCGGCCAGCGTCGCGTTGCACGAGGCCTGCGGCTTCCGTCATTGCGCGACGTTCCGTCACGCCGGCTACAAGTTCGGCGCCTGGCACGACGTCGGCTGGTGGCAACTGGAAATCGGCCCGGCCTCGACCATGCCAGCCGAACCGATCGCGTTCGCGCAGCTCGACGCCAGCACGATTGAGCAGGCGCTGGCCGGCGGTTGAAGTCGATCGCCGCGCGGCGCGCGGACTGTGTCAACCGTCATCTTGCAGCAGCGTTGCTTGGGTTATGCTCGGCTTGGGGAATCCGGTGCAGCCCTCTGTTGCGGGAGTTGTTCATGCAGCCGCCTTCGCCTCGCAGTGTTTCGTTCCGGCGCGCAGCCACCGCTGCGCCTGGTCCGTTCAAACCGACCGTTGCCGTTGCACTGCTGCTCTGCGCCGGCATCGCGCAGGCCGCGAGCACGCCGCCGCGGTTTCCGCTGCCGAGGCAGACGCGCGATCCGATCCGCATCGCGCCGCCGCTGGCCCCGGACGTGCCGGCCAACGACGCGCAGGCCGCCCGTTTCCTGACCATGGCCACGTTCGGCCCGACGCCGAGCGCGATCGCCGAACTGCGCCAACTCGGCTACCACGCATGGATCGCCAAACAGCTCGCCATGCCGGCCACGCCGATGCGGCCATACGTCGAATCGCTGGACAAGGCCGTGCAGAACCCGGGCCAGAACGACCGCATGGAAGCCTGGTTCAACAACGCGGTCACCGCGCCTGACCAGTTGCGCCAGCGCGTCGCCTGGGCGCTGTCGCAAATCATGGTCGTCTCCGACCAATTCGCCGGACTGAACCAGGACCCGATCGCCCTGGCCGAGTACTACGACATGCTCGCGCGCGACGTCGGCGGCTGGACCGACGCCAACGGCGCCGCGCACACGCCGACGTTCTCCAACCTGATCCAGGACGTGACGCTGAGCCCGGCGATGTCGAAGATGCTCACCTACCTGCGCAACCAGAAGGGCGACAGCAGCAAGGGCACCTCGCCCGACGAGAACTACGCGCGCGAGGTGATGCAGTTGTTCACGATCGGCCTCGTCCTGCTCAACCCGGACGGCTCGCAGAAACTCGACGGCAACGGCCAGACCATCCCGACCTATCCGCAGGCGGCCGTCTCGGCCTACGCGCGCATCTTCACCGGCTGGAGCTACTCGACCGGTTTCAACTCCAACCCGCTGAACTACCAGAACTGGTCGGTGGCCGAATACCAGCCGCTGGTCTGCTACGACGCCTACCACGACTTCGGCGCGAAGACGCTGATCAGCTACAGCGGCAACTATGGCGCGACTTCCGATGCGCTCGGCGTGCCCGCCGGCAATTCCTGCATCGCCGACCTGCAGCAGGGCCTGGCGATCCTGGTCAATCATCCGAACACCGCGCCGTTCATCTCGAGGCAACTGATCCAGCGCCTGGTCACGAGCAATCCGACGCCAGCCTACGTCGGTCGCGTCAGCGCGGTGTTCAGCGGCAGCGGCGGCGACCTCGGCAAGGTCGTCACGGCGATCCTCGCCGACAGCGAGGCGCTCAGCGGAACGGTGCCCGCGCAGTACGCGGCGAGCTACACGTTCGGCAAGGCGCGCGAACCGCTGCTCAAGTTGACCGCGTTGTGGCGCTACTATCGCGCCGCCGCGACGGTCGGCCTGTACACGTTCAACAACCCGCAGAGCAGCTACGCCGAGCGACCGCTCGGCGCCTCGTCGGTATTCAATTTCTACTCGCCTTTCTACGCACCGCCCGGCGAGATCGCCGACGGTGGCCTGGTCGCGCCGGAGTTCCAGATCATCAACGAGTCGACCGTAGCGGCCAGCGCCAACGATCTCACCACGCGCAGCAACGCCTACGTCGGCAACAGCGGCAACAAGCCGGAGACGATCGCGATCGACCTGTCTTCGCTGACCGCGATCGCCAACGACGCGAACGCGATGGCCGACCAGATCAACCACGACCTGCTGTACGGAACGATGAGCGCGGCGATGAAGGCCAGCCTGGTGAAGATGATCAACGCGATTCCCGCGACGAGCGCCGTCACGCGCGCGCAGGCGGCGCTGCAGCTGACCCTGATCTCCCCCGAATTCGCGATCCAGAAGTGAGCGCGCCATGAGCTATTCATTCAATCCCTCGCGCCGCCTGTTCCTGCGCGATGCCGTCTGCTCGAGCCTCGCCGCCGCGACCAGCGGCGCGCTGATGACCCAGTTCGGCCTCGTCGACTCCGCGCTCGCGCAGTCGTCCTGCGGCAGCTACGCCGGCGTCGGCGACTACAAGGCGCTGGTCTGCCTGTTCCTGCTCGGCGGCAACGATTCGTGGAACATGCTGATCCCGAGCGACACGACGCGCTACACGACCTACAGCGCCTCGCGCAGCGGCGCCGCGCCGACCGGCATGGCGATCGCGCAGAACACGCTGCTGCCGATCAACGTACTCAACGCGGGCGCGGGCGAGACCTACGGCCTGCATCCGAACCTGCCCGAGTTGCAACGCGTGTTCAACAACGGCAACGGCACGTTCGTGGTCAACGTCGGCACCGCCGTGCAGCCGACGGTCAAGACCCAGTACCTGCAACCGGGCTACCCGGTGCCGCCGCAGCTGTTCTCGCACGCCGACCAGCAGGCGCAGTGGCAGTACGGCCAACCGAAGCAGAACGGCACGACCGGCTGGGGCGGCCTCGTCGCCGACCGCCTGCACGTGCTCAACGCCGGCGCGACGATCCCGATGTCGATCTCGCTGAGCGGCCAGAACCGGTTCCAGGCCGGCACGTCGGTGCAGCCGTATTCGATCTCGTCCAGCGGCCCGACCAGCCTCGCCGGCTACACCGGCAGCACCGGCCCGGCGCGGATCACCGCGCTCGCGGAGATGCTTGCCGAAACCTATGCCGATCCGTTGTCGCGCGCGTACACGGCCAAGGTCGGCAACGCGCTCGACTACTACAACACGATGACCGCCGCGCTCGCGCAGGCGCCCGCGCTGACCACGGCATTCCCGGCGAACAACCCGATCGCCGCGGCGCTCGCCGAAGTCGCCAAGGTCATCTCGATGCGCGGCATGCTCAATGCGAAGCGGCAGATTTTCTTCATCGGCTACGGCAGCTTCGACACGCATTCGAACCAGCTCAACGACCAGCCCAAGCTGCTGACCACCGTGTCGCAGGCGCTCGGCGCGTTCTACGATTGCACCGTCAACGATCTGAGGATTCCGCAGTCGATCACGACGTTCACGCTGTCCGAATTCGCGCGCACGCTCAATTCCAACGGCGACGGCACCGATCACGCCTGGGCCGGCAACCAGTTCGTGATGGGCGGCGCCGTGAAAGGGCAGAAGCTCTACGGTGCCAACGCGGCGAGCGGGCGCCTGTTCCCCGACCAGACCCTCAACGGACCCGACTGCCTCAGCCGCGGCCAGATGATCCCCGCGGTCTCCAGCGACCAGTATGCGGCGACGCTCGCAAGCTGGCTCGGCGTGCAGGACTGCGACATCGCGACGATCTTTCCCTACGTCGGCAACTTCGCGACGAAGAACCTGGGCTTCCTGTCATGACGAGATGCCTTCACGGCTCGCTTGCCGTCCCGCTCTTTCTGCTCGCCGCGGCGTTCAGCGCGAGCGCCGCCGCCAGCGATCATCAGGTCAGCGTCGGCGGCAGCAACGATGCGTTCTCGCCGTCGACCCTGACGATCAACGCGGGCGACACGGTCACGTTCAGCGAGGTGTCGGGATCGCACAACGTCGTCTCCGACACGGCCGGTCTGTTCCGCTGCGCGAACGGCTGCGACGGCGACGGCAAGGGCGGCAACGGCAATGTCGCCGGCAACAACTGGAGCGTGACGATCCCCTTCCCGACCGCGGGCAGTTTCGGCTACTACTGCGAAGCGCACGGCGCCCCCGGCGTGGGCATGCACGGCACGATCCGCGTCAACGCGGTCGCGTTCGGCATCACGCCGGGCATCACCGGCCTCTGGTACAACCCGAGCCAGTCCGGGCACGGCTTCGACGTGCAGGTGCTCGGCAACGGCAGCATCGTCGCGATCTGGTACGTGTTCGACAACGCCGGCAACACCCTCTGGCTGTACGGCCAGGGCAGCTACAGCGGCGGTACGGCAACGCTGGACGTCTACACCTCGACCGGCGGCCTGTTCCCGCCGGCCTTCAATCCGGCGACCGTCGCGCACAACAAATACAAATGGGGCACCTTCACGCTGAGCTTCAGCGACTGCAACACCGGCACCGCGTCGTGGGTGCCGCTCGTCCCGGGCTATACGAGTGGCTCGATGGCCATCACGCGATTGAGCGGCGTCGGCGGCTTGGCCTGTCCTTAGCGAAACCTCGCGCGCATTTCGGCCTTCCCCAACGCGAAGAATTTTCCGCCCGCCAACCTGCTGAAACGCGCACAGGCCGGCTGCGGCCGGCCCACGCCTCACGGGAACCGCACGACCGGTCCGGCCGCTTCCTTGCCGGGCGGAACATAGGCGGGCGCGGGCGAACCGGCAGGGCCGAGCTTCTTCACGAATGCGTAGATCGCCTTGAGGTCGTCGTCGTTCATCGCACGCACGTTGAACCACGGCATCGGCGGACGCGGCTGCATCGTGCGCGCGTGCACGAGCCACTGCCGTTCGCTCATGGCGGCCAGCAGCAGGCGCAGGTTGGTCGCGTATGTCGTGCCCCACGGACCCTGCCAGCCGAGCGCATCGCCGGTCAGCCACAGTTTCTCGTCGACCTCGCCGCCGCTCTGCGCGTAGCCGGGCGTATGGCAGTCGTTGCATCCGCTGGTGCGAACGAGATAGCGACCGCGCTGCGCAAGCGCGCCCGGCGCTTCGGCCGCGTTTGCCGCGATATTCGCCGTGGCCACCGCCGCGAGTGTCGCGGCGAGCAGTACTTGTCTGAGTTTCATTCGGGGTTTCCTGATGGGTGATTGATGGAATGCACGCAAGCGACGGCTCACGTCGGCAGCGCCGTAGCGCGCGAGCCAGTGGGTGGAGTCGAGATAGAAAGCGCAATCGGAGGAAATTCGGCTCATCGCCGTGGCCGGAGCCTCAGCCGGACGTTTTCTCCGCCGCGGCAGGGAAGCCCGAATCGCCGTGCTTGCCAGACCCCGGGCTGCCTCAGGCGAGCGTCACGAATTCGGCGCGTTCACTGGCGTGGCGGGCATGGCGGAGCGCGGATGTGGGCGAGCTTGCCGCCGTCCCGGCCGGGCAGACCGGCAGCGGATTGCACAAGGCGGCGTAGCACGGCCGCGGCGCCAGCGATCGCGGTGTTCCGTTGTGCGTCGCCCGGGCGCTCAGACGAATCCGAGATTCGCTGTCGCGAAGCGGCCGAGGTTCGGGAAGATCGTGGCGAGGTCGGCAGCGCCGATACCGAACCAGCTCGCCAGCGTCGCCGCATACTGGTCGACCGAGGTCGTCGGCACGACCTGGCCGTAGCCGGTGTCGTCGGGGTTCGCGGTCGGGTTCGCGTCGGTGTTGAGCGCGAGCGACGGCATCGTGCCGTAGAAGCTGCCGCCGTGCACGGCGCCGCCGACGACGAAGTGGTGCCCGCCCCAGCCGTGGTCGGTGCCGGTGCTGTTGCTGGTGAAGGAACGGCCGAAATCGGAAGCGGTGAACGCGGTCACGCCGTTGGCGACGCCGAGTTCCACCGTCGCGTTGTAGAACGCGTTCAGCGCCTGCGACAGTTCGGAAAGGTTGTCCTGCTGGTTCGCCAGCTGGTCGCTGTGCGTGTCGTAGTTGCCGGCCGAAACGAAAAACACCTGCCGGCTCATGCCGAGCGTCGCGCGCACGCGGATCATCTGCGCGACCATCCGCAACTGGTTGCCGAGGCCGGTGTCCGGAAACGCCGTGCGCAGCGCCGGCAGCGGCGGCACCGGATTCAGCGCCGCGATCAGCAGGTCGGCGTTCGCCGTCGCGAGCCGGGACTTGTCCGCGAACGCGCGCTCGAGCACGTGCGCCTGCGTGCCCTGCGCGATCAGCGCCTTGTAGGCCGCGGCCGAATCGGGATCGTTGCCGGTCGCGATCCAGGCTTCGCCGCCGCCGAGATAGCTCATCTGGCTGACCCCGCCCGGGTCGACGCAATACGGGCTCACCGTGTCGCCACGTTCGAACACGTTGTTGTTGCTCGTCGACACGACCATCGGCAGCGAGCCCGTGTTCGCGCCGGCGAGCAGATCGGCGACGCGCCCGCCCCAGCCGCCCACGGTCAGATCGTCGGGCCGCGCGGTTTGCCATTGCGGCTGCTGGTCGGCATGCGAGAACAGACTCGGCGGCACCGGCACGCTGCCGGCGCGGAATTGCGCGCCGGTGATCGGATAGATCAATGTGCCGACATTGGCGACGATCGCGGCCTTGCCGGCATTGAACAGCGTGCGCAAGCCGGCGTTGCCGCCCGAAGCGGTCTGGTCGCCCAGCGCCGGGTGCGCGCCGTACTGGCCGCCGTCGCCCGGCGCCGCGTTGAATGCGTTCGCCTGTACAGTCGACTGTGCCAACGCGATCTGCGCGCGCAGACTGCGATACTGCGCGTAGTGCGCCGCGTCGTACGGCACGATCATGTTGAGGCCGTCGTTGCCGCCGTACAGGAACACGCACACCAGAGCCTTGTAGTCGGCGAAGCTGTAGTTGCTCGTCGCCGCGGCCATCAGTTTCAAATTGCCGAGCGCGGAATACAGGCTGACGCCACCGAGCGCGGCACAGATGCTCTTGCGCAGGAATTCACGTCGATCGAGATGCATGGCGCGGCTCACTTCTGAATCGAGTATTCGGGGGAATTGAGGATCAGGTACAGCGCGTGCTGCACGCGGAACATGCCGGCGCTGGCGCCGCGGTTGCCGCTGGTGATCTTGTTGATGCGGTCGAGGATGACGCCGCGCATGTAGCCCGACATCTGCCCCGACATGAACAGCAGGTTGTACTGGTCGAGCAGCTGGCCGGGGTTGCTCATCGCCAGGGCCGCATCGCGCTGGATGTTGTTCTGGATCGTGCCCGGATCATCCGAAGCCCAGCAATCCCCGCTGCCCGAGTAGTTGCAGAAAATTTCGTGGTACAGCCGGTCCGGCGTGTTCAGCGCGTACATGTCGGTCAGGATCTGGAACTCCGGCGCCTTCAGGCCGCGCTGCGCCGGCTCGCCCGGCTGGACGAAGAACGGACTGAAGAAATTGAACACCGAGCCGCTCGCCAGCGGCGCCTGGCCGATCCATTCCTGCAGCGCCGGATAGGTATTGAAATTGTCGATGCGGCCGCTCGACGACCGCGCCGCCATCGCGCGCCACAAGTGCGTGAACTTGATGATCGGCTCGCGCAACTTGCCGTAGCTGTCGGCCGCGCCGGGAGGAATCGAACGCGCCTCGGCATCGAGCAGGATCGCCTTGAGTACGGCGAGCAGATCCCCTCGCACGCCGCTGCCGTTGTTGTTGAACACCGCGGCGACGCGCGCGACGTAGGCCGGCGACGGATTGCTCGTGACCAGGCGCTGGATCAACTGCCTGCCGACGAACGGGCCGACGTTCGGATGGTTGAAGATGTTGTCGAGCGCCGCCGTCATCTCGGCCTGAGCGTCGCCGCCATGCACGAGCACGCCGTTCGCGAGCGCGACGCCGGGATAGTTCAGCAACTGCTTGTCCGAGGTCGAATCGTGCCAGGCCTCGATCGGCTGCATCGGCAACTGCCAGCGCGGCGAGTTGTAGTCGATGGCCGCGCAGCCCCAGTCGAAATAATGATCGGCATCGCAGCAGTTGTACGTGCTCGGGCCGCAGCCGACGTTGGTGTAGTTCCAGCCGGTGAACACCGCGGCGAACCCGCGCACGGTGGTCTGGCCGTACGTCGGCACCGGCTGCCCGTTCGCGTCGAGCTGCCGCGTGCCATCCGCGTTCAGCTGCGTCAGGCCGATCGAAAACAGCTGCAGCACTTCGCGCGCGTAGTTTTCGTCCGGGTGGATGTTCAGCGACGCGTCGGCCTTGCGGTTCTGGATCATCGACAGGTAGTTGCCCATCGCCGGATGCTTGGTCACGTCCTCGAGCAGCGTGCGGTAGTTCGCGAACGCGTCTTTCGCCAGCGCGTCGTAGTAGCTGCCCAGCGCCCATTGCTGATACGACAGGCCGCTGTTCTGGTCCGACACGACGAAGAGTTCCGACAGCGCAAACGCCATGCGCTGGCGCAGCTGGTCGACATGCGCGTTGCCCGGGTAGCCGGCACGGCTCGGATCAGGCGAGCCGAGCGCATTGATCGTCCAGATTTCGCGACGCGGGTTCTGGTTGTTGTTGTCGCCGGTCGGGCTGTCCCAATCGAGGTAAGGCTTCTCGAGCGACACCGCGGCGGCGGCCTGCTCGTTGATCCAGCCAAGATAGCCGACGCGCTGCAGATGGGCGATGTCCGCGTCGCTGGCGCCGAACGTGGCCTGCGCCAGAAAGCGCGCGGCGTCGGTTCGGCTCGGCGATATCCACGGGCCCGGCGCAATCATGCCCGCTGCCGAGGCATCGACGGTCGCGTGCGCCGCGCCCAGGGCGCAAACGAACGGGCCGCAGACGAAAACGGCCCGCCAAAGGAACCTCTGCACAAGCGTAGCGGGCGAAGGCAGTTCGCGCGTCGCCGGAGCGCAGGAACCGGAGCATGCATGGGAGCATGTGAGGATGACTCGCCGCATCCGCGGCTCGCCCTGCGGGCCATTCGCTGCGCGAATGTTCGCTCCGGCATCCTGCCTGCGCAGTCCGAGCACCGCCGGCGCGCCCGATTTTGGATTGAATCGGGTCGAGCGCAGCAGCTTGTGCAGAGGTTCCCAAACGATGCCGAGCATGCCCATGCTTCTCTCCGCAAACGGCGATCACGCAACTGCCTGCAGTCTAATTCATCCGGCAGGCCGGAAATTTGCTTTGGTTGTCACTTGCCGGCGGCTTGCTACAATTCGCGCCCCCACCGACGGATCCTCCCCATGCAGCTTGCGCAGGTCAAGGCCATCATCACCGGCGGCGCCTCGGGACTCGGCTTCGGCGTCGCCGGGCATCTCGTCGCGCACGGCGCGAAAGTCGCATTGTTCGACGTCAGCGCGGAGAAAGGCGCACAGGCGGTCGCCGCGCTCGGCGCGAACGCGCGCTACTTCAATACCGACGTGAGCAGCGAAGAACAGGTCGCGGCGAACGCGAAGGCCGCGCAGGAATGGCTCGGCGGCCTCAACGCCGCGATCAACTGCGCCGGCATCCTCGGCGCCGGCCGCGCGCTCGGCAAGGAAGGGCCGATGCCGCTGAAAACGTTCGCGACGACGGTGACGGTCAACCTGATCGGCAGCTTCAACGTGGCCAAGGCCGCGGCCGACCTGATGCAGCACAATGCACCGGGCGACGACGGCGAGCGCGGCGTGATCGTCAACACCGCCTCGATCGCCGCGTTCGAGGGCCAGATCGGCCAGGCCGCGTATTCGGCGTCGAAGGGCGGCGTGGTCGGCATGACCCTGCCGCTCGCGCGCGAGTTCGCGCGCATCGGCGTGCGCGTGATGACTCTCGCGCCGGGCGTGTTCCACACGCCGATGGTCGAGGGCATGCCGGAACAGGTATACAATTCCCTTTGTGCACAAGTCCCCTATCCGTCGCGCCTCGGCACGGCGGAGGAGTTCGCCGACGCGGTCGCCTTCATCCTGCAGAACCGCTACATGAACGGCAGCGTGATCCGCCTCGACGGCGCGGTCCGGCTCGCTCCAAAGTAGGGGCACGATTCATCGCGCCCGCCGTCTTCACCGACGCGGAAAAAGCGGGCGCGATGAACCGCACCCCTGCGAACGATTTCCCATCACCGATTCCAGGAACCATGAAAGCTTTCGAAGTCAAACGCGGCAACGTCGTCGAATACAACGGCAAGGTGTACCAGATTCGCGACATCGAGCGCAGCGCGCCGCAGGGGCGCGGCGGCAACGTCACCTACCGCTTCGTCATGTATTCCGTGCCGGGCGCGCAGAAGCTCGACATCTCGCTGCGCGCCGACGACGATCTCAAGGAAACCGAACTCGTGCGCCGCGCGGCGAATTTTTCGTACAAGGACGGCGACGCGTTCGTGTTCATGGACAACGAGGACTACACCCAGTACACGCTCGACGCCGCTTCGGTCGGCGACGCCGCCGGCTACGTCGTCGAAGGCATCGACGGCTACTACATCCAGTTGATCGACGACGCACCGATCGGTCTGCAGGTGCCGGCGACGGTGACGCTGCAGGTCGTCGACACCGCACCCGAACTCAAGGGCGCGTCGGCGACCAAGCGCTCGAAGCCGGCCAAGCTCAGCACCGGCATCGAAATCCAGGTACCCGAATACATCACCAGCGGCGAAGCGGTGTTCGTCAACACGACGACCGGGGAATTCTCGGGGCGCGCATGACCGGGGCGCAGGTCCGCCGCGCGGCCGCCGCCGACGCGGCGATGCTGGCCGCGCTCGCCGAGCGCACGTTCCGCGACACGTTCGCCGCTGTCAATACGCCGCGGAACATGGCCGCGCACGCGGCCGCGTCGTATGGCGCGGACAAGCAGCTTGCGGAAATCGAAGCGGAGCAGATCCGCACCCTGCTCGTGGAAGACGGCGGCATCGTGGCCGGTTATGCGCAGTTGCGCCTCGGCGCCGCGCCCGATTGCGTGAATGCACAGGCCGCCGTCGAACTCTGGCGGTTCTACATCGATCGCGGCTGGATCGGCCGCGGCCTCGCGCCGCGCCTGATGGACGCGGTCGTCGCCGAGGCCATCGCGCTGGGTGCGCGCACGCTCTGGCTCGGCGTCTGGGAGCGCAACCCGCGCGCGATCGCGTTCTACCGCAAATGCGGCTTCGTCGACGTCGGCGCGCACGTGTTCCGGCTCGGCGACGACGCGCAGACCGACCGGATCATGCGGCGCGAGCTTCGCATTTCGTAGGCGCGCGACTTGCGCGCGTCTCGCGCGCAGGACATCAAAACGATCGCGCCCGGCCTTTGCCTTGAAGCATATCGGGCGCGATGAATCGCGCCCCTACGGCTGCTCCAGCCACTTGCGCGCCATGCGGCGCAGCGATGCGTCGGCCGCCTCGTCGTCCGCGAGCGCGGCGATGTCGCGCCATGCCAGTGCATGCGATTCGTCGCCGACGATGAAATCCTCTCGGCCGAGTGCGCACACGACGTAGCGCACGTCGTAGTGCCAATGCGCGGGTTCGTGGCCGCGCGCGGGGATTTCATGGCGATCCAGATCGAAAATCTCCGGCTCGACGACGAGCCCGCGCAAACCCGACTCCTCCTCCGCCTCGCGCAGCGCGACGCGCGCGAGATCGACGTCGCCGTCGGCATGGCCGCCAAGCTGCAGCCAGCGGTCCAGCTTGCGGTGATGGGTCAGCAACACGCGCATGCCGCCGGCATCGACCAGCCATGCCGAGCCGGTCAGGTGACCCGCGGCAAGACGGCGCTCGGCCGCGTCCGCATGCGCCGCGGCGAAATCACTGAACACGGAAACGACTGCGCGTTCCGCCGGGTGGCGCGAGGCATAACGCGCGAACGCGGCCAGCCAGTCGCGCTGCCAGGGTTGCAAGGAATGCGCGGATTCGACGGTCGGCTTGTGCGTCACAGCTTGCCCGATGCGGAGGGGTCGCGTATTTTACCGGCACGACCGGGGGTCCGCGTGACCCGGACAAAGAGGATGGCTGCAGCAACGCTGCAAGTCGCCCACCTGCCACTTTTCCTTGGGGATGCACATGGTTTTCTGGCGCGTCAAGCCACTCGACAAGATTCTCGAAACCGCAGAAAAGAAATCGCTCAAGCGCCAGCTAGGCCCAATCCAACTGACACTGCTCGGCATTGGCGCCGTGATCGGCACCGGCATCTTCGTGCTGACCGCGGAAGCCGGGCAGAAAGCCGGGCCAGGCATGATGCTCGCCTTCGTCATCGCCGCGATCGTGTGCGGGCTCGCCGCACTGGCCTATTCCGAGATCGCCTCGATGATTCCGGTATCGGGCTCCGCCTACACCTACAGCTACGGCGTGTTCGGCGAACTGATCGCCTGGGTCGTCGGCTGGGCATTGGGCCTCGAATACGGCATCGGTGCCGCCGTGGTCTGCGTCGGCTGGTCGGGCTACATGAACGGCTTGCTCGCAGCCAACGGCTACGGATTGCCCGAAGCGCTGCGCACCGGCCTCTACGCCGGCGGCACGTTCAACCTGCTCGCCTTCCTCATCGGCCTGGCCGTTACCGTGCTGCTCGTGATCGGCACCTCGAAGAGCGCACGCGTCAATGCGGTGCTCGTCGCGATCAAGATCGTCGCGCTGACCGTGTTCATCTTCCTCGCAGTGCCCGCGGTGAAGAGCGGCAACTTCGAGCCGTTCCTGCCCGGCGGCTGGGGCAGCCCGCTCGGCGGCGTCGGCGTGCTCGGCGCGGCGGCGTCGATCTTCTTCGCCTACGTCGGCTTCGACGCGGTCTCGACCGCCGCTGAGGAAACGAAAAACCCGAACCGCAACATCCCGATCGGCCTGATCGGCTCGCTCGCCGTGTGCACGATCTTCTACCTGCTGGTCGGCTACGGTGCCGTCGGCTCGGTCGGCGCGCAGCCGATGCTGGGCGCGAACGGCCTGCCGCTCGATCCGGGCACTGCGGAAATGACGGCGGCCTGCGCCAGCTCGCAGGCTCTGGTCTGCAGCCACGAACCGCTCGCGCACGTGCTGCGCCTGCTCGGCCACACGAGCATCGGCGACTGGATCGGCATCGCGGCCGTGCTCGCCCTGCCCTCGGTGATCCTGATGATGATGTTCGGCCAGACCCGCATCTTCTTCACCATGTCGCGCGACGGCCTGCTGCCGGACGTGTTGTCCAAGGTGCATCCGAAGTTCCACACGCCGCACGTGATCACCGTCATCACCGGCCTCGTCGTCTCGTTCTGCGGCGCGCTGTTCCCGGTCGGCAAGCTGGCCGACACGTCGAACTCCGGCACCCTGCTCGCGTTCGCGATGGTATCGCTCGGCGTGCTGATCCTGCGCAAGCAGCAGCCCGACCGCCCGCGTCCGTTCCGCACGCCGCTCGCGTGGGTCGTCTGCCCGCTTGCCGTCGCCGGCTGTCTGCTGCTGTTCGTCAACCTCAGCATGACTGCGAAGCTCGTGTTCGCGCTCTGGGCCGTGATCGGCCTCGCGATCTACGCGCTCTATGGCTACAAGCGCAGCCAGCTCGCGGACAGCAAGGCGGGATAAGGGGCGCGGCGTTGAATTCGCGGCTCGCACACGCCATTTGACATGAATCAGGCCGAAGGCCGGCGCCTAACTCGCGTCGGCCTTCGTCATTTTCCGGAAACACGACCATGCTCAAGCAACTCCTGCGCACCAAGCACCCGCTCGCGGTCAACAACGAGGCCGGCGAGATCGAACTGCGCCGCACGCTCGGGCCCTGGGGCCTGACCGCGATCGGCATCGGCGCGGTGATCGGCGGCGGCATCTTCGTCATCACCGGCAACGCCGCAGCCGAGCACGCGGGGCCGGCGATCATGCTCTCGTTCGTGCTCGCGGCGATCTGCTGCACGTTCTGCGCGCTGTGCTACGCCGAGTTCGCGGCGATGGTGCCGGTGTCGGGTTCGGCGTATTCGTACACCTACGCGACGCTCGGCGAAGGCGCGGCCTGGTTCATCGGCTGGATGCTGATCCTCGAGTACGGCGTCTCGGCCTCCGCGGTCGCATCGAGCTGGACCGGCTACTTCGTCAGCCTGCTCAACCATATCGGCATCCACCTGCCCGACGCGCTGATCAACGCGCCACTCGATGCGCACCTCAAGTCGACCGGCGCGGTCATCAACCTGCCCGCGATGGGCATCGTCGCCGTGCTGACCGGCATCTGCTACATCGGCATCAAGGAGTCGGCCGGCGTCAACTCGGCCATGGTCGCGCTCAAGATCATCCTTATCGTGCTGGTCATCTTCGCCGGCTGGAGCTACGTGGACACCTCGCTCTGGACGCCATTCATCCCCGAGAACACCGGCCCGCATCAATACGGCTGGTCGGGCGTGCTGCGCGGCGCGTCGATGGTGTTCTTCGCCTACATCGGCTTCGAGGCGACCAGCGTCGCCGCGCAGGAATCGGTCAATCCAAAGCGCGACCTGCCGATCGGCATGCTCGCCTCGCTCGCGATCTGCACCGTGCTCTACATCGCGATGGCGGCCGTGCTCACCGGCCTGATGCCGTACACGCAGCTCGGCACGAGCGAGCCCGTCGTCACCGCGGTCGCCGCGCATCCACAGCTCGCCTGGCTGCGCTGGATCGTCGAGATCGGCGCGCTGATCGGCCTGTCGAGCGTGATCCTGTGCATGGTGATCGGCCAGCCGCGCATCTTCATGATCATGGCCAACGACGGCCTGCTGCCGCCGATATTCACGCGCATCCACCCGAAGTACCGCACGCCGCACATCAACACGCTGATCACCGGCGCCGGCATCGCGCTTCTTGCCGGCGTGTTCCCGCTCGACATCCTCGGCGACCTCACCTCGATCGGCACGCTGATCAGCTTCGCCGCGGTCTGCGCCGGCGTGTGGATCCTGCGCGTCGCGCATCCCGAAATCCCGCGCCCGTTCCGCATCCGCTACGCCCCGCTGGTCTGCTTCCTCGGCATCGCCTCCTGCTTCGCCCTGCTCTCCACGTTCAGCGGCTACAACTGGTGGCTGACCTTCGTGTGGACGTTTGCGGGGTTCGGGCTGTATTTCGCTTATGGGTATCGCAAGAGCAAGCTGCATCGCGATGTTGCTGCGACAGCGGCAAGTGTGGTCTGAACAGCATTGGCAACCGATGAAACCAATTCTTCTTCTTGCTCTTGTCTTGTTCTTATCGTCCTGCGCGAATACGTCAACTCCTTACGCCGAAAGAGTTGGCGTGTGGTGCAGTTCTCGAGACAATGGAAAAACTTTCTGGGCATGTGGGGAGAACTATCCGGACGGCACAAGCGACAGTTGCGGGCGTGACCCCGACTATGGGGTTGAGTTTGCCTTGAAACTTCGACACGAATTTTCTGGCAACACGATCTGCGAGACGGTAACAAAGACGACTCACCCAAAAGTCATGCCAATTGGGGAGCGCTTCTGTTCAATCATGATCGAAAAACTGCCGGACGGATATACGTACCGTTTTATCGATGACCAGCCTGACAAAGTTCATCGGGTGTACCGTGGCGAACGCAGTATGAAGTGGTGTCAGCCGCTAATAGACTCGCTTTAAGAGGGTACGTGAGCAAGTAGCCCGGATGCAGCGTAGCGGAATCCGGGGCATGATCCCGGGTTTCGTCGCCGGCGCGACTTCATCCGGGCTACTTGCTTGGCGAAAAGCATCAGCCTGTCCGCAGCAAGTAGCCCGGATGCAGCGTAGCGGAATCCGGGGCATGGTCCCGGATTTCGTCGCCGGCGCGACTTCATCCGGGCTACTTGCTGCTAGTTGATGGTTGCGCGGCAACGTAATAACATTGTTGCCATCATGAAGCCGCTCCATATCTCCATCCGCGATATCGGCAACAGCAAGGGCGTGGTGATCCCGAAGCCGCTGCTGGCCCAGCTCGAACTCGAAGATTCGGCCGATCTGACCGTGGAAAACGGCGCCCTGGTGCTGCGCAAGCCTGCCAGGTCTGCGCGCGCCGGCTGGGCGCAGGCGGCGAAGGCCGTTGCCGCGGCCGGAGACGACGCGCTCGTCATGGGCGAATTCGGCAATGCCGACGACGCCAGCCACAAATGGTGAAACGCGGCGAAATCTGGCTGGTCAATCTCGATCCGACGCAGGGCAGCGAGATCAGGAAAACCCGCCCCTGCGCAATCATCTCTCCCGCCGAACTCAACGATCATTTGCGCACCGTCATCGTCGCGCCGTTGACGTCGAAGGGGTTTCCCGCGCCGTTCCGCATTCCGCTCACGCATGCCGGCAAACGCGGCTTGATCCTGCTCGATCAGATACGCACGATCGACAAGACGCGGCTGGTCAGGAAACTCGGCACAGTGTCGTCGAAATCGTTTCGCGAGACGCTGACAAGGTTGCAGGAAATATTCGCCGAGTAGCGCCGCAAAGCCTACGCGCTGCTGCCTACTCCTCCAGCCTTCCCTGTACTTCGTCGAGTTGCGCCCGCTCGACCTGGGCCTCGGGCAATGACTTTGCTGTCTTCGCCCCGAGTTCACGCAGCTTCTCGACCTGGCCGATCAGGTTGCCGCGCCCCGTTTCAAGTTTGCCGGACGCGGAGGACAGCGCGTTACGCGCGGCATCGAGCTTGCTCTTCGCCTCGTTCAAGTCTTCGATGAAGCCGACGAACTTGTCGTAGAGCTTGCCCGCGCGGTCGGCGATCTCGGCGACGTTGCGGTTGCGGTCGTCGTTGCGCCACAGGCTCGCCACGGTCTGCAGCGTCGCAAGCAGTGTCGAGGTGGTGACGATGACGACCTGCTTGTCGAGCGCGAATGCGTGCAGCGCGTCGTCGCGATGCACGGCCTCGATGTAGGCCGCCTCGACCGGCACGAACATCAGCACGAACTCGAGCGAGTTGACGCCGGGCAGGTCACTGTAGCGCTTGTCGGCAAGTTCCTTGACGTGGCCGCGCAGCGAGGCGAGATGCGCGCTGAGCGCGGCGCCGCGCTCGGCATCGTCGGCCGCGGCGCAGTAGCGCTCGTACGCCGTCAGCGACACCTTGGCGTCGATGACGATGTCGCGGCCTTCGGGCAGGCGCACGATCACGTCGGGCCGCGCGCGGCCGCCGGCTTCGTTCTGGAACGTCGCCTGCGTTTCGTACTGCCTGCCCCTCTGCAAACCGGACGCCTCGAGCAGGCGTTCGAGCACGAGTTCGCCCCACGCGCCCTGCGTTTTGCTTTCTCTCGTCAGCGCGCGCGTAAGGTTGCGCGCGTCCTCGTCGATGCGCTGGTTGAGGTTCTTGAGCGTGTCGATCTCGGCCTTGAGCAACTGACGCTCACGGCTTTCCTTGTCGTAGACCTCGCCGACCTGCTTCCTGAATCCGTCGAGCTGCTCGCGCAGCGGCGTGAGCAGGCTGCCGAGCTGGGACTGGTTCTGCTCGGTGAATTTCCTGCTCTTTTCTTCGAGCAGGTCGCCGGCGAGCGCCTTGAACTGATCGCTCAGGTTTTCGCGCACGCGTTCGAGCAGCGCGATCTTGTCGGCGGCGGCCTGATGCTGCTCCTGCGCGCGCGTGGCGGTTTCGGTGATGCGCTGCTCGGCGCGCTGCGTGGCTTCGCGCCACTTCGACGCTTCGGCACGCGCCGCGGAAAGTTCGGCGTCGAGCTGGCCGAGGCGCTCGAGGCGGCCAGCGAGAGTCGCGCGTTCGTTGCCGAGCGCGAACAGGGTCCTGCGCTGCTCGGCCAGCTCGGCGCTGACGCCGTCGAGCTCGCCCTGCAAGCGATGCACGTCGTCGAGCGCCGCGTCGCGCTCGGAGGCGAGCTGCGTGACCTCGGCATCGCGACTCGCGCGCCCGGCCGCATGCGCCCGCGCACGTACGAGCGCCCACGCGATCAGCGCGCCGAGTACAAAAGCGACCAACGCAATCAGGCCCCAGAGGGCAGTTTCGTTCGGAATCGTCGACACCGCTTATCCATCGCAAACTGTCAGGCGACGATTGTGACAGCGCCGCGTCTCAGTTGGCGAGATCGCGCGAAAAATCACGACTCTTCGATCAGCGAGGTCTTCCTGGTATCCGGCAGAAACACATAGACCAGCAGCGAGCAGGCGATGCAGGCGGTGACGTACCAGTAGAAGCCGCTCTCGTGGCCGGCCTGCTTGAACCACAACGCCACGGTTTCGGCACTGCCGCCGAAGATCGCGACGGCCAACGCGTACGGCAGGCCGACGCCGAGCGCGCGGATCTCGACCGGAAACAACTCCGCCTTGACCACGGCGTTGATCGCGGTGTAGCCCGAGACCACGAGCAGCATCAGCATGATCAACGCGAACGCCGCATACGGATCCTTTGTCGCCTGCAGCGTCGTCAGCACGGGCACGGTCAGCGAGGTGCCGAGCACGCCGAACGCGATCAGGATCGGGCGCCGGCCGATGGTGTCGGACAGGCCGCCGACCAGCGGCTGCAGCAGCATGTAGCCGAACAGCGTCGCCGCGTTGACCAGCGTCGCGGTTTCCTTCGAGAGGCCGACACTGAGCACGAGGAACTTCGACATGTAGGTCGTGTAGGTGTAGAACGCCAGCGTGCCGCCCATGGTCAGGCCGACCACGATCAGCGCCGCGCGCCAGTGCCTGGCCAGCAGGCCGAGCGAGCCTTCGTTGCGCTTCACTTCCGGCTTGCCCCGGCTGCCGGTGAAGGCGGCGGTCTCGGCCATGTTGCGGCGCAGGTACAAGGCGACGAGCGCGATTCCCGCGCCGATCGCGAACGGGATGCGCCAGCCCCAGGCCTTGAGCTGGTCCTCGGTGAGCACCCACTGCTGCAACACGATCAACACGGCGAGCGCGGTCAGTTGTCCGGCGATCAGGGTGACGTAGAGAAAGCTCGACCAGAAGCCGCGGTGCTTGCTCGTCGCCATCTCGGACAGGTAGGTCGCCGAACTGCCGTATTCGCCGCCGAGACTCAGGCCCTGCAGCAGGCGTGCGAGCACGAGCAGGATCGGCGCGGCGACGCCGATGCTCGCATGGGCCGGGCACACGGCGATCAGCAGCGAGCCCGCGCACATGAGCACGATCGAGCGCATCAGCGCGGCGCGACGGCCGTGGCGGTCGGCGTAGCGGCCGAAGTACCAGCCGCCGATCGGCCGCATCAGGAAGCCGACCGCGAACACTGCCGCCGCGCTGAGCGCCTCCGCCACCGCATCGCCCTGCGGGAAGAACGACTTGGCGAAATACAGCGAGAACGAGGTGTAGACGTACCAGTCGTAGTATTCGACGAGGTTGCCGATCGAGCCGCCGATGATCGACTTCAGCCTCTGCAGCGCGGTCAGCGAAGGCGCGGAAGCGGCGGGAACTGCGGCGGCAGCGACGTTCATCCAACCTTCCTCCGGGGCAAAACGTGAGGCGCAATCTAGTTGTTGCGGCCGTGCGGTTCAATCCGCAGCCGCAGCAAGCGCGCGTCGCCTCAGTGCATCGTGCCGCTGCCGCCGGTGCCGAAGCCCGGCGCGACCGCGGCCGCAGTGGCGACAGGTGTCACTGGCTCGACCGGCTTGTACAACAGCGACTGGTGCAGCCACAACGAGGCCAGGTGTACGCGGTGTTCGTGCGGCAGCGCGAAGCCGAGCCAGCCCAGGCCCGGATGGCGCAGCATGAACAGCACGCCGTTCGGCAGCGGCGAGGTGTGCCAGGCCGGGTTGACGACCGCCTCGGCCTTTTCCGGCGGCTGCACCGATTGCGCGGGCTCCAGCATCGCGCGCCGCGCGGCGGCACGCGCGATCAACTCGTCGAGTTCGGCCGCGGACAGATCGGAAATATCGATATTCATGGCAGCTCCATTTCAAGGTCGCGATTCCACTCGCAGCCTGGCAGGTCACGCGGCTTCCGGACATGTGTTCGCCGCAGCCATCCGCTATAGTGCCTGCCCGCCCTGATTGCAAGAAACCCACGGAGCAGCCCTTGAGCTACACCGCGCAACAATTCGCCGAACGCGCCGAGGCGATCGCCAGAGCCGGACGCAAGCTCGGCGCACTCGGCCTGACCCCGGCGACGAGCAGCAATTTCTCGATGCGCCTCGACGCCGATCATCTCGCGATCACGATCTCGGGCCGCGACAAGGGCGCGCTGAGCGCGGACGACATCATGGTCGTCGATCGCGACGGCAAGGCGGTCGCCACGTCCGCGCGCCCCTCGGCCGAAACGCTGCTGCACACGCAGATCTACGCGCGCTTTCCGGCGGCGAACGCGGTGCTGCACACCCACTCGCGCACGCAGACGGTCGCCTCGCGCCTGTACGCGCGCGAGGGCGTGATCCGTTTCGAGGGTTACGAGCTGCAGAAGGCGATCGCCGGCCACACCACGCACGAGTCGCGGCTGGATCTGCCGGTTTTTCCGAACACGCAGCACATGCCCGAGCTCGTGGAAAAGGTGGACACTTGGATTGACGCGGGCAAGCCGCTATATGGTTATCTGATCGACGGCCACGGCATCTACACCTGGGGCCGCGACATGGCCGAAACCGAACGCCACATCGAGGCGTTCGAATTCCTGCTCAACTGTGAGCTGGACCTGCGCCGATTGAGACAGTGAGGATCGAGATCATGAGCGAACTGCGCATCTATTCCGAAAGCGACGGCCGCACGCCGCTGTCGACGCACACCCGCCACGCCGATATCGCGCGCGAACTCGGCGCCGTCGGCGTGCGCTTCGAGCAGTGGGAGGCGGGAAAACCCGTCGCACCGGGCGCGAGCCAGGACGAAGTCATCGCCGCCTACCGCGCCGACATCGAGCGCCTGCAGCGCGAGGAAGGCTACCAGGCCGTCGACGTGATCAGCCTCACGCCCGACCACCCCGACCGCGCCGCGCTGCGCGCGAAGTTCCTCAACGAGCACACGCATTCGGAAGACGAGGTGCGCTTCTTCGTCGCCGGCCGCGGCCAGTTCACCCTGCACATCGGCGAAAAAGTGTACGAGGTGCTGTGCGTGCAGGGCGACCTGATCGGCGTGCCCGACGGCACGCGCCACTGGTTCGACATGAGCGAGGCGCCCTACTTCATCGCGATCCGCCTGTTCACCAACAAGGAAGGCTGGGTGGCCAACTTCACCGGCAGCGACATCGCCGGGAATTTCCCGCGCCTGGCCGCGCAGCCGCTGGCCGCATGAGCTACATCGAGGAATCGCTCGCTCCTGGCGAAACCATCGTCGCGCGTTTCGCCCTGCACTGGACGGCGAAGGGGCGCCTGCTGCTCGGCGTCGTGCTGATCCCGGTCGTCGTCGGCATCTTCATCACGATCTACGAGTGGCTGCGCCTGCGCGGCATCGAACTCGGCGTCACGACCGCGCGCGTGGTGCACAAGACCGGCATCGTCGGCCGCGAGACCGAAGAGGTGCGGCTCAGCGCGATCGAGACGGTCGACCTAGAACAAAGCACCTGGGGGCGCCTGCTCGGCTACGGCAACGTGCACGTCACCGGCCGCGGCGAGAGCAGCGTGCTCTTCGCCCGGGTCGCGGACCCGGTCGGCGTGAAACGCTCGATCGAAGCCGCCTATTCGGCGCATATCGAACACGCGAAGGAGCCGACCAACCGATGATCCGCGCCATCGTCACCGACATCGAGGGCACGACGAGTTCGATCGACTTCGTCAAGGACGTGCTGTTCCCGTACGCGCGCGAGAAGCTGCCTGCGTTCGTCGTGACCCACACCGATCGCCCCGAGGTGCAGCACTGGCTGCACGAGGCCGCGCGCGAAGCGGGGCTCGTCTCCGCGAGCCAGCAGGAAATCATCGACCTGCTGGTCCGCTGGGTCGACGAGGACCGCAAGGCGACGCCGCTCAAGGCGCTGCAAGGGCTGATCTGGGAAGACGGCTACGCCAGCGGCGAGTTCAAGGGCCACGTCTACCCCGAGGTGGCGGAAAATCTGCAAAAGTGGAAAAAGCAAGGAATCCACTTGTACGTTTATTCCTCCGGCTCGGTCGCGGCGCAGAAGCTGCTGTTCGGCCACAGCGAGGCCGGCGACCTGACGCCGCTGTTCTCGGGCTACTTCGACACCGAGATCGGCGGCAAGCGCGAAGTCGATTCCTACCGGCGCATCGCCGCGGCGATCGGGATTGCGCCGGATCAGATCCTGTTCCTGTCCGACATCGTCCAGGAGCTCGATGCCGCCGCCGCGGCCGGACTGCAGACCACCCAGTTGGTGCGTCCACCCGCCGAGGTGCCTGCGAGCCGGCACGACCAGGTTGGCAATTTCAGCCGGATTTCAGTCGGTTAGGCTGATTTCCGGAAGTCGATTTGCATGCGGAGCCGCGGCCACCGCGGCCGAGGTCCGTCGCCACGCCGGACAAACGAAATTTCATTCGCTGCAGTGCAACGTGAAATTTGTTAAAATATCGCTATTGCACCGTTTTGCAGCGTCAATCCGGCCTTGATCCGCACGACCGCCCGCTTGCTCCTCGTCTTCCTCCTCGCCTTCACCGTGGGCGTGAGCGTCGGCGCGGCCGCCTTGGGCACGCATCCGCCCGATGCGCCGGCGCCGGCAAAAGCCGCGATCGAAAACGACGACAGCGCCGACCAGCCCATCGTCTGGCCGGCCAATGTCGGTTCGCCCGAGCAGGTGCTGTACGCGCAGGCGCAGCGCATGCAGGACGCGATCGACAAGCTCGCGCCGCGCGCGCCGGGCAA
>JAFEFQ010000265.1 GCA_018240505.1 Pseudomonadota bacterium
TGCATTTCTCTTGGTTACTTCTCTTTGTGCAAGCAAAGAGAAGTGACCCGCGCGCTGGACGCGCGCGGAAAGGCGAACGGACACGGTCGCGAAAGAATCGAAAGCTGGATTCCGGCTTGCGCTGGAATGACGAGCAAAGGCAAAGACACTGGATTACAGACCGCATCCGCAGCTCGGCCCTCGCCCATTCGCCGCGCGAACACTCGCCAGGGCATTCCGCCTGCTCAGTCCAGCTCGCGCTGGAAAGACGAAGAGAGAGTGAGTCAGCCCGGCAGGATCACCTTGAGCGCCGCGCGCGCCGCATCGAACGAGAAATGCGCGCGCACGTTGGCGAGACCGTTCGCCGACAGCGTGTTCCACAGCGTCTCGTCGGCGTAGAGGCGGACGATCGCTTCGGCGAAATCGGCGGGCGCGTCGGCGACGAGCACGTCGCTGCCGGCTTGCACATGCATGCCCTCGACCGCGGTCGTCGTCGCGACCACGGGAAGGCCGTAGCTCATCGCCATGTTGACCTTGCCCTTGACCCCGGCGCCGACGCGCAGCGGCGCGACCGAGACGCGGCAGCCGTCCATGTACGGAGCGATGTCCTCGACGTAGCCGTGCACGATCACGCGTTCGCTCGCGAGGGCGAGAATTTCGTCGACGACCTTGCTGCCGATGACGTGCAGCCGGATCTGCGGCGCGCGCGCCTGCACGAGCGGGAACACCTCGCGCACGAACCACTGCATCGCGTCGACGTTCGGCGGATGCTGGAAGCCGCCGACGAAGACGAGGTCGCTGCGCTCGGCGTAGCCGCGGCGCAGGCCATAGATCTCGTGCACGTTGCTGAGCACCTCGACGCGCGCCTCGGGTACCTCGCGCGCGAGGATCGCCTTCTCCACCGGGCTGACGACGAGGGTGATGTCGCACTCGCGCATCAGCTCGAATTCAGCCTCGCGCGTCGCCGCCGCCTGGCGCGCGAGTTCGGCGTTGCCTTCGAGTTCGGCGCTGCGCTGTTCGCGCAGGTAGTGCAGGTCGACCGTGTCGAAAATCACCGTGGCGCGCGGCGCGTACACGCGCACGAGGTCGAGATAGTTGCTCGCGACGTAGTGGCGCGACAGGACCACCGCGTCTAGCGCGGCGCCGTTGTCGCGCAGCCACGCCGCGGGATCGCCGAAGAACGGGTGGTACAGCGCCTCGACTCCCAGTGACTGTAGGCCCTCGGTATACTTTTCCGCATGCGCCCAGTTGTCGGGCAGGAAGCTCACGCGCCAGCCCGCCTCGCGCAGCAGGCGCATCAGGTTGGTCATGCGCAGCGAACCGGAGTCCTGGTCCGGCGTCGGCGTGTAGGCGTCGATCACGAGCACGTGGCGCGGATGGCGAAAGTTCGCCGCGGCCGGCGCGAGCTTCTCGGAGTCGATCGGCGCCGGCTGCCGCGCGAGCGCATCCTTCCATTTGGCGAGGAACTTCTCGCGGTTCACGACCTGGTACTGCTTGATGCCGCCGCCGGTGTCGGTGCCCGAGGTGACGCCTTCGAAGTGGACGACGACCGAGCGCGGCTCGTAGAACACCTTCTTGCCCGCCGCGCGCACGGCGAAGGCGAGGTCGGTGTCCTCGTAGTAGGCCGGCGCATAGCGCGTGTCGAAGCCGCCGAGTTCGTCGAAGAATTCGCGCCGCAGCATGATCGCCGCGCCCGAGCAGTAGTCGGCCTCGCGCCGGAATTCGTAGCGCGGATCGTTGGGATTGCCGAAGCGCCCGTAATTCCAGCCCGAGCCGTCGCGGAACACGATGCCGCCGGCCTCCTGCAGGCGCCCGTCCGGATAGACGAGCTTGGCGCCGACGAGTCCGGCATCCGGCTCCTCGTCGAAGCAGGCGACGAGCGCTTCGAGCCAGCCGCGGGTCACCACGGTGTCGTTGTTGAGGAACAGCACGTACTCGCCGAGCGCCGTGGCCGCGCCGGCATTGCACGAGCCGATGAAGCCGAGGTTGCGCTCGTTGCGCAGCGCGCGGATGCCTTCGATCTGCGCGAGCTGCGTCGGTGTCGTGTCGGCCGAGCAGTCGTCGACGACGATGACCTCGAACGCGATCGTGCCCGCGTGTTCGGCGAGCGAACGCAGGCAGGCGACCGTGTACTCGATCTTGTTGTAGACCGGGATGACGATGCTGACCCTGGGCTGGGCCGAGCCCGGTACGGCGAAAGCCTCCAGCGGCGCATCGGGCGCGGCCGGCGTGGGCGGCGCGTCGATGATCGGTGCGGGTACCGGCGCGCCGCGCTTGCGCGCGAACTCGTCGCCGATGCGGCGGAAAGTGCCGAGCAAGCCTCTGCGGGCGAGGCTGCCGCGCGTGCGCACGCCGGCGCTGCGCACGCGCTTGAGCTGGAAGGCGATGCGCGTGCGTGTGTCGCGCAGCTTGCGCATGACGAAGCGCAGCGGGCGGGTGATGCGCCATGAGGTGCTTGCGAACATTTCCTGAACCTGGTTGTCGAGTCGCAGCGCCCAGCGCGTGCGTTCGTCGAAGTCCTGCCACAACTGGGCATGCGCGTTGTCGAGCCTGCCGTACTCGACGCGCATGTCCTGCAATTCGGTGTCGAGTGCCTGTGCCCAGCGCGTGCGCTCGTCCAGTGCCTTGTGCGCGAGCCGTTCGCGCGCGGCGGCCTGGCGCGCCCATTTCGTTCGTTCGACGATCGTCTGGTCGCGCTCGGCGATGACTTTCTGGCCGTGGCGCGCGGCGCGCTCGAGCGAGAGCGCCCATTCGATGCGCTGCGACAATTCTTCCTGCCGCTGCGCGATCTCATGACGCAGTTCGGTGTTCCTGCGCTGCGCCTCGCCGAGCAGCCCCGCACGCGCCTGCGCGCTGAGCGCATCCGGAGCGGGATCGCGTGCCGGTACAGGCGAGGGGTGTCGCGCCGCCTGCGGCAGCAACGCGGCATAGTCGCCGGCCATCTGCGCCAGGTCGCGAGGCGCGATGGCGCCGAGCCGTTCGCGCGCCGCCGCGATCGCCGCCGGCCGGGTTGCCAGTGTCGCGATGCGCTCGACGACGGCCCGGGCGTCGGGCGCGACCAGCCACCCGGTAGCGCCATCGTCGATGCGCTCGGCGAGCGCGCCCAGTCCGCTGGCGACGACCGGGATGGCGAGGCTGGCCATCTCCGACAGGGTGTAGCTGAAGGTTTCCGCGACTGTGGGCAGCAGCAGCGCCGCGTCGGGACGCACCTGCGCGAGCAGGGTGGGCAGGTCTTCGCGCGCATAGTTGAGCACGACGTGGACGTTCGCCTCGCCGAAGAACTGTTCGCCTTCGGCGCCGGCGCCGAGCAGGAAGATGTCGGCATGCTCGCGCAGCCCGGGCAGGGCCGCGCGCAGCAGTTCGGCGCCCTTGCCGCGGCGTACGCGGCCGGGCACGACCAGGCGCAGGCGATCGCGCTCGGGCGGCGCCGGCGTCGGCACCGGCGCGCCCGGCGGCCACGGCGCGAGGCCGTGCGCGATCACGCTCGCGCCGAGCGAGGCGAAGCGCGGCTCGATGCGCAACAGGTTGGCCAGCGCGGACCGGCTCGGCGCGACGATGTGCGCGTTCGCGGCGATCACGGCTGCGACGTAGGCCGCGCGCAGGCTGCGCCAGGTGTCGGCGTCGCGCTCGGCGAACTCGAAGCCGTCGCGCGCGTCGCGCAGGTCGGCGACGAGCTGCGCGTCGTCGAAGGCGAGCTGCGCATCGCCGAAATCGCGATGCAGGATCGGCCACAGCGGATAGTAGTCGTGGGTGACGAGCAGGGTCGGCAGTCGCGTGCGCAATGCGTCGAGGCTGTGGCCGATCAGCGAGGAGATCAGCAGCGCATCGACGTGGAAATCGCGCAGGACTTCGGCGAGGAAGGCCTGGTAGGCCGCGTCCCCGGTCGCGGTGCTGCGGATCGGATCGGGCAATGCAAGGTCGCGCAGCGCGGGCGCGGAAAACGCCGCGTCGAGCAATTCCAGCGATTCGCCGTAACTGCGGCGCGGGAAGTTACCTCGCGCGCGCAGAATAAGGTGGTGTCTTGCGGAGTCGATTCCTGCGAGGTCGCGCACGAAACGTTCGGCGCCGCCGCCCCAGCCATGCAGCAGGTGCAGCACGACCGGCCTGCCGTCGAGGCCGTAGTAGGCACGCGGCTTGCCTGCGTCTCGCACCAAAGACGATCCGCCCGCGCCGCGCGCGGCGGATGTCGCGTCCGAGGCCAGCGCCGCGCATACCTTCTCGCGCAGTTCGCCGAGCGGCGAAGGCGGTCGCGCGTCGCCGCCGGGCGGCACCGGCGCGGGTCCGCGCAGCGCACGCGCCGGGTCGGCGACGTAGAGATGGTCGAGCATCACGCCGCGCAACGGCGCCAAAGTCTGCGGCAAAGTATACGATTGCACTTTTTCCGCGCCGGCCCGGCGCAGGTTCGCGCCGTTCCAGGCGCTGAGCAGCGGCGACCAGGCCGAGGCCGCGATCGCCTCGCCGCGGCCGTAGGCATGGCAGAGCGCGTCGATCGTTTGCGCATCGGCATCGCTGCGTGCGCCGATCGCCAGCGGCGAGCGCGCGGGATCGACGTTGTCGAGCGGCGAGGCGACCAGCACATCGCCGCCGAGGGCATTCGCGAGGCGCACGAACCACAACGGCGGCAACACGGTATTCGCGCGCAGCAGGATCAGGTTCTCGCCCGGCCACGCCTGCGCGGCGGCGCGCAGCACGGCCGCGGCGCCGTCGTCCGCGAAGCGCGCGAGCGCGTCGCTCGCCGCGGTGCCGGCTTGTGCGCCGGAGGGGCCGAAAAGCTCGAGCGGCGCGCCTGCACTGTCCTCGCTCACGCGAGCCAGCCATTCCGCGCTTGCGGCCTGCGCGCCGAACACGCACAGGCGCAGTCGATTCGTGGTATTGGGTTCGGTCAAGGCAAGATCCGTTGCGTGCCCCTGGCCCGGGAACCGGCGCGAGAGGGCGGAATCCGGGGCCAGTTGTGGCAAAACGGCGAAATTATCGCGGATGCGGCGCGCAAAGTCATCGCGCAGGCTCGGCATTGCGGCGGATCGGGTAGACTTTTCGCGATCCCATCGACTTCGACCTGCGCATTGTCCTTCCTGTCCGGCCTCCTGCAAACCCTGGGTTTCGTCTGGCGCTTCCTGCGCGTGCCGTTCTGGCTGGGTTTCGGCTTCGCGCTCGGCTTCCTGCCTTTGTACGTGCACAACCTCGACGCGCAGCTGCGCGGTCGATTCGACGATTTTTCCTGGGACCTGCCCAGCCGCGTCTATGCGCGCCCGCTCGAACTGCGCGCCGGCATGCCGATGTCGACCGATGCGTTGCTGCTCGAACTCGACGCTGCACGCTACGAGGCCGATGCGGCGGCGAAAGTTCCGGGTACCTATGCGCGCAAAGGCGCGAAGTTCGTCATCGCACGGCGCGCGTTCGTCGATGCGCAGGGCGCGCAGAAGCAGCGCCGCGTCGCGCTGACGCTGACCGCGAACGCGGTCGCCAGCGTCAGCGACGCCGATACCGGAGCCGCGCTCGACTACGCGCGCCTCGATCCAGCGCGCATCGCCACGCTCTACGGCGCCGAGCAGGAAGAGCGCCGCGTGGTCAAGCTCGAGCAACTGCCGCCGCTGCTCGTCGCCGGCCTGCAGGCGGTCGAGGACCGCGAGTTCAAGCACCACCACGGCGTCAACACGTTCGCGATCGCGCGGGCGACGCTCGCGAACCTGTTCGCCGGGCACGCCGTACAGGGCGGCAGCACGCTGACCCAGCAGCTGGTCAAGAACCTGTTCCTCGACAACAGCCGCAAGTTCACGCGCAAGTTCAACGAGGCGATCATCGCGCTGCTGATCGAGGCGCGCTACGACAAGCACCGCATCCTCGAGACCTACTGCAACGAAGTCTTCCTCGGCCAGCAGGGCGGCCAGGCGGTGCATGGTTTCGCCGCGGCGGCCGAATTCTATTTTGGCCGCGACGCGAAGGATTTGAAGCCGGCCGAGATCGCGCTGCTCGTCGGCATGGTCAAGGGGCCGAGCCTGTACGATCCGCGGCGCAACCCCGAGCCTGCGCTGAACCGGCGCAACGTCGTGCTCGCCGCGTTCCACGACACCGGCCTGATCGACGCGGACACGCTCAAGTCGGCGCGCGCGGAAAGGCTTGGCGTGGCCGATACGCCCGGCCTGCCGCGCAATCGCTATCCGGCCTTCCTCGACCTCGTGCGCCAGCAACTGGCCCGCGACTACCCCGACGCGCAGCTGCAGCGCGCCGGTCTCGTCGTCTACACCACGCTGGCGCCGTCGACCCAGGCGCTCGCGGAGGCGGCGTTGACGAAGACGCTCGACGGCCTCGGCAGGAAGCAGGCCGAGACCCAGGGCGCGATGGTCGTCACCGGCGCGCGCGACGGCGAGGTGCAGGCGCTGATCGGTTCACGCGATCCGGCCGACCCGGGCTTCAACCGCGCGCTCGATGCGCGCCGGCCGATCGGCTCGCTGGTGAAACCCTTTGTCAATCTCGTCGCGCTCGCGCAGCCGGACAAGTATTCGCTGGCCACGCTGCTCGACGATTCGCCGGTCGACATGGCGATGCCGAACGGTTCGCGCTGGACGCCGCAGAACGACGACCACGAAAGCCACGGCCAGGTGCCGATGATCGACGTGCTCGCGCATTCGTACAATCTCGCGACCGTGCATCTCGGCCTCGCCCTCGGCCTGGCGAAGATCCGCGGCTTGCTCGAGTCGTTCGGCCTCGACGCCGAGATCAACCCGAACCCCTCGCTTCTGCTCGGTGCGGTCGACCTGTCGCCGTTCCAGGTCGCGCAGCTCTACCAGTACTTCGCCGCCGACGGCCATGCGCTGCCGCTGCGCGCGCTGCGCGGCGTGGTCGACGCGCAGGGCAGGGCGCTTGCGCGCTACGGCGTGAAGTCCGGCGCGGGCAACTACATCCAGCCGGCGCGACTGGTCACGTTCGCCATGCAGGACGTCGCCGCGCATGGCACCGCGCACGCGATTGCCGACCAGGGCCTCGGCGCCTTGCGCGCGGCGGGCAAGACCGGCACGAGCGACTCGCAGCGCGACGCCTGGTTCGCCGGCTTCACCGGTTCGCACCTCGCCGTCATCTGGGTCGGCCGCGACGACAACAAGGTGACCGGCCTGTGGAGCTGGAGCGGCGGCGTCGCCGCATGGGTCGCGCTGTTCAAGAGGCTGCCGAGCGCGCCGCTGGCCGTTCCGCTCGACGGCATCGAGATGGCCACGGTCAACCCGCAATCGGGCCAGCGCACCGACGAGCAGTGCACCGGCGCACGCCAGCTGCCGTTCATGGCCGGTTTCGCTCCGACCGAAACCGATCACTGCGTGATGCAGGAGATCCGGTCGCTTTTCGGCGGAAACTGATTTGGCTTTCCTTCTCCCGCCGGGAGAAGGTGCCCGAAGGGCGGATGAGGGAAGAGCCTTCCAATTCGCCATTCCGCGACTATGATGTAAGGCTCTTCCTTCATTCCAACCTCTGTTCCTGCGGGAAAGAGGCCCAAGCCAGGTATAGAAATGCAATTTTCCCGATTTGTACTTTGTGTCGTTGCGGCAAGTGCGCTGCTCGTCGCCTGCTCGCAACCCGCGCCGCCAGCCAAGGCCGCGGCCAGACCCGATCGCGACCCGACCGCCGCGGTCACGACGATCCGCGCGGCCGGCGCCAAGCTTGAATCCGCGGTCGAAGTGAAGCCGCTGCGCGACCCCGCCGTCGACGGCCTGCTCAAGCAGGCGCGCGACCTCGAAGCGCAGGCGCAGCCCGCGCAGGCGCTCGATGCGGTGCGCAAATCGGAGAAGATCGCCGGCCCCGCGCCCGACATCCTCCAGTTCGAGGCCGAGCTGCTGATCCAGACGCGCGAATGGCGCCAGGCCGGCGAGATCGCGCAGAAGGCCTACGACAGCGGACCCAAGGTCGGCGCGATCTGCGCGCGCAACCAGCAGACCCTGGTCGAGGTGCGCAGCGCACTCGGCGACGCCGCCGGCGCGGCACAGGCGCAACAGATGGTCGCGACCTGTCGGCAGGCGGCGCCGGCGCGCTATTGACACGTTGGCGCTGCGCTTGGCTGCCGCTCTCGCTGGTCATTGCTCGCTGCGTCCGCAGCTCGCCCTTCGAGCCATTCGCTGCGCGAGTGTTCGCTTCGGCATCCTGCCCTCGCAGTTCCGCGCAGGCAGGAATTCAGTTCTTGCTTTGCCCCTGCTTGTCATTCCCGCAAGTTCCTGGCGGGAATCCAGTGCCTTTGTTCTTGATTCTTCTGCGGTCGCGTCCCTTCGCCTTTCCGCGCGCGTCCGGCGCGCGGGTTCCTTTCTCTTGCTCGCACAAGAGAAAGGAACCAAAGAGAATGCGCCCCCAACACCGCACTTTCGCTGCGCGAAAGTGCCCTGCGCTTCTCGGCGGCGGCGGGCCGGCGCGAACTCGCGCATCCCTGCGCTCGGACATGCGCGCCTTTCCCCCGCCGCCGCCTGCGATGCTCGGTGCGGTAAAGGGGGAGGAAGATCAAGAGCAAAAGACAAAAACAAAAGCGGAAAGCGAAGCTATTCCTTCCCCTGCGCAGCGGGGGAAGGTGCCCGCAGGGCGGAAGGTGGTGCTCTTGATCCGGCTCGTGATCTTCGGGTCCCCGTTTGCCGCGGCGAGGGCAGGGCGGAAATGTCCGCAGGATCGCGCGCACGATGCGCGCGAGTTCGTTGCACGTACAGGGACGTGCGTTCAACGAACCCCGGCCTGACCTCGTGCACCGCCGCAGGCGGCGCGGCATCCGGGGTGTGTTCTCTTTGGTTACTTTCTCTTGCACAAGCAAGAGAAAGTGACCCGCGCGCCGGACGCGCGCGGAAAGGCGAACGGACGCGAATGACAAGAATCAGGAGTTGGACTTTAGCTTGCGCCGGACTGCGAACGCAGGATGCCGAAGCGAACATCCGCGCGGCGAATGGCCCGAAGGGCGAACTGCGGATGCAGCGAGCAACGCCGAGCGGGCGCGAGGGAGCGCAAGCGCAATGAACCACCCTCAGAGCGCGCGTGAGCTGCTCGGCCGCGACGGTCCATTCGCGCACGAAGTGCAAAACTTCGCGCCGCGCGAATCGCAGCAGGTCATGGCCGAGGCGGTCGAGGAGGCGATCGCGAACCGCGAGATGCTGATCGCCGAAGCCGGCACCGGCACGGGCAAGACCTTCGCCTATCTCGTGCCGGCGCTGCGCTCGGGCAAGCGCGTGATCGTGTCGACCGGGACGAAGACGCTGCAGGACCAGTTGTTCCATCGCGACCTGCCGCGCGTGCGCGCGACGATCGGCGCGCGGCTCAAGACCAGCCTGCTCAAGGGGCGCGCGAATTATCTGTGCCTGTACCGCACCGACCAGGTCGCGCGCGACGGACGGCTGACGTCGCGCGAACAGGTCGCGCATCTGCAGGCGATCCGCGCGTGGGCGAAGCGGACGGGTTCGGGCGATCGCGGCGAGTTCGCCGAGGTGCCGGAGGACTCGCCGCTGTGGCCGCGCGTGACCTCGACCGCCGAGAACTGCCTCGGCGCGGAATGCCCGATGTTCGGCGACTGCTTCGTGGTCAAGGCGCGGCGCGCGGCGCAGGAGGCCGACCTCGTCGTCGTCAATCATCATCTGCTGTTCGCCGACCTCGCGATCAAGCAGGAGGGCTTCGGCGAGATCCTGCCCGGCGCGCAGGCGTTCATCCTCGACGAGGCGCACCAGATCCCTGAACTGGCGGGCGTGTTTTTCTCCACGAGCGTCACGTCGCGCCAGATCACCGAGCTGGCCCAGGACGCGCTGGCCGAATGCGCCTCGGTCGCGGGCGCGCTGGCCACGTTGAAGGAGCCGATCGAGGCGGTCGCGCCGGCGCTGCGCAAAGTGCGTCTCGCGCTGGACAGACTGCCGGCCAAGGGCGCGTTCGCGCTGATCGAGAACGACCGTATCGCGCAGGACGAACTGCGCGAGCTGGAAGAAACGGCGAAGAGACTCGCCGAGGCGCTGGCTCCACACGCGGAACGCTCGCGCGGCATGGATTCGCTGCGGCAGCGCGCCGAGGCCCTGTGCCAGCGCCTGCACGCCGTGCTCGACGGGGCCGCGCACGATGCGGTGCACTGGTACGAGCTGTTCCAGCAGGGCTTCTCGTTCCACGCCACGCCGCTCGACCTGGCCCCGCCGATGCGCGCGCTGCGCGAGGCCTCGCACGCGAGCTGGATCTTCACTTCGGCGACGTTGTCGGTCGCGGGCGACTTTCAGCATTTCGCGCGCCAGCTAGGGCTTGACGATCCGGTGCGCCTCTCCCTCGACAGCCCGTTCGACTATGCGCGCCAGGCCCTGGCCTACGTGCCGAAGGGGCTGCCCGACCCAAATGCGCAGGACTACACCGAGCGCGTGATCGCCGCCGCGCGACCCGTGCTCGATGCGGCGCGCGGGCGCACGTTCCTGTTGTTCACCTCGCACCGGGCGCTGCGTCGCGCGGCGGAACTGCTGGCCGATTCCGCGTTTCCACTTTTCGTCCAGGGCACGGCGCCGCGGCACCAGCTGCTCACCGAATTCCGTGAATCGGGCAACGGCGTGCTGCTCGGCGCGGCGAGTTTCTGGGAAGGCGTCGACGTCGCCGGCGAGGCGCTGAGTTGCGTGATCATCGACAAGCTGCCGTTTGCCGCGCCCGACGATCCCGTGCTCGTCGCACGCCTCAACGCGCTGCGCGAGAGCGGCGCCAATCCGTTTTTCGACTGGCAGGTGCCGGCCGCGGTGATCGCGCTCAAGCAGGGCGCGGGCCGCCTGATCCGCGACGTCGCCGACCGCGGCGTGCTGATGCTGTGCGATCCGCGCCTGACGACGAAAGCCTACGGCAAACTGTTCCTGCGCAGCCTGCCGCCGATGCCGCTGACGCGCGAGCTGGCCGACGTGCAGAGTTTCTTCGACCCCGCTTCGATTCCCGCATGAGCAGCGCGACTCTCCCGCGCGTCGAATTGAACGGCGAGTCCGCAAGCGCCGACGACCTGCGCCACCTCGTGCAGACCAACTACGGCCATTTCACCGCGTTCCGCGTCGAGCGCGGAGCGGTGCGCGGCCTCGACCTGCACCTCGATCGCCTGCAGCGCGCGACGCGCGAACTGTTCGGCAGCGAACTCGACCGCGAGCGCGTGCGCGCGTATCTGCGTCACGCCGTTGCGGGCGAGACGCGAGAGTTGTCCGTGCGCGTCAACGTGTTCGCGCGCGCGTTCGATCGCGAGCGCCCTGACAAACCGGTTGCCGTCGATGTGCTCGTGATCGTCGCCGCGGCGTCGCAACGCGCGACGACGCCGTTGCGCCTGAAGTCGTTCCGCTACACGCGCGAACTTGCCGCGATCAAGCACGTCGGCACTCTGCCACTGTTTCATTATCGACGCCTGGCGCAGCAGGCCGGCTACGACGATGCGCTCTTCGTCGACACGGACGATTGCATCAGCGAAGGTTCGATCTGGAACATCGGCTTCGTCGATCGTGATGGCGTCGTAGTCTGGCCGGATGCACCGCAGCTCGACGGCGTGGGCATGCAGTTGCTGAAGGCCGGCCTCGCGCGCGCCGGTGCGGCCAGCCGCATGCGAACGATCCGCCTCGCCGAAGCTGGCAGTTTCCGCGCCGCGTTCTTCACCAACTCCAGCACTCCGGTGCAGTCGATCGCGCTCCTCGACGAGCGCAGTTTCGATGTCGACGACGGAGTTTTCGCGATGTTGACGCGTTGCTACCAATCCAGTCCATCGCAACCCTTGTAGTTCCCGCAAACCCGTCGCATGACGCAACGGCGAGGCGGGCCGTGCGCGAGGAAATCAGCAGCGCTCGATCCAGAAGCTGCCACCGGCGAACGCGCGACCTCCGGGATGCGCAAGCGCGTCGCGCACCAATTCGGGGAAGCGCCAGTATGCGTAGCTGCTGCCGAACACGACGCGAAAGCCGTTGCCGTACATCAACAGCGCGCGCAGCAGATATTGTTCGTTCCAACTGCGATTTTCTTCGATGACCCACTCGCGCATGTAATCGTGCGGAAGAAAGATATCGTGAATGTGTACGCGCACACCGGGCTTCAGTCGGGGCAACACTTCGAAATACAGGAAGTTCACATCGCTGCCGGTTTTTGCGACATGCGATGAATCGATGAACAGGATATCGCCGGCGTCGAGAACCTCGAACTCGCTCAATGCGACATTCTGCACTTTTTCCTCGATCAGGCGTTTTCCATCCGGCGTATCGTCACGGAGGAATGCGCGAGGATAAGGCTCGATGCAGGTAATCTCGCAGCGGCCGCCGAGGAAGCGCCGATTCACATCGAGTGCGAGCAAGGTGGAAAATCCCGATCCGACTTCGATCAGGCGACGCGGACGCCACTCGCGCAACAGTACGAACAGTGCGCGCGAATCGAGCCAGCTGAATTGGGAATTGCGAGTATAGAACTGCCGAAGCTCGGGAGATTCATCGAGATGCTCGGGATAATCGTATTCCGGCATGAAGCGCGGAAACGTTTCGCGCAGGATGCGTTCGTGCCCGCGATCGTCGAAATCGATGCCGAGGATTTCCGGGTTGGCGGGCCAGATCCGATCGGGCTCGATGTCGGCCGGATCTACTATCGGCGAATAGAAGTGTCCGTTCGGGTGCGCGGTTTTGATCCCAATCTCATGCAAAGGCTCGGCGGGCGCGCGGGGGGGGGGGGCTGTTTTTTTGCAAAAAACATGAATCGCTGCTCCATCGCAATTGAATATGTAGCCACGGCAGCCGCGCACGCACGCGGCAGCTGCGGCGTGGTCAACACTACAGCAACGAAGGAGCCTTTGGAACTTCGGGACCGGGACTGGAAATGGACCAGCCCGACTGTCGCTGACTCGTGGCATTTCTCCGCTCAGGGCCGGCAATGGTCATCCGCACGGAACGAGCAAACATGATCGCGGGTTGTGCAGGTGCCGCCCGACAAAAGCCAGCCAACGTCTTCGCATCGACGCGCCCTTCGCCGCATCTTGCCCGTCGACGCTGCTGCAATCGCTCGGCGTCGACTTTCCGAGGGAGTGTCATATGTTCACCACGATCAGCCAATCCGTGAC
Organism: Pseudomonadota bacterium; assembly: GCA_018240505.1. GTDB lineage: Bacteria > Pseudomonadota > Gammaproteobacteria > Xanthomonadales > Rhodanobacteraceae > Rudaea. Next base: position 13,010 of record JAFEFQ010000265.1, read on the forward strand.
GTTCAAGGTGCTCGGCACAGGCTTTCTCGCGATGCTGATGTTGATCCCGCTCGCGCAGGTGCAGGGATTGGTCGGCGAACGCAACGGCTTGCGCGCGCAGGCGCTGGCCGACATCGCGCAGCGCTGGGGCGCGGCACAGAACGTCGGCGGTCCGGTGCTCGCGATCCCCAGGCGCGTGCGCGTGCAGACGTCGAACGGCTGGATCACCCAGGACGGCACCGAGATCGTTCTCGCCGACCGGCTCGACATCGCCGGCACGCTGGCGCCGGAAGTGCGCCATTACGGCATCTATTCGACGCCGGTATACACGGCCGAGCTGAAGATTTCGGGGCAGTTCCTCGCCCGCGACCTGCGCGCGCTCGAGGGCCTCAAGAACGTGCCCGACGAGGCGCGCGAGACGACGTACCTGTTCGATCGTGCCGAGCTGCGCCTGCCGCTGGCCGACGTGCGCGGCATCCGCCGCATTTCGGCGCTGAAGCTCGACGGGGCGGAGCGCGCGTTCGGTCCCGCCAACGGCAACGGCGCGATGCGCGCGATCGCGCTGCCGATCGACGTTTCCGGCTGGATCGAGGCTGCGCGGGACGATGAAGCGCATCGCTTCGAGCTGAACCTGACCCTCGCCGGCACCGGCAGCCTGCAATTCCTGCCGCTCGCGCGCACGACCGAAGCGCACCTTGCCGCGGCGTGGCCGAATCCCGGTTTCGGCGGCGCCTTCCTGCCCGCGCAGCGCGCGATCGACGACAAGGGCTTCTCCGCGCAATGGCAGGTTCTCGACCTCAACCGCAGCTACGGCCAGCACTGGCAGGAGGGCGAGGCCGGCATCGATCCGGCCGCGTCCGCGTTCGGGGTGAACCTCTACCAGCCGGCCGACCTGTACCAGCAGAACGAGCGCGCGGGCAAGTACGGCGTGCTGTTCGTCGCGCTGACCTTCGTCGCGTTCTTCCTTTTCGAGGTATTGAAGAAGTTGCGCGTGCATCCGGTGCAGTACCTGCTCGTCGGTCTCGCGCTGACGACGTTCTATGTCGTGCTGCTCGCGTTGTCGGAGCAGATCGGCTTCGCCTTCGCCTACCTCGCCGCCGCAGCGGCCGTGGTGATGCTCGTCGGCGGCTACGCGGCGGCCGTGCTGCACGCATGGCGCGCGGGCGCGACGCTGGGCGCGGCGCTGGCGTTGATCTACGCGCTGCTCTACGGCCTCGTCGTCAGCGAACAGTATTCGCTGCTGATGGGCGCGCTCGCGCTGCTCGCCGTGGTCGCCGCGCTGATGTATCTGACGCGCCGGGTGGATTGGTATAGTTATGCCGCCGCGTAGTCGAATCGCTTCCCTTCTCCCACCGGGAGAAGGTGCCCGAAGGGCGGATGAGGGGAGAACCTCGCACGCTTGGAAGTCGTTTACTGTTTGCGAGACCTTTCCCTCATCCGGCGCTTCGCGCCACCTTCTCCCGGCGGGAGAAGGGAAGACAAGAGCCACTTCATGAACCTGCTCGCCATCGACACTGCCACTGAAGCCTGCTCCGCCGCACTGAGCATCGACGGCAAGATCATCGAGCGCAGCGAATTCGCGCCGCGCCGGCACGCCGAGCTGATCCTGCCGATGATCGCCTCGCTGCTCGCCGAGGCAGGCCTGTCCCGCCACGACCTGCAAGGCATTGCGGTCGGGCGCGGGCCGGGCGCGTTCACTGGCGTGCGCCTCGCGATCTCGGTCGCGCAAGGTCTCGCGCTCGGGCTCGACCTGCCGGTCGTGCCGGTGTCCTCGCTCGCCGCGCTCGCGCTGGAGGCTCCCGACGCCGCGGCGCAGCGCGACGGCGCGATCCTTGCCGTGATCGACGCGCGCATGGGCGAAATCTACGCGGGCGCGTTCCGGCGCACGGCCGACGGTCTGGTCGAGGCCGTTTCGGACGAGACCGTCGGCTCGGCGGAAAAGTGGATTTTGCCGCAAAATCCACAAGTGCAACTTGCGCGCTGGAGCGTGGTCGGCAGCGGTTGGGCCGCGTATCGCGACGCGCTCGCCGCGCGCCTGCCGGCGCCGCCCGCATTCGCCGACGGAGCACGCTATCCGCAGGCGCGTGCCGTGCTGCGCCTGGCCGCGCCGCGCTTCGCCCACGGCGAAGGCCTCGCGCCCGAGGCGGCGCTGCCGGTCTACCTGCGCGACAAGGTCGCGTTGACGCTGGAAGAGCAACGTGCGCGTTGAGCCCTGCTGCGGCAAAGAAGCTGCGGCTACAATAAGCCGCTTCCACGCGAGACAATGAGCAGATCATGATATTTCAGGGGGGCGCCGCCGAGCGCCCGGCCGATCCGGCCGCGCTGGCACAGTCGCGGCGCGGGGCAGGCATGTGGTGGACGCTGCCTGCGGTTTTCCTGTTGCTGCTGCATTTCGGCGAACGTCCTTCGTCGGATCTCGATCCGACCTGGAGCATGGTACTGCGCTGGGCCCACTTGCACGGCCTGCAGTGGGGCCGCGATATCGTTTTCACCTACGGTCCGCTCGGCTTCCTCACCCCGATGGCGTCTTACTATCCCGGCGCCGATCGTTTGTTCGACGTGGCGCAGATACTCTTCGCGCTCGGGCAGGCGGCCGTCGTCGCCCTGGCTTTGCGCGCCGTGCCGGGCTGGATCGCGCTCGCGGTGATCGCGGTCGTGGCGATCTGGTTGCGCGGGATTGCCGGCGATGCGGCGTGGTACGCAACGTTCGCGTTCGCCTTCGCCGTGGTCGTCAACAGCGCGCAGTCCGTTGCGCGCCGGCGTTGGCCGTTGTGGGCCGCGCTCGGTTTTCTGCTCGCCGCAATCGCTTCGATCAAGTTCACCTCGACGGTGGTTCTCGCGCTGTGGGTTTCGTGTCTGGTCGCGTGGTGCCTGTGCCGGCGACGCTACGCCGACGCCGCGGTGATCTGCGGCAGCGCAGTGGTTTCGTGGCTCGTCATCTGGCTGGCCAGCGGCCAGGAGCTGTCCGGACTGTTCGCCTATCTGGCCACAAGCTTCGACATCGTCTCCGGCTATGGTCCGGCGATGAGCATGGAAGCCGATCGCAGGCTCGAGGCATTCGCCATCGCCGCGCAGATCGTGGAGATGGTCGCGCTGGTCTGGATCGTTCGCGCGCGATACGGCAGCTGGGCCACATGGTTCACGCTCGCATTCTTCGGCGCACTCAGCTTCATCGTTTGGCGTGCATCCCTGACGCGCGCCGATCACTGGCCGATGTTCTTTGCCTGCGCGAGCCTGATCCCGCTCGCGGCGTTGTGTTGCGAGGGGCGGTATCGCAGCGCGCGATCTTCGACCGTCGCGGCGGGGATCGTTGTGCTGCTGTCCATGACCGCGTTTCTGGCCACTTCGCCTGCGACACCCGGTGCCATGGTGTCGGAGGCGGGCGCGAGCGTGGCGCAGAATCTGCGTGTACTCCGCGGACTCAAGCGCTTCGAGCGCGCGCGCAAGGCCGAATGGGAAGCGCTGCGTGCCTCGGTCAAACTGCCGCGCATCGCAGAGACCGTCGGCCGGGAATCGGTGGACGTGTTGATGCTCGACCAGGTCGTGGCGCTCGGCCTCGAGCTCGACTATCGCCCGCGCCCGGTATTCCAGAGCTACCAGGCCAATACGGCCGCGACGCTGCGCCTCAACGAAGCCCATTTTTCCGGGGATGCGGCGCCACGCTTCGTCATCCTCAAGATGCAGGCGATCGACGCGCGCTTTCCCATGCAGGAGGACGGTCTCGCGCTCGCGATGCTGCTCAAGCGCTATCGGCCGCGGCTCATCGAGGCCGGTTATCTGCTGCTCGAACGCACTTCGCTCGACGCTGCGCCGATCACATTGCCGCCGGCCTCAGCCTACAGGGAGTCGCGCCTGGGAGAGCCGATCGAACTGCCGCAGTCGGATTCGCCGTTGCTGATCTTTGCCGATGTGCAGCTGAGTTGGCTCGGGCGTCTGCGCGCCTTCCTCCTGCGCGAACCACCGCTCGCGTTGAATCTGCAGACACAGGCGGGGGAACAGTTGACCTTCCGCCTGCTCCGGCGCGGCGCGCAGAGCGGATTCGTGATCGCGCCGCTGCTGCTCGACGCGCGCGACTGGACGCGCTCGCCTGGAGCAAATGCGGATCGGCGCGCGGCGCAAGTGAGCATCAGCCCGGTCGATTCCAGCCAGGCCAATCTGTTCGCGCAGGAGGTGCGCGTCGCGCTGGTGCCGTTCACCGGCCCTTTCGCGATGGAAGATCATTCCGCCCTGGAGGAAAGCGCTGCCTATCCGGGCTTCTCGCAGCCGGCCAGCGATCAGAGCGCGGTATTCGACGTGGTGAACGAGCGCGGTCACCGCGTCGTATTCATGCACGCGCCGGCGTGGATCGAATTCAGCCTCGCGCCGGGTGAGTATCGCGTGCGCGGCGCATTGGGGCTGCTCGAGCGCGCTGCGGCAGATGGCGGTTGCATCGCGGGGCACGCCGATGGCGTGATGGCGGAGGCGAGCATCCGCGAGCTCGGCACTCAGCCGCGTGCCTTGTGGCAGGCGCGTATCAATCCGTTTGCCGCGCCCGCGGACAACGCCGAGCGCGAACTCGACATCGAGTCGTTCCATCTGCCGCGCGCCGCCACGCTGCGCATCGCGTTCGCGATGCAGGCCAACAACACCTGCGACTGGAGCTATCTGCGCGATGTGCAAATCGAGCCGGTCCCGTGAAACGGCATCGGTTGGCGTTCAGCCGCGCCGCGCGTGCCGGCAGACGTGACGTCGACCAGCAATGCAGCCTGCGCACGAAGTGCGCGGCACTGTCGGTGAATTCACGCCGGATCGTGAAGAATTGTCCGAAACTTTCCTCTGGCTGAGAATTGAAGCGAATCAGCCAAGGCTGCCTTCGTTGGTCGCTTCGAGCCAATAGCCACGACAACTCGTACGCCATACCAGGTTGAACAAATACGACAGTGGAATTGACAGCAGGAACAGCCAGTATCTAAAGCGGCCGGTCAATACCACAGGGATGCTCGCGGCAAATCCGCTCAGGAAAGGCAAACCGCTTGATTTGACGACGCGAAAGCCATGCCGCTCGGCCAGCTTTTCAATCAACGGCGCGTCGGGAAAACTGATGTGCCTCGGCGCGTCGATGTTGTGCCATTTCTTTCCGAAGATCCGGCGTTCGATGGAATTGAAATCCGGTACGGAAAAATAGAAAACACCGCCAGGACGTACCAACTGCTGCGCCTGGGCGAATACACGATTCACGTCGATCAAATGCTCCATGACGAAATTCATCGTCAAGATGTCGATTTTTCCCGCATTCGCGGCCAACAAATTTTCGACATTGGATTCGACCGGTATGCCCAGTCGATCACCGAGGCGAGAGGCGTGTGAAGGTTCGGGTTCGTACCCCAGGAGATCGAAATTTTTTGACTTGCAGTTTTCGAGAAACCATCCATCTCCGCAACCGAAATCCAGTAGCCTTTGCCGCGTATCGGTTGATTTGGCCGGGTAGTAGGCGCCCGTCATCAGCAACTTCCGGAACCAGGTGAAAATGAAGCCTTTCTCGGAATGGATCGGGTACGCTTCATAGAAGATCGAAGTGTCCTCCGGCAAGGGCGACTGCTGCACCAAGCCACAGGACTCGCATTCCCAGTAGTCGACGGTGTACGGGGTGCCAAGGTAGTAGTCTTTGCAATCACCCAAAACCAAATGGCCCGCACCGGAAGTACATGCCAAACAGACGAAGCGGTGGGTTGGCTTCGAGGATATGGTGCCATTCACGTTCTTGTTTTCCACGAGGTTTAAGCCGTTTGATCCACGCGGCGCATTCATTCCCTTGTCGGCAGATGTGGGGCGACAGTACCCAGAAGTATAGCCGGGCCTTGCGCGCGTGGCAGGAACACGAGTGCATAGCGGCCGTCGTCGCGGTAGTCGCGGATATAGCCATCGAATCCGGTCTTGCGCGGCGTGTCGTACAGCAGCGCGCTGTCGCCCACGACGTAGCTGAACTCGGCGAGGCCGGCGATGCGGTTGTCTTCGTCGAGCACGGCAAGCTGGCCGTCTCGCTGGATTTCGGCGACACCGCTGATGACCTCGCCTTCGAAATGCGCGGCGTGGATGCCGGACAGTGGATCGTCGAATGTGTTGTAGACGTGAGCCTCGGCGGCAAAACGATCCGAACGTTCGGTCGGTCCGCTCCAGACGCCGCCGACTCGTTCGAACATCGCATCCGCGAACATGGCCAGATGCCGTTGCCGGAACAGCGCGAGGCTGCGCTGCACGTCGTCGGGCTTGGCATCGTCGCCGTTCGGAAACAGGTTCGGTTCGAACAGGCCGCTGCGGGTGATTGCCGCCGCTTGCTGCGACATGCGATAGACGATGGCCGCCCATCCGGCATAGGCGTACTGGGTGGGCAGCGCGACGATCGGGAAAACGATCAGCATCGCTGCGCCGGCGGCGGCGAGCACCTTGCGTTGCAGGCGCCGCACTTCGAACACGAGCAGGATCGCCAGACCGCACCAGAACAGATTCGGCCAGACCACGTAGCGGTCCGCCCAGACCTGTTCGGGATATTTGCCGAAATAGTCGAGCCGGCCAAGGCTGATCACCGCCGCGGTGGCGAGCGCGAACAGGCAGAACATCAGCGCGAGCGCCTGCAGGCGCGTCGGCCTCGCCGCGCGCACGAAGGCGAAGCGGCCGAGCACGAGCAGAAACAGTGCGATGCCGAGGAAGCCCGTGATGCGTGTGAGCATGCGCCAGGACAGGCCGCTCACGTCCTGCAGCCACGTTGCGCTGGCGACGACCTGCGGGCCAAGACGCACATACGGCATCGCGTTGGTGAACGAGTCTTCGAGCGGCGGCGGCGCGTGGCCGAGCCAGAGCCGCGCCCACGGCGAGGAAATCCAGTCCGCCGCGACGAGAATGCTGTCGAGCGGACGGAAGGCGAGCACGCTGCGCACGCCCTGGTCGCCGGGCAGCGCGAACAGGTATAAAAATAGACAAATGGCCAATGTCGCCGTCGGGATCGCGTACCAGCGAGCCGGCAGGCGCAACGCGAAGGCGAGCACGATCACCGCCGGAAAACTCGCGACGCCCGAACCGAAGCAGAACATCGCGACCGTGCAGGCTGCGCAGGCCCACAGCAGCCAGTGCCAGCGTTGTCGCTGCCAGGCCTCGAACGTCGCGATGCCGGCGAGCGCCACCGCCAGCGTCAACAAATAAACGTGCACCGACTCGTAGCTGTGCAACAGCATGCGTCCGTTGACCAGGCCGAGCACGCAGAGCGTGCCGAGCAGAATGCAGGCCGCGCGCGCCGCCGGCGACAGCGTGCGTTCGCGCCACGTGCACAGCGCGACGACGAGTGCGGTCCATGCCGCGCAGAACAGTCCGAACACGAACTGCAGTGAATGGTCGGCGGCGAACCAGCGGTTTTCCGCCTCGATCAGCAGGTTGGGAAAGATGGGACGATGCCCGCTGCCCGGCTGCAGCACATTGGTCGGAAATGGCAGGCTCAGGAAGGTGTGGTAGATGACGAACTCGTCCGAGGTCGGCTGGCGCAAGCTGAAATTCAGGATCGCGCAGATCGAAGTCCAGGCGAAGAAGATGGACCAGCCCAGAAACCAGGAAGCAAGCAGATATTTGCTGACGATGGCAGGCAACGCCGCGAGAGGTGAAGGCGATCCGTGTTCTCGGGAATCGGGCAAGCCGTTGATTGCCATGATCTCTTGCGGTAAGGGTGGCCGCGTAGTCTAACCCAACCCGGGCGGGCTTCGTTGTTCGCCACAGATCAGGCCGCAAGGGGCGATCGGGTATGATTGCGCCCCCTTTCGGTCCATTCGACTCGGCTTCGCAGTGCCCATGTCCGCCCTCATTCCGTCCGTTTCCGTGTGCATGCCTGCCTACAACGGTGCGGCGCATCTGCGCGCGGCGATCGACTCGGTGCTGGCGCAGACGCATGCGGATTTCGAACTGATCGTGATCGACGACAATTCGAGCGATGCCACGCCGGAAATCGTGGCGGGCTATGTCGACCCGCGCGTGCGCTACCTGCGCAATGCGCGCAACCTCGGGCCACAGGGCAACTGGAATCGCTGCCGCGACGAGGCGCGCGGCAGGTATTTCAAGCTGATGCCGCAGGACGACGTGCTGGAACCTTACTGCCTCGCGCGCCAGGTCGCCGTGCTCGAGCAGGATGCGGAGCATCGCTTGGCACTCGTGTTCGGCGCGCGCGAGGTGGTCGACGCGTCCGGCCGCAAGATCCTGCGCCGCGCCGCTTTCGGCGCCGCGGCCAGACGCATCGAAGCGCATGCCCTGATCCGCGCCTGCGTGCGCCGCGGCACGAACCTGGTCGGCGAGCCCGGCAACGTGCTGTTGCGGCGCGAACTCGTCGAGCGCCTCGGGCCGTTCGACGCGAGCTACGGCTACATGGTCGATCTCGACTACTGGTTCCGTGCGTTGCAGTGCGGCGATGCGTATTATCTGGCGGAGACGCTGTCGGAATTCCGCATTTCCGGCGGGTCGTGGAGCGTGGCGATCGGCGCGCGCCAGTATCAGCAGTTCCGCGACTTCGCGAGAAAGTATGCGGCCATGCCGGAATACCGCATCGGGCGGCGCGATCTCGCCCAGGGCATCGCGATGGGCTGGGTCAATGCGCGGGCACGGCAGTGGATCTATCGCTGGCTGCTGCGCTGATCCGGTCCCGGTCCGGCACGAACCAAGGAAACACCCGTGGCAAACGAAACATCCGAATTCGGCTCGACCTATGCGGCGGAGCAGCTGCGGCGCAGCCGTCATCCGCTGCGGCGCCTGATCAAGAAGTTCTATCTCGACCGCGTGCTCGGCGAAATCGACGCGGGGCCGACGATCGACTTCGGCTGCGGCGCGGGCCAGTTGCTCGCGCGCCTGCCTGCCGGTTCGGTCGGGCTCGAAGTGAATCCGCACCTGGTCGACGCGTTGCGCAAGGAAGGCCTCGATGCGCGCCTGTACGATGCCTACGCCGACGATTTTTCGCTGCGCCTGCTCGACGGCGGAAGTTACGCATCCTTCACGATCTCGCACGTGCTCGAACATTTCGACGACACGCCCGCGGTGATGCACAAGCTCTGGCGCGCCTGCGCGCGCCTCGGCGTGACCACGATCGTCGCCATCGTGCCCGGCGCGAAGGGCTACGCCTCGGATGCGACGCACAAGACCTTCGTCACGCGCGAGTGGCTGCGCGCCAACGGCCTCGAGCAATGCGAGGGCTACGCGCTCGAGCGCGCCGACTATTTCCCGGTCGACCGGCCTTCCGTCGGCGACTGGTTCGTGTTCCACGAGTTGCATCTGGTCTACCGTCGGAAAGCCTAAGTGACCGTGCCGGAAAGTTTCTGGACGCGCCACATCGCGCCGCTGCTGCGTCCGCAATTCATGCGTTTCCTCCTTGTCGGCGCCGCGAATACCGGCTTCAGCATCCTCGTCTACTGGGCGTTTCTCTGGGTCGGGCTGACGGTGCCATTCGCCAGTCTCGCCTCGCTCGTCGCCGGCATCCTGATCGCCTTCACCACGCAGAGCCGCTTCGTCTTCGACAACCGCAATCCTTGGAAGCTGCTGCCATATTTCGTGGTCTGGGCGATCCTGTACGCGTTCAATCTCGGCCTGATCTGGTTCTTGATGTGGTGCGGGCTGAATGCGTATCTGGCAGGAGTTCTGCTGGCTCCGGTGACGCTGTTGCTATCCTATGTGCTGCAGAAATCTTTCGTATTCCAACGCGCGCAGTGAGGTTTTCCTCTCGATGACCGCACATCGTTTCCATTCCGCTGCCGTCCGTTCCCCGTTGCCAAGGGCGGCATGGCGCGTGCGCGTTTGCGCGCCCGCCGCAGCCTGTTCGCGATGCCCATGATCGTCGGCTCCGGACTGATCGCGACCGCTTTCGCGCGTCACGCCGCGGCGCACGAGCGGGTGTGCTTCTACGCGGCGGGTGTGTCGAATTCCTCGTGCTGCGATCCGCGCGAGTTCGAGCGCGACCGGCT
>JAFEFQ010000266.1 GCA_018240505.1 Pseudomonadota bacterium
CCCGGTGATGTTCCAGCACATCTTCTGGTTCTTCGGCCACCCCGAGGTCTACATCATGATCCTGCCGGCGTTCGGCATCGTCTCGGAGATCATCCCGACCTTCAGCCGCAAGCCGCTGTTCGGCTACCAGGCGATGGTGTACGCGATCGCCTCGATCGCGTTCCTGTCGTTCATCGTCTGGGCGCACCACATGTTCACCGTCGGCATGCCACTCGGCGGCGAGCTGTTCTTCATGTACTCGACGATGCTCATCGCGATCCCGACCGGCGTGAAGGTGTTCAACTGGGTCTCCACGATGTGGAAGGGCTCGATGACGTTCGAGACGCCGATGCTGTGGGCGATCGGCTTCGTCATCCTGTTCACGATCGGCGGCTTCTCGGGCCTCATGCTCGCGATCGTGCCGGCCGACTTCCAGTACCACGACACCTATTTCGTCGTCGCCCACTTCCACTACGTGCTCGTGACCGGCGCGATCTTCTCGATCATCGCCGCGATCTACTACTGGTGGCCGAAGTGGACCGGCCGCATGATCAACGAGACCTGGGGCAAGTTCCATTTCTGGTGGACGATGGTGTTCGTCAACCTGACCTTCTTCCCGCAGCACTTCCTCGGCCTTGCCGGCATGCCGCGGCGCATTCCGGACTACAACGTCGCCTTCGCCGACTGGAACCTGGTCTCCTCGATCGGCGCGTTCGGCATGTTCCTGACGCCGTGGATGATGATCGCGATCTTCACGTTGTCGAAGAAGAAGGGCGCAATCGCCCCCGCGCGTCCGTGGGAAGGCGCGCATGGCCTGGAATGGGAAGTGCCTTCGCCGGCGCCGCACCACACCTTCACCACGCCGCCGGTGATCAAGCCGGGCATGCTCGCGCACGGCGACGTGACGCATTAATTCTTGCGATCGTCCATGATCGCGGAGATCAAGAAGCGGCCATCCGTGGCCGCACTTCTCAATAAAATCTTCCGCTCCCAAACGCCCTGAATCGAACCGATGCAACACATACCCGCCAATGATCTCGACCGCCGCCGCGCCGCCGCGCGCCGCACGGCGTGGATCGTCGCGGGCGTGGCGCTGGCGGTGTTCGTGCTGTTCTTCGTGCAGACCTTCCTCGGCGCGCACCGATGAGCGACGATCAGCCCTCGGCCCTCGGCCCTCAGCCCTCGGCGCGGCAGCGCAATTGGCGCGTGGTCAGGATCGCCTTGATCGTCTGCGTCGCCTCGTTCCTGTTCGGCTTCCGCGTGATGCCGCCGATCTACCGCATCGCCTGCGAGCACATCTTCGGCATCAAGTACGAGAACAAGGTCGCCGACGGCGCCAAGGTCGCGGCATTCAAGGAGGACGACGCGCGTCTCGTCGAGGTGCAGTTCGTCGGCAACGTCAACAGCGCGCTGAAGTGGAAGTTCGCGCCGGAAGTGTTCAACGTCAAGGTGCATCCGGGCGTGCTGACCGAAGCCTGGTTCGACGCGAGCAACCTCGCGCCGGACGCGATCGTCGGCAACGCCGTGCCGAGCATCGCGCCGAACCGCGCCTCGCTCTACTTCAACAAGACCGAGTGCTTCTGCTTCACCGAACAGACCCTGCAGGCCGGCGAGTCGCGACGCATGCCGGTGCGCTTCATCGTCGACCCGAAGCTGCCGGCCGACATCAAGCAGCTGACGCTGTCGTATACTTTTTACAACAACGAAATCGCCACCAAGCGCCTGGCCGCACAACCGGCCGCGGCAGGCCCCAATAGTTGATTTTTCAGACGTAACTGGAATCTGGACATGTCCGACACCACTCACGCAAATCCCGGCGCTTACTACGTCCCGCACGGCACGAAGTGGCCGATCGTCGGCTCGTTCGGCCTGCTGTTCACGCTCGGCGGCGCCGCGTTCTGGCTCAACGAGCACCCGATCGGCAAGGTCACGATGCTGCTCGGTGTCGCGATCATCCTGTTCATGTTCTTCGGCTGGTTCGGCACGGTCATCCGCGAATCGGTCGCCGGCACCTACAACAAGCAGGTCGACACCTCGTTCCGCATGGGCATGATGTGGTTCATCTTCTCCGAGGTGATGTTTTTCGCCGCATTCTTCGGCGCGCTGTTCTACGCGCGTTCGCTGTCGGTGCCGTGGATCGGCGGCGAAGGCGACGGCGCGCTGACCAATTTCTTCCTGTGGAAAGGCTATGCGCCGGCATGGCCGACCAACGGTCCCGACCACGTCGGCGGCGCGTTCGAGACCATTCCCGCCTGGGGCGTGCCGCTGCTCAACACGCTGATCCTGCTGTCGTCGGGCGTGACGGTCACGATCGCCCACCACGCGCTGCGCGCGGGCAAGCGCACCCAGCTGCTGATCTTCCTCGGCCTGACGGTCCTGCTCGGCGCGACCTTCCTCTGGTACCAGGCGCACGAGTACATCGAAGCCTACGAGCACCTCAACCTCACGCTCGGCAGCGGCGTCTACGGCTCGACCTTCTTCATGCTGACCGGCTTCCACGGCCTGCACGTGACGCTCGGCACGATCATGCTGATCGTGATCTGGCTGCGCTGCGCGCGCGGCCACTTCGACCGCGACCACCACTTCGGCTTCGAGGCCGTGGCCTGGTACTGGCACTTCGTCGACGTGGTCTGGCTGGGCCTGTTCCTGTTCGTCTACGTTCTGTAAAAACCTGCTGCGCCCGGCAGCTTGCGCGCCGGCCGTGCTCGGATGCTCATGCACTGGAAGTACACTCCGCTTCCTGCGCGCGGCCGACGCTCGACCTTTCTTCGCCCGCGGCGGTTTTCACCTTCCAGGCGGGGTTTGCGGCAGGGTGATCAGCGGCCGATATCGTGCGGCTGGATGATCCCGAGCCAGATACCGAGGATCACGAGCAGGATCAGCAGCACCGACAGGCCGATGCGCCTTGTGAGCGCCTTGACCACGCGGTCGCTGCCGCTCCGGTCGGTCATCATGTAGTACAGCCCCGAGCCGAGGTTGTAGACGATGACGGCGAGGAACACGACGATGATGATCTTGGTCCACATGGCGGCAGGTTCGGTCGCGTCATAACGAAGATGAGACAGTATAGCGCCGCCGCGGCGGACCGAATTCCCAAGGGTTGCCGCGTCGCGGCGCGAAGCGCGCCATGAGCGCGCGGCGCTGGCGGCGGCCATCGTGGTTCGCAATCGTGCTGACCGTCGGCGGCATCGCGCTGTTCGTGCGGCTCGGCATCTGGCAGCTCGACCGCGCGAACGAGGCGCGGCGTTTGCTCGACGCGTTCGACGCGGCGCCGAAAGCGGCGTTCGAGGAATTCGCCGCCGTACGCGCCGCGCCGCCGGCAGACCGCTATCCGCATGTGCGCGTGCGCGGCCGCTTCGTCGCCGGGCGCGGCTGGCTGCGCGACGAGCAGGTGCGCGACGGCAAGCTCGGCGTCGAGGCCTACGCGGCATTTGCCGTCGACGGCGGCGATGCGTCGCACGGAAACGTCGCGGCGCTGCTCGTCGACCGCGGCTGGATCGCCTGGTCGCACGAGCGCGGCACGCAGCCGCCGTTGCCGGCCTTGCCCGAGGGCGACGTGGAGCTGGCCGGCGTCTATGCGCCGTTCCCGGGCAACGGCATTCGCGTCGGCGGCAATGCGCTCGCACGCCAGTCGACGTGGCCGAAGCTGACGCTGGCGATCGACGCGCAGGAAATCGCCGCCGATCTTGGGCAGCCGCTGTTGCCGCGCGTGCTGTTGCTCGACGCGGATGGGGCCGCAGGCTTCGTGCGCGCATGGACGCCGAGCGTGATGCCGCCCGAACGGCACCGCGGCTACGCGATCCAGTGGTTCGCGTTCGCCGTCGCGGCGGTCGTTATTTTCATCCTGCTGCATTTCAAGAAAGGCCGGAAGTAGAGTCTCATGCCCGAACCAAGTCGCAACACAGACCCCGCGCTCGCCGCGCGCAATCGCAACCGCTGGATGCTGATCGGCGTCGTCGCCGTCTTCGTCGTGCCGATGCTGATCGCGTTCGCGTTGAACTTCGCCGGCTGGGAGCCGAAGGGCAGCAAGGCCTACGGCACGCTGATCAATCCGCCGCGTCAGGTCGATGCCATGCCGGTGACGATGGCGGGCGGCGACAAGCTCGTCTGGCGCAACCCGCAATGGCAGTGGACCCTGCTCGCGTTGCCAGGCAAGAACTGCGCGCAGCAGTGTCGCGACGCGCTGGCCGATCTCGTGCGCATGCGCGCGACGCTGGGACGCAACGCGGAGCGCCTGCGCCTCGTCTATCTCGGCCCGTCGCTGCCGGCGGAAGCGCTGGCCGCGCTGGCGCCGCTGCAGGCGGGCAGCGACGACACGAACGCGTTCGCCGACCTGCACGCCAGGGGCGACGACGGACTTGCGCTGGCGCTGGTCGACCCGGGCGGTTACCTGATGATGCGCTATGCCGAGGGCTACGACCTCGGCGGCGTGCGCCGCGACCTGCCCAAGGTAGTGAAATGACGAACCCAATCGGAATCGCCCGACTCGCGTGGATCGCGGCTGCCTTTGCGCTCGTCGTGATCGTGTTCGGCGCCTTCGTGCGCCTGTCGAACGCGGGCCTGTCCTGCCCCGACTGGCCGACCTGCTACGGCAAGGTGACCTGGCCCAAGCACGAAGCCGACATCGCGACGGCGAATGCTGCGTTCCCCGATCGCCCGGTCGAGTCGGACAAGGCCTGGCGCGAGCAGGTGCACCGCTTCCTCGCCGGCGGCCTGATCCTGACCACGTTCGCGCTCGCGATCTGGGCCTGGCGCCGGCGCCGCGACCTGCACGGGCTCGCCGCCGTGCCGTTCGCCGCTGCCGTGTTCATCCTGTTCCAGGCCTTGCTCGGCATGTGGACGGTGACCTGGAAGCTGAAACCGGTCGTCGTCATGGGCCATCTGCTCGGCGGCATGACGACGTTCGCGCTGCTCGCGTACACCGCGCTGCGCCTGACGATTCCGCGTATCGCCAATCCGCAATTCTCCACTGCGGAGAAGGACAAGCTCTGGCGCCTGACCGCGGTCGGCATCGGCCTCGTCGCCGTGCAGATCGCGCTCGGCGGCTGGACCAGTTCGAACTACGCGGCGCTCGCCTGCGGCCTGGACTTCCCGACCTGCCTCGGCCGGTGGTGGCCGGGCAACACCGATTTCCACGAAGCGTTCGTCCTCTGGCGCGGCATCGGCGTCAACTACGAGGGCGGCGTGCTCGACGGCTCGGCGCGCATCGCGATCCAGCTCGTGCACCGCATCGGCGCCGTGCTCGTGTTCGGCCACATCGCGTTCGCGGTCGTGCGGCGCGCCGCGCGGCATGTCGAGACGCGGCCATTTGCCACTGCGATCGGCATCGCGCTGCTGCTGCAGGTATCGCTCGGCATCGCCAACGTGAAGCTTGGCCTGCCGCTGCCGGTCGCGACCGCGCACAACGGTGTCGCGGCCGTGCTGCTGCTCGCGCTGCTCGCGCTGCTGGTGCGGGTGCGCGCAGCCGCACGCTAAACTTCCGCGCATGTCCGTCGCCAGCCAATACCTCGAACTGACCAAGCCGCGCGTGGTCGCGCTGATCGTGTTCACCGCGATCATCGGCATGTTCCTCGCCGTGCCGGGCTGGCCGCCGCTGCGCGAGTCGGTCGCCGGCTTCATCGGCATCTGGCTCGCCGCCGCCTCGGCCGCGGCGATCAACCACCTGATCGACCAGCGCATCGACAAGCTCATGGCGCGCACCGCGCACCGCCCGCTCGCGACCGGCGCGCTGACCCCGGCCAAGGTGCTCGCGTTCGCGGTGTTCCTCGGCGCCCTGTCGATGACGATCCTGATCGCGCTGGTCAATCCGCTCACCGCCGCGCTGACCTTCGCCTCGCTGATCGGCTACGCGATCGTCTACACCGCGTGGCTCAAGCGTGCGACGCCGCAGAACATCGTGATCGGCGGCGTCGCCGGCGCCGCGCCGCCGCTGCTCGGCTGGACCGCGGTGACCGGTCATCTCCATCCCTACGCGCTGTTGCTCGTGCTGATCATCTTCGTCTGGACGCCGCCGCATTTCTGGGCGCTCGCGATCTTCCGCCGCGACGACTACGCGCGCGCGATGGTGCCGATGCTGCCGGTCACCCACGGCGTCGAGTACACGCGCTGGCACGTGCTCTACTACACGATCCTGCTCGTCATCGTCAGCGTGCTGCCGTACCTGACCGGCATGAGCGGCATGTTCTATCTCGGCGGCGCGCTCGTGCTCGGCGCGGGTTTTCTCTATTACGCGATCGTGCTGCTGAATCCGCCGTCGGCACTGTTCGCGATGAAGGTGTTCAACTATTCGATCATCTACCTGATGGCGCTGTTCGCGTTCCTGTTGATCGATCACTACATCGCCACGCCGACGCTGCAGCGCACGCTGATGCCGCTCCAACGCATCGGCTGATCGCATCGCTCCGGATTCGGTTAGCATCGCCGTTTCGAACCGGCGATGGGGATGGCGATGCGCAGCGGACGGTCGTGGCTTGGGTTGGCGTTGTTCGTTCTCGCGTGCGGCCCGGCGGCCGCTGCGGATGACGCGGCGAAGGCCGCGACCGATTTCCGCGTGCAACTGCCGGCGACCGCGGCGAAAACGCCGCAGCAAGGCCGCCTGATGCTGTTGTTCTCGAACGATTTCTCCGACGAGCCGCGCAACCAGGTCGACCACACGCTCAAAACCCAGGCCGCGTTCGGCCAGAACGTGAAGGACTGGAAACCCGGCGCGGCGATCGCGGTCGACGCGGCTGCCGACGGCTATCCGGTCGTGCGCCTGAAGGACATGCCGCCGGGCACCTACAACGTGCAGGCGCTGCTCAACCGCTACGAAACCTTCCATCTCGCCGATGGCCGCGTGCTCGACCTGCCGCCCGACCAGGGCGAGGGCCAGCACTGGAACATCAAGCCCGGCAACTTTTATTCGAAGCCGCGGAAGATCACGCTCGCCGCGGACGGCAGGATCGAAGGCGGAGCGCCACTGATGATCGCGCTCGACCAGACGATCCCGGCTATCGTCCCGCCGAAGGATACGAAGTACATCCGCCACATCCGCATCCAGAGCAGGCTGCTGTCGAAGTTCTGGGGCCGGCCGATGTTCCTGTCCGCGGCCGTGCTCGTGCCCGAAGGCTTCGACGCGCATCCGAAAGCACGCTTCCCGCTCGTCATCTTCCACGATCATTTCGTGCCCGACTTCGACGGCTTCCGCACCGAGCCTCCCGATCCGAACCTCAAGCCCGATTACAACGAGCGCTTCCATCTCGCCGGCTACAACCGCATCGAGCAGGAGGAGGCGTACAAGTTCTACCAGCAGTGGGTCTCGAAGGATTTTCCGCGCGTGCTGATCGTGAAATTGCAGCACGCGAATCCGTACTACGACGACTCCTACGCGGTCGATTCGGCCAATGTCGGGCCGTACGGCAGCGCGATCGAGCAGGAATTGATCCCGGCGATCGAGAAACAGTTCCGCGGCCTCGGCACGGGTTGGTCGCGCTTCGTCTACGGCGGTTCGACCGGCGGCTGGGAAGCGCTGGCCGTACAGATCTTCAATCCGGACTACTACAACGGCGCGTTCGGCGCCTGCCCCGACCCGGTCGACTTCCACGCCTACACCCACATCAACCTCTACGACGACAGGAACGCGGTCTGGATGGACGGGCCGATGAAACGCATCGCGCAGCCGGCAATGCGCGACTATCTCGGCCGCACGATCTGGGCGCTGCCCGACGCGATGAACCACGAATTGATGCTCGGCAGCAACGGCCGTTCGACCGAGCAGTGGGACATCTGGCAGGCGGTATACTCGCCGGTCGGGCCCGACGGCTATCCGAAGCCGATCTTCGACAAGCGCACCGGCGCGATCGACCACGACGTCGCCGCCTACTGGCGCGAGCATTGGGACCTGACCGACTACCTCAAGCGCAAGTGGCCTGCGATCGGCGAAAAGCTGCGCGGCAAGCTGCACGTCTACGTCGGCCTGTCGGACAACTATTTCCTCAACGACGCGGTATATCTCATGCAGGCGGTGCTCGAGGGTTTCCGCGATCCGGCGTACGAGGGCGAAGTGAAATACGGCCTGCGCGACGAGCATTGCTGGAACGGCGATGCGGCCACGCCGAACGCCTATTCGCGCCTGCGCTACAACACGATGTACCTGGCGAAGATCGTCGAACGCATCGAAAAGACCGCGCCGAAGGGCGCGGACCTCGCCAGTTGGCGTTATTGAGCCGCCTGGCACTGCGCAGCCCGTTAACGGATTCTTCCGATCCGGCGCGCTAGATTTCGCGTCACCGCGGCGAGCGGTCGCCGCGACCCACCGCAGGAGGACAGCACCATGAAGGCGAACAAGATCGGTTTGGCGATACTGGGCGGCGTCGTTGCGGCATTCGGTCTGTGCGCCAGCGCGGGCGCGCAGCTCGGCGACCTCAAGGGTCTCGCCGGCGGCGGCGACATGTCCTCGCTCGCCTCGGGCAGCGCCGGCAACGCGGCCGGAGTGGTCGAGTACTGCGTGAAGAACAACTACCTCGGCGGTGGTGCGGCGGGTCTCAAGGACAAGCTGATGGGCAAGGTCACCGGCGACTCCGACAAGGCCGAGTACGACGATGGCGCCAAGGGCATCGTCAAGACCAGCGACGGCAAGTCGGTCGACATCGGCAAGCTCGGCGAGATGAAGAAATCGGTCACGAAGAAGGCCTGCTCGGCCGTGCTCGACCACGCCAAATCGCTGCTTTGATTCCGTAGGGGCACGATTCATCGTGCCCGGCCGTTCCATATTCCTCGCGAGAAGAACGGGTCCGATGAATCGGACCCCTGCGCGTCGTGCGGCGGTGTTCGCGGTGGCTCTGGACATTCGCCGCATCGATCCCCACGATAGCGCCATCGACAGCGGATGGAGATGGTCATGGCCGGCGAAATCTATACGTTCAGCGCGAAGGACATCGACGGCAAGCAGCAGTCGCTTGCCGCCTACAAGGGCAAGGCGATGCTCGTGGTCAACGTCGCCAGCAAATGCGGGTTCACGCCGCAGTACACCGGGCTCGAGGCGCTGTACGAGAAATTCCGCGACCAGGGTCTCGTCGTGCTCGGTTTTCCCTGCGACCAGTTCGGCCACCAGGAGCCGGGCGACGAGGCCGAGATCAAGAACTTCTGCTCGCTCAACTACGACGTGCAGTTCCCGCTGTTCGCGAAGATCGACGTCAACGGCGCGAACACCGATCCGCTGTACAAATACCTGAAGCACGAGGCCAAGGGCCTGCTCGGCAGCGAATCGATCAAGTGGAACTTCACCAAGTTCCTCGTCGACAAGAACGGCCGCGTGGTCAAGCGCTACGCGCCGACCGATACGCCGGAGTCGATCGAGAAGGAAGTCGCGGCGGTACTGTAGTCCGCGCTAGCAAATACTCGTCATTCCCGCGCAAGCGGGAATCCATCTTGATCTTCGTCCGCCAAAAAATGGATTCCCGCTTGACCAGCCCTTCGGCTGTTGAAAGCCGCGGGAATGACGGCGATGTTCTACTTGTCGTTCGTGCACACGAGTCCAACAACGCATGGCTTCTCTTCCAAGCGCATCGCTTTCCCGCCAGGACCTGAAAACGCTCTCGCTTGCCGCGCTCGGCGGCGCGCTCGAGTTCTACGATTTCATCCTCTTCGTCTATCTCGCCGAACAGATCGGTACGCTGTTCTTTCCGGCATCGACGGCGCCGTGGCTGCGCGAGCTGCAGACCTGGGGCGTGTTCGCCGCGGGCTACTTCGCGCGTCCGCTAGGCGGCGTCGTCATGGCGCACTTCGGCGACCGCAGCGGGCGCAAGCGCATGTTCACTCTGAGCGTGTTCATGATGGCCGTGCCGACGCTGCTGATCGGCCTGTTGCCGACCTATGCACAGATCGGCGCCCTCGCGCCGCTCGCGCTGCTCGTGTTGCGCATCGTGCAGGGCGCGGCGGTTGGCGGCGAGGTGCCCGGCGCGTGGACCTTCGTCGCCGAGCACGTGCCGGCGTCGCGCACCGCGTTCGCCTGCGGCACGCTGACCTCGGGCCTGACCCTCGGCATCCTCGCCGGTTCGCTGCTCGCCGCCACGCTCAACACCGCGCTGACGCCGGCGCAGATGCTCGACTACGGCTGGCGCATCCCGTTTCTGGTCGGCGGCGTGTTCGGCTTCTTCGCCGTACTGCTGAGGCGCATGCTCGCCGAGACGCCGGTGTTCGAGGCGATGCGCCGGCGCCGCGAACTCTCGCGCGAACTGCCGCTGGCGGCTGCGCTGCGCGGCCACGGCGGCGCGGTGCTCGCCTGCATCGCGCTGACCTGGGTGCTGACCGCGGCGATCGTGGTCATGATCCTGATGACGCCGAAGCTGATCCAGAAGCTCGACGGCATCGCGCCCGCGGTCGCGTTCACCGCCGACACGATCGCGACCGTCGGCCTCGCGCTCGGCAATCTCGGCTTCGGCCTCGCCGCGGACCGTTTCGGCACGACGCGCGTGTCCGCGCTCGGTTGCGCCGTCCTCGCGGTCGTCGTCTACGTGTTCTATCTCGGCGTCGCGGCCGCGCCGCAGTACCTGTATCCGCTGTCGTTCGTCGCCGGCCTCTGCGTCGGCGTGGTCAGCGTCATTCCGACCCTGCTCGTGCGCGCGTTCCCCGCGCCGGTGCGCTTCACCGGCGTCGCGTTCTCGTACAACCTGGCCTATGCGGTGTTCGGCGGCCTCACCCCGATCTTCATCGGCTGGGTGCTCCGGTTCGACCGCCTGGCGCCGGCGCACTACGTGGCCGCGCTGTGTGTCGTCGGCATCGCCGTCGTGCTGCTCAACGCGCGGCGCGAATCGTACGCACCATCTTTTGCATAAGCGCGTCGAGCGCGCCGGCCGGGTCGGCGCAGCGCCCGGTATGCACGGGCGAGGTCTGGATCAACGCGCTGCGCGGCGCGGTCAGCCAGTCGAAGCGCTCGCGCCGCGACAGCACGGCGAGCGGACCGGCGCGCTTGCCGCCCGCGCAGATCGCCGGAATCGCGGCGAGGTGCTGCGCGATCGTGGCGATATCGGCATCGGGATCGAGCGCGAGCAGCCGCGCCGTGTCGAGTTCGATGCGCGCGTCGAGAAAACTCGCGTCCTGGCAGGCGAGGATCACGCCCGCATTGACGAATTCCCCGCGCTCCACGCGCGGTACGACGCGGATGACCGCGTAGTCGTAGGTGGCGGGGCTGCGCTCAGGCTGCATGGGCACGGATCGCCTCCGCGACGAATGCGCGCGGCGCGTCGAGCCGCCGCGTCAGGTATTCGACATAGGCTGCGCGATGTTCGCGCGCATCTGCGAACGGCGCGCCGTCGCAGAGCCACGCGTCCGGAATCTGCGCGACGATGTCGGCGATGACTTGCGGCGTGATCGCCGCGCGCATGCCCGCGTCGACGTCGGTGATGCGGCTCGCGAACGGCAACAGCACATGGTTCTTGATCTGCGCGAACGGCAACGTGCTGCGCGCGCGCCAATCATTCCAGTCATGATGGAAATACAGCGCCGCTCCGTGGTCGATCAGGCGCAGTTGGCGATGCCAGACCAGCAGGTTCGTGTTGCGCGCGGTGCGATCGACGTTGCTGACATAGGCGTCGAACCAGACGATGCGCGAGGCGAGCTCGGCGTCGGGCTGTTCGACCAGCGGGTCGAACGTGACCGAGCCGGGCAGGTAGTCGAGCGCGAGGTTGAGGCCGGCGCTGGCGCGGATCAGTTCCTGGATTTCGGGATCGGGCTCGGTGCGCGCGAGTTCCGCGTCGAGCTCGACGAAGACGATCTCGGGCACGGCGAGGCCGGCGGCGCGCGCGATCTCGCCGGCGACGAGTTCGGCGATCAGCGCGCGCGGGCCCTGGCCCGCGCCGCGGAACTTGAGCACGTACAGTCCCTCGTCATCGGCCTCGACGATGGCCGGCAGCGAGCCGCCCTCGCGTAGCGGGGTGACGTAGCGGGTGGCGGTGACGGTGCGCAGTTGCATCGGCGCAATGATCGGCGATCGACCCGCTTGTCGTCCATGCTGCGCCGCGCTGGCGCTGCGCCGGGGCGCTCGCCCATAATCCCGCGATGGCCGCAACACCGGCGGCGGGAATCCGCGAAACCATGTTCGAACTCAAGCGCACGCCGTTCCACGAGCGCACGTCGCGCCTGTCGCTGCCGCAGAACTGGCGGCGCTGGGCCGGCTATCTCGTCGCCGGCTCCTACGATCTCGTGCTCGACCGCGAGTACTGGGCGATCCGCGACGCCGCCGCGCTGATCGACATCACGCCGCTGATGAAATACGTGATCGAAGGCCCCGACGCGGCGCGGCTGCTGCATCGCATGACGCCGCGCGACGTGCTCAAGATGGCGGTGGGCCAGGTGTTCTACACCGGCTGGTGCGACGACGACGGCAAGCTGCTCGACGACGGCACGATCTCGCGCCTTTCCGAAACGAAGTTCCGCCTGACTTCGGCCGAGCCGAGCCTGCGCTGGCTGGCGATGAATGCGGTCGGCATGGACGTGACGATCACCGAGGTGACCGACCAGGTCGCCGCGCTGAGCCTGCAGGGGCCGAAGTCGCGCGCGATCCTCAACCGCGTCTGCGCCAGGCCGCTCGATAAGCTCAAGTTCTTCCGCCTGACCGAGACCCGACTCGCGGGCAAGCCGGTGACGATTTCGCGCACGGGCTACACGGGCGACCTCGGCTACGAGATCTGGATGGACGCGGGCGACGCGCTCGCGGTCTGGGACGCGCTGATCGAGGCCGGCCGCGACTACGGCATCGTGCCCTGCGGCATCCTCGCGATGGACATGGCGCGCGTCGAAGCCGGCCTGTTCATGATCGACGTCGACTACACCGCGGCCAACCACGCCTGGATCGCCGGGCAGAAATCGACGCCGTTCGAGATGAGCCTGGGCTGGACCGTCGCGCTCGACAAGCCCGGCTATTTCGTCGGCCGCCGCGCGCTCGAACGCGAGCACAAGGAAGGCTCGGCGTGGAAGCTCATCGGCCTCGAAGTCGACTGGCAAGGGCTAGAACAACTCTACGCGCGCGTCGGCCTGCCGCCGCAGATTCCCGGCATGGCAATGCGTGGGAGCCTGCCGGTCATGCACGCGGGCAAGCAGGTCGGCTACGCCTCGACGAGCACCTGGTCGCCGGTGCTGAAGAAGTACATCGCGCTCGCCCACGTGCAGCGGCCGCATTACGAACCCGGCACCGCGTTGCAGATGGAGGTCACCGTCGAACACCATCGCCTGCATGCGCCGGCAACCGTGGTGAAGCTGCCGTTCTACGAACCGGAGTGGAAGAAGAAGTGAATTGCCAATGCATTCACCTCTCCCCTCGGGAGAGGTCGGCGCGCGCAGCGCGGCGGGTGAGGGTCCGGCGCCGCCGGGCGTCACACCGAGTCCGTACCCTCATCCGGCGCTTTGCGCCATCTTCTCCCGAGGGGAGAAGGAAAAGAATCGGCAGGAGTTGGTTGTCGCATGAGTAGCAATCAATACGACGCCATCGTCATCGGCGCGGGCCACAACGGCCTTGTCGCGGCCGCGTATCTCGCGCGCGCGGGCAAGAAGGTCGTCGTGCTCGAACGCCGCGAAGTCGTCGGCGGCGCGGCGATGACCGAGGAGATCTTCCCGGGCTATCGCTTCACCGAGTTCAGCTATGTGGTCAGCCTGCTGCGGCCCGAGATCATCCGCGATCTCGAATTGCCCAGGCACGGCTTGAAGATTCTGCCGTTGCCGAGCACGGTCACGCCGCTGGCCAATGGCGACTACCTCGGCAGCTGGGACGATCACGACCTCACGCGCCAGGAGGTCTATCGCCATTCGCCGAAGGACGCCGAGGCCTACGACGAATATTCGCGCGTCATGGCGCGTGCGGCGAAGGCGATCAAGCCGGTGATCGGCATGGTGCCGCCCGATCCGTCCAGCCTGAGTCCGCGCGACCTGCTCGGCCTGCTCAAGCTCGGCCGCTACGCGAAGAGCCTGAGCGAGAAGGAGCTGTACCGCATCGCCAAGCTCGTGACCCAGTCCTCGGCCGACCTGCTCGATGAGTGGTTCGAGTTCGATGCGCTCAAGGGCACCAAGTCGGCGAGCGGCATCATCGGCACCTTCCTCGGCCCGCGTTCGCCGGGCACGGCCTACGTGCTGCTGCACCACTACATGGGCGAGATCGACGGCGCGTTCCGCGCCTGGGGCTTCGCCAAGAACGGCACCGGCGGAGTGTCGGCCGCGATCGCGAGTTCGGCGCGCGCGCTCGGCGTCGAGATTCGCACGAACGCGCCGGTCGAAAAGGTCATCGTCAAGGGCGGCGTCGCGGCCGGCGTCGCGCTGCAGAACGGCGACGAGTTGCAGGCGAAGATCGTGCTGTCCGCGGCCGATCCCAAGCGCACCTTCCTGCAGTTCGTCGACGACAAGCATCTGCCCGGTGAATTCACCGACGCGGTGCGCAAGTTCCGCGTACGCGGCTCCTCGGGCAAGGTCAATATCGCGTTGAATGCCTTGCCTAATTTCACCTGCCTGCCGGGCGAAGGGCCGCTGCACCGCGGCGCGATTTCGATCAGCCCGAGCATCGACTACATCGAACGCGCCTACGACGAGGCGAAGTACGGAGCGTTCTCGAAGAACCCGTACATCGACATGATCATTCCCTCGATGATCGACCGCGACATGGCGCCGCCCGGGCATCACGTGATGTCGTGCTTCGTGCAGTACGCACCGTACGACATCGAAGGCGGCTGGGACGATGCCAGGCGCGAGGCGTTCGGCGAGACCGTGATCTCGACGATCGAGCAATACGCGCCGAACATCCGCTCGTGCATCGTCGGCAAGCAGGTGATCACGCCCAAGGACATCGAGCGCATCGCCGGCATCACCGGCGGCAACATCTTCCACGGCGAACTGCTGCTGCACCAGTTGTTCTTCTTCCGCCCGGCGCCGCAGTGGGCCGATTTCCGCACGCCGCTGCCGGGCTACTACTTCGGCGCGGCCGGCGCGCATCCGGGCGGCGGCGTCATGGGCGCACCCGGCAAGCTCGCCGCCGAAGCGATACTCGAGGATCGGAAGTAATGGCCTGGGACGTCATCCTCATCGGCGCCGGCCACAACGGATTGGTCGCCGCGAACTATCTGGCCAAGGCCGGCAGGAAGGTGCTCGTGCTCGAACGGCGCAACATTCCCGGTGGCCAGCTCGTCACCGAATCCTTCGGTGAAGGCTTTAGCGTGGATGCATTGCATGCGAGTGCGCAGCTGCGGCCGGACATCGTTGCCGATCTCGGCTTGCGCATCGAAGCGTCGCGTGCGGGTGCCGCGTACACCTGCCTGCTCGACGGCGGCAAGCGCCTGGTCATCGACGCCGATCCCGCGCGCGCGCGCGCGGCGATCGCCGAATTCTCCGCGCGCGATGCCGAACGCTGGCCCGAGTTCGTCGCCTTCATGGATCGCGCGGCGGCCTTCCTCGACGCGACGTATCGCACGGCCATGCCGCGCCTGCCGCACTTCGCGTTGCGCGAAGGCCTGCCGCTGGCCGGCCTGCTGTGGAAGCTGCGCCGCCTCGGCGGCCGCGACATGTTCCGCGTCGTGCGCGCGATGTCGATGTCGGCCGAGGAATTCACCGGCGACTGGTTCGAGTCCGCGGCGTTGCGCGCGGCCGTGTCGGCGCTGGCGATCCACGGCGTCACGCTCGGCCCGATGTCGGCCGGCACCGGCTTCACGCTGATGCACAACTGGCTCAATCGCGGCGGCCTCGCGCACCGGCCGATCGCGGGCGGCGTCGGTACGATCACCGCTGCATTGATCGATGCGCTGAAATCGCGCGGTGGCGAGGTACGCACCGCGGCCGAAGTGCGCAACGTCATGATCGACGGTCAGCGTGCGCGTGGTGTGCGCCTCGCCAGCGGCGAGGAAATCGCCGCTTCATGCGTGATCTCGGCGGCGGACCCGCGCCATACGTTCCTGCAGCTCGTCGGCGCGGCCGAACTGCCGCCCGAATTCGTCTGGCAGGCGCAGTCGATCAAGCTGCGCGGCTGCGTGGCGAAGGTGCATGTCGAAGCCGACGGCAGGCACGGCCTGCCCGAGGGCACGCTCGCGCTCGCACCGTCGATCCGTTACCTCGAGCGCGCCTACGATGCGGCCAAGTACGGCGAGATTTCCGCGCAGCCGTATCTGGAGGTCACGACGAGCGGCAATGTCGTATCGATTCATTTCCAGTTCGCGCCGTATGCGCTGCGACACGTCGACTGGGAGGCGGCGCGCGCCGTCGTCGAACAGCGCGCGATCGACACGCTCGATGCGTATTGCCCTGGCTTCAAGGCGGCGGTCGCGCGCGTACACACGATCACGCCGCGCGATCTCGAGTCGGATTATGGTTTGAGCGAGGGCGACCTCAACCACGGCCAGCTGATCCTCGACCAGATCTTCTTCATGCGCCCGCTGCCGGGCTGGTCGAAACACGCGACGCCGATCGACGGGTTCTACCTGTGCGGCGGCGGCGTGCACGGCGGTGGCGGCATCAGCGGGGCGAGCGGGCGCAACGCGGCGAAGGTGTTGCTCTCGTGAAGAGTGCGGCCGTGGATGGCCGCTTCGTGATCTCGCGATCATGGACGGGCGCACAAGTGCAGCCAAAGAAAAACCCCGGGCGTTTCCACCCGGGGTTTTTTGGTCCGTGATGCGGGACGCTTAGGCGACCTGCACCTGGTCGGCCTGCAGGCCCTTCGGGCCCTGCACGGTCACGAAGGTGACCTTCTGGCCTTCCTGCAGGGTCTTGAAGCCCGAACCCTGGATGGAACGGAAGTGCACGAACAGGTCCGCGCCGCTTTCCGGGGTGATGAAGCCGAAGCCCTTGGCGTCGTTGAACCATTTCACGGTACCGGTCTGACGGTCAGCCATGTTTAACTCCTTTGCAATGATGAGTGAAAGAAAAATCGCGACTTCGGGAGGCCCGAGGCCGAGACTGTGATTGCGAAGGAAAACACGGGCGAAACGTGAAGCGGTTCGTTGGATCGACCCAACGGCCACGGTGCACAGTGACCTAGAGCAAGCGCAGTGCGCGCACGATACAGGTAATGCCCGCGAAAATCCACAAATGGCGCTGCGCTGACCGCCCCCAACCTGTCACAATCGCGGAAAAAGCGGAGGGGAACCATGAAATTGTCCGGATCGATGGGCCTGCTGGCGGGCATGTGCGTGCTCGCCGGTTGCACCGGCGTGGCGCCGAAAATCCCGCACGAGCAGGCGCGGCACGAGGTCGAGGCGACCGAGCGCGCGTTCGCGAAGACGATGGCCGATCGCGACCATGCGGCCTTCGCCGGCTTCCTCGCCGAGGATGCGATCTTCTTCGGCGGCAAGGAGCCGCAGCGTGGCAAGGCGCAGGTTGCCGCCGGCTGGAAGAAGTACTTCGACAAGCCCGCCGCGCCGTTTTCGTGGGAGCCGGCGCAGGTCGAGGTGCTCGACTCGGGCATGCTCGCGTTGAGCACGGGGCCGGTGCGCGATCCGGACGGCAAGATCATCGCCACGTTCAATTCGATCTGGCAGCGCCAGCCGTCCGGCGCCTGGCGCATCGTGTTCGACAAGGGCAACGAGGTGTGCGGCGATGGCAAGTAGTGCGGCGGCAGTTGGAAGCGGCGATACCGCGGTGAATTCCAAATGGCGAGTGCTGTTCGCGAGCCTGATCGGCACGACGATCGAGTTCTTCGATTTCTACATCTTCGCCACGGCCGCGGTGCTGGTTTTCCCGAAGCTGTTCTTTCCGGCCGGCGACCCGACCTCGGCGCAACTGCAGTCGTTCGCGACCTTCGCCGTCGCCTTCTTCGCGCGCCCGGTCGGCTCGGCGGTGTTCGGTCATTTCGGCGACCGTGTCGGACGCAAGGCGACACTGGTCGCCGCGCTGCTGACGATGGGCTTGTCGACCGTAATCATCGGCCTGCTGCCGACCTATGCGTCGATCGGCGTCGCTGCGCCGCTGCTGCTCGTGCTCTGCCGTTTCGGCCAGGGCCTCGGCCTCGGCGGCGAATGGGGCGGCGCCGTGCTGCTCGCGACCGAAAACGCGCCGCCCGGCCAGCGCGCCTGGTACGGCATGTTCCCGCAGCTCGGCGCGCCGATCGGCTTCATCTGCTCGGCGGGAATTTTCCTCGCTCTCACCGACTGGATGAACGATGCGCAGTTCTTCGCCTGGGGTTGGCGCGTGCCGTTCCTGCTGTCCTCGCTGCTCGTCCTCGTCGGCTTGTACGTGCGCCTGCGCCTGCAGGAGACGCCCGCATTCCTGCGCGCTATCGAGCAGAACGAACGCGTCGCCGTGCCGATCGGCGCGGTGTTCTCGCGCCATGCACCGATTCTCGTGATCGCGACGTTCGTCTGCCTCGCCACGTTCGTCCTGTTCTACCTGATGACGGTGTTCTCGTTGAGCTGGGGCACGGGGCCGCTGGCCTATCCGCGCGGCGAGTTCCTGATCATGCAGATTCTCGCGATGCTCGCGTTCGCCGCGGCCATTCCGCTGTCGGCCGTGATCGCCGACAAGCGCGGACGCCGCGCGATGCTGATCGTCGCGACACTCGCGATCCTGCTGTTCGGGCTGCTGTTCGGGTCGCTGTTCGTCAAGGATCAGCCGCTGCTCGTGCTGCTCTTCCTCGCGCTCGGCCTGTTCCTGATGGGACTGACCTACGGCCCGCTCGGCACGGCGATGGCCGAGTTGTTCCCCACGTCGGTGCGCTACACCGGCGCCTCGCTGGCTTTCAATTTCGCGGGCATCCTCGGCGCCTCGCTCGCGCCGTATTTCGCGACCTCGCTGGCCCGCGACTACGGTATTGCTGCGGTCGGCTGGTATCTGGCGGCGGCGGCCTTGCTGACCCTGCTCGCCTTGCTCGCGATCAGGCCGGGTCAGGTTCACGACTGACTTTGCCCATGCCTCATTCCTGCCTGCGCGGGAATGAGACGCTTCAGCGCGGCGGCGCGGCGGTCACGGCGATCTTGAGCCCACGCAACTCGTCTTTTTCCTCGGCGCTGAGGCTGGCGATGCCGCCGCTGCGCACGCGCGCGTCGAGTTCGTCGCGGCGCTGGATCCGGGTCTGCCGGTCGAGCTGCCTGAGCGCGTCGAAGAACTCGGCCTGCCACGCGTCTTCGCCGCCCGGAAATTCCATCACCGCGAGCTTCTGCAGCGCGCGGCCTTCCTCGCGTTCGGCGTAGAGATCGACGATCGCGGCGGTCGAGATTTCCGGCCGCTCGCGGCACAGCGCGATCAGTTCGACGAGCAGCGCAATGCCGGGCAGGCGCAGCGCGGAAAACGTGTGCGGCGGTTCGATCGCGGCAGCGAAGCCGGGATTCTGCAGCAGCAGCGCGACGGCGATGCGCACGAGCGAGCGCTCCTGCGGGTGCGCGGGCTTGCGCGGCGTGTCGCCCGCGGCTGCTTCGATGCGCAGCGTCACGTTCGCGCGCTTGTCGAGTTCGGCCAGCATGAGGTCGCGGAATGCGCCGTCGGGAATCTGGGTCAACAGCGGCCGCGCGCGCTCGGCGAGGCGCGCCTTGCCGTCTAGGCTGGCCAGGTTCACGTCGCCGCTCAAATTGGCGAAGAAGAATTCGGACAAGGGCGTCGCCGACTTCAATCTTTCCTCGAAACCGGCCTGGCCTTCGCTGCGCACCAGCGAATCCGGGTCTTCGCCCTCGGGCAGGAACAGGAAGAACGCCTGGCGGCCGTCGCGCATGCGCGGCAGCACCGACTCGACCGCCTTCCACGCCGCGCCGCGCCCCGCGCGGTCGCCGTCGAAGCAGAAGTAGACATCGGCGCAATTGCGGAACAGCAGCTCGGCATGGTCGCGCGTCGTCGCCGTGCCGAGCGTGGCGACCACTTGCGTGACGCCGTGCTGGAACAGCGCGATCACGTCCATGTAGCCCTCGACGACGATCAGGCGCGGAATCTTCGCGTGCGCCTGGCGCACCTGCCAGAGCGCGAACAACTGCTGGCCCTTGTGGAACAGCGCGGTCTCGGGCGAGTTGAGGTACTTCGGGCCGGAGTCCTCGGTCTTCTCGAGGATTCTGCCGCCGAATGCGATCGTGCGTCCGCGCCGGTCGGCGATCGGAAACATCACGCGGTTGCGGAAATACTCGTACTTGCCGCGCTCGCCGCTTTTGACCAGGCCGGCCTTTTCGAGGAGGTCCAGGCGTTGCGGCGAAGTGCCGAGAGCGGTCTTCAGCGCGTCCCATTGGTCGGGTGCGTAGCCGAGGCCGAAGCGCTCGATCGTCGCCGCATCGAGTCCGCGCGCGTCGAAATAGGCACGCGCCTTGGCGTTCTTCGTCAGTTCGCGCTGATAGAACTTGGCCGCCGCGTCGAGCACGGTATACAGGTCGGTCGAATCCTCGACCGGGCGCTTGCCGCCGCCTTCGTACGGCACCTTGAGGCCGACGCGCGCCGCCAGTTCCTCGACCGCATCGGGAAACTCCATGCGGTCGTAGTTCATCAGAAAGCCGACCGCGCTGCCGTGCGCGCCGCAACCGAAGCAGTGGTAGAACTGCTTGGCCGGGCTGACCGTGAACGACGGCGAGCGCTCGTCGTGGAACGGGCAGCGCGCGGTCCAGTCGCGCCCGGCCTTGCGCAGCGGCACGCGCTGCTCGATCACCTCGACGATGTCGATGCGCGCGAGCAGTTCGTCGATGAATTGGGCGGGGATGCGGCCGGACATGGGCCGCCATTTTAGCTTGCGCGGCTGCCCGGCGAATTCATTCGCGCAGACGCCGCAGCAGCGCCTGACCCTGCGGCCAGGCGCCGAGACCGCTGCAGGCGTTGATGTGGCCCGCCGAACCGATATCGATGAGTTCGGCGCCCCAGGCATCCGCGCAACGGCGCGCATGGTCGACGCCGCCATAGGCATCGTCGCGGCTGGCGACGACGAGGCTCTTGAATGGCAGGGGGCGCATCGGCGGCTGGGCGAAACCGGTCGCCGCGGACGGAAATTCCGGGCCGGCCGGATCGGGCACCGCGACCAGCATCGCCGCCCTGACGCGCCGACGTGTGCTTGCCGCCCAGTGTGCGACGAGCAGGCAGCCGAGGCTGTGCGCGACCAGCACGGCCCCGGGTCCGGCCTGCGCGACTGCTTCCTCGAGGCGCGCTTGCCAAACGGCGCGGACCGGGTGCATCCAGTCGTCCTGCACGACGCGGCGGAACGAGGGATTTTCCGCTTCCCACAGGCTTTGCCAGTGTGTCGGTCCCGAATCGCCGCAGCCGGGTAGAAGCAGGACTCCGGCGTCTGCACGAAGGCGGTTCACATCCGCCCTGCGACTATTTCGGCGCCGTCCTGAGGGCCGGTCTGTGCAGGGTCGCGTCGATGTTTTCCAGGAACGTACGCTGCTCGCGCAGGATGAAGCGCCGCCCGTTCGAAAACAGGAAGTTCGCGCGCGCATCCGGATCGGCCCTCAGCCGCGCGCGATAGGCCTCGTAGGCAGCGAGGCTTTCGCATGAGATCAGGCCCCAGCCGATATCGTTGCTGCCCTCGTACGGCGTGAAATAGCCGACCAGGTCGCCACCGCAACGCGGGATGATCGCGGCCCATTTCTCGCCATATTCGGCGAACGTCGCGCGCTGGAACGGATCGATCTGGTAGCGGATGAAACAGGTGATGCTCATGCCAACCTCCGGCGCCGATGTCGACGGCACCATAGCGTGGCGGGTTCGGCAAAGGTTCGACCCGCGTCGAACCATGGCGACGCGACTTGTGGCAGGATCACGGCATGCACGAAGAGCCCGATATCGCCGCCATCGCCGCGTTGATCGGCGAGCCGGCGCGCGCGAAATTGCTGATGGCGCTGATGGGTGGCCAGGCGCTCACCGCGACGGAGTTGGCGCGCGCCGGCGGCGTGACCAAGCAGACCGCGAGTTCGCATCTGCGCCGGTTATGCGAGGCGCGGTTGCTCGCGGTCGAGGCGCAGGGCCGGCATCGCTATTTCCGCCTCGGCGATCGCACGGTGGCGCAGCTTCTGGAGAGCCTGTTCGACGTGTCGATGCGATTGGCCGGGCCGTCGGCGCCGCGTTTCGGCCCGCGCGATCCGGCCATGCGCCGCGCGCGCGTCTGCTACGACCACCTGGCCGGCGAGCTTGCCGTGGAGTTGTTCGAGCAAATCGGGCCACGCTGCTTCGTCGAGCCGCGGCACGGTCTGCAGCTCAATGCCCAAGGCATCCGTTTCTTCCGCGACTTCGGCATCGATGTCGAGGCGCTGGCCGCGCAGAGGCGCGCGCTGTGCCGCACCTGCCTCGACTGGAGCGCGCGCCGGCATCACCTGGCCGGATCGCTCGGTGCGGCGTTGCTGGATCGATTTCTTGCCTTGGGCTGGGCGCGGCGTGCGCGCCGGTCGCGCGCGGTGCTGTTCACGGCGCAGGGCGAGTTCGAATTGCGCCGGCAGTTCCGTCTGGACGGCTGACCTCAGCCCAACGCCGCGAGCTTGATCTTGACCAGCTCCGACAGCTTGCCCATGTCGGTGCGGCCGGCGACCTTGGGTTTGACCAGGCCCATGACCTTGCCCATGTCCTTGGCGCTGGTCGCGCCGGCCTCGGCGATCGCGGCGGCGATGGCCGCGTCGACTTCCGCGGCGCTGAGCTGCGCCGGCAGGTAGTGCTGGATCACGCCGACCTCGGCCTTTTCCTTGTCGGCCAGATCGTTGCGGCCCGCGGCCTCGAACTGCTGGATCGAATCGCGGCGCTGCTTGAGCATCTTTTCGAGCACGCCGAGCACGGCCGTGTCGTCGAGCACGATGCGCTCGTCGACTTCGCGCTGCTTGATCGCGGCGTTGATCAGGCGGATCACGTCCAGGCGCGCACGGTCGCCGGATTTCATCGCCGTTTTCATGTCTTCGGTCAGTTGGGCTTTGAGGGTCATGCTGGGGGCCTCGGATGACTCTTGCTCGTCATTCCCGCATGCTTCCGGCGGGAATCCAGTGCCTTGCGCTCACGTACATCAAAAGCGAAGTCGCTGGATTCCCGTCTTCGTGGGAATGACGAGCAAAACGCAAAAACAAACGGCCGGTACGCTCACGCGACCGGCCGCCTTGAAAGACGCTTGCGGCGCCAGCAGATCAGTACAGGCGACGACGCTTGGTCACGTCGCGCGACACGCGGCGCAGATGGCGCTTCACCGCCGCTGCGGCTTTGCGCTTGCGTTCCTGGGTCGGCTTTTCGTAGAACTCGCGCTTGCGGGTCTCGGCCAGGACGCCGGCCTTTTCGCAGGTGCGCTTGAAGCGGCGCAGAGCGAACTCGAAAGGCTCGTTCTCGCGAACTTTGACGCTGGGCATGTAAACTCCGAGTCGAAATGGTGCCCGTAACGGGCGAAAGAGCCGCGCATTCTAACGCAATGACAGAGCAGAACGCAATCCCTGTTTCACGGCCCGTCCTCGGGGTCGAAACCTCGTGCGACGAGACCGGGGTGGCCGTCTACGACGTGGCCCGGGGCCTGCTGGCGCATACGCTGTACAGCCAGATCCGCATGCATGCGGACTACGGCGGCGTCGTGCCCGAGCTGGCCAGCCGCGACCACGTGCGCAAGCTGCTGCCGCTGATCCGCGAAACCCTGCGCAGCGCCGGCATGAGCACGCGCGACCTCGGCGGGGTGGCCTACACGGCCGGTCCGGGCCTGGTTGGCGCCTTGCTCGTGGGCGCGGCCTGCGCGCGCGCGCTGGCCTGGGCGCTGGACGTGCCCGCGATCGGCGTGCACCACATGGAAGGGCATCTGCTCGCGCCGATGCTCGAAGCCGATCCGCCGCAGCCGCCCTACGTGGCCCTGCTCGTGTCGGGCGGGCATTCGATGTTGATCGAAGTGGCCGGCATCGGCCGCTACCGCCTGCTCGGCGACACGCTCGACGACGCCGCCGGCGAGGCGTTCGACAAGACCGCCAAACTCATGGGCCTGCCGTATCCGGGCGGCCCGGCCTTGGCCAAGCTGGCCGAGGCGGGATCGCCGGCGCGCTTCAAGTTCTCGCGGCCGATGACCGACCGGCCCGGGCTCGACTTCAGTTTTTCCGGGCTCAAGACCCAGGTGTTGCTTGCCTATCAGGCGCACGCCGACGATCCCGCGACGAAGGCCGACATCGCGCGCGGTTTCGAGGAGGCGATCGTCGACACGCTCGCGATCAAGTGCCGCCGCGCGCTCGCGCAGACCGGAGTGTCGCGGCTGGTCATCGCAGGCGGCGTCGGCGCGAACAAGCGCCTGCGCGCGCAGCTGGCCGAGGCGGCCGCGCGCGAAGGCTTCCGCGTGCATTTTCCGCGGCTGGAGTTCTGTACCGACAACGGCGCGATGATCGCGCTGGCCGGCGCGCTGCGCCTGCAGGCGGGGCTGCACGAGGATGCGGCGATCAAGGTCGCGCCGCGCTGGGACCTAGAGAGTCTCGCGGCGGTATAGAATCCAAGGAAAGGATAAATGGAATGCCGGCTGCGCCGGCATGGCTCTATGTCGGACCTAGTTTTCATCGAAGACCTGCGCATCGAGACCGTCATCGGCATCTACGACTGGGAACGCAAGATCCGCCAGGTCGTCGCGCTCGATCTGGAAATGGCCTTCGACAACCGCAAACCGGCCGCGAGCGACCGCATCGAGGACACGCTCGACTACAAGGCCGTGTCGAAGAGACTGATCGCGTTCGTCGAAGCGGCTCACTTCGAACTGGTGGAAACGCTGGCCGAGCGCTGCGCGGAGATCGTGCTCGCCGAGTTCAAGGTGGCGTGGCTGCGCCTGAAACTGGCCAAGCCCGGCGCGGTGCGCGGATCGAAATCGGTCGGCGTCGTCATCGAGCGCGGGGTCAAACCTTCGGCATGAGTCGCGCCTGGCTGAGCCTCGGCTCGAACCTTGATCCGGAGAAGCACCTGCGCGCCGCGCTCGCCGAGCTGCGCGCGCGCTTCGGCGAGATCGTCGTGTCGCCTGTCTATCGCTGCAAGGCGGTCGGTTTCGACGGGCCGAATTTCCTCAACCTCGCCGTCGCGCTGGACACCGACCTCTCGCCGCAGGCATTGAACGACTGGCTGCACGCGCTCGAGGACCGCCACGGCCGGCGCCGCGACGTGCCGCGCTTCTCCAGCCGCACGCTCGATGTCGACATCGTGCTTTACGACGATCTCGTGATGAAAGGCGAAGGCCATCTCGAACTGCCGCGGCCGGAACTGAAGCACGCCTTCGTGCTCAAGCCGCTGGCCGATATCGCGCCCGACGCCAT
>JAFEFQ010000267.1 GCA_018240505.1 Pseudomonadota bacterium
GGGAACTTCTCCTTCTTGAACCGGCGAATCCTGTCGAAGGCGTCGAGCGTGTCGTCGCCGGTATTGCCGGTGTCGGACACGACGTAGTCGGCGTAACGCACGGCGGGGTGCGGTTTTTCTCCGGCGTAGGCGTCGTCGAACATGCGCGCGAGCGTTTCCGCGTGGCGCTTGGTGACGGCGAAGACGATGGTCTTGCCCGGAATCGGCTTGCGGAGCACGCCATTGCGGTCGTGGTAGCCCTTTTCCATCACTTCGCGGAATTCGCGCACGATGGCGCGGTTGCGCTCGGGGATCGTGAAGCGG
This sequence comes from Pseudomonadota bacterium, assembly GCA_018240505.1. Taxonomy (GTDB): domain Bacteria; phylum Pseudomonadota; class Gammaproteobacteria; order Xanthomonadales; family Rhodanobacteraceae; genus Rudaea. The sequence goes on from JAFEFQ010000267.1 coordinate 304, forward strand.
CGTTCGAGCGCGGCGGGGTCGATGATCAGCGGATCGGCGGCCTGGAACAGTTCTTCGAGTTCCGTTCGGGTCGCGGCATCCATGTTCGACCAGTCGAGTTCGCTTTTCTTGACGGCGATACCGTCGTCCTTGACGGTCTGGACGGTCTTGGCTTTGTATATCTGGTACGGCACGAGGTAGCCGTCGTGGATCGCTTCGCGCATGCCGTAGCTGAACGTCGGCTTGTCGACTTCGAAGAAGCGCAGCGTGTCGCGCACGAATTTGCGGTCTTCGTCGTCGCCCGCATTTTCCTCGCCGGCGTAGCAGGGCGTGGCGGTGAGGCCGATCTGGATGCCGTCGAAATGCTTGAGCACGCCGCTCCACTTGCCGTAGATCGAGCGGTGGCATTCGTCGCTGATGACGAGGTCGAAATAGCCGGCGGAATAGTCGCGGTAGATGTTCACCATGCTCTGCAGCGTAGTGATCGTGATGCGCCGGGCATCATCGAAGCGGCGGCCGGCGCGCAGCACATAGCAGGGCAATTCGGGCAGGTATTCGGCGAAGGCATCCTCGGTCTGCTTTGCCAGCGTGATGCGGTCGACGAGGAACAGCACGCGCGTCACCGCGTTGGCGTCGAACAGGCGCTTGATGAGCGCAGCGGCGGTGCGCGTTTTGCCGGTGCCGGTGGCCATCTCGACGAGCAGCTTGCGGCGGCCACGGTCAATCTCTTCGGTGAGTGTGGCGATGCAGCGGTGTTGGTAGCCGCGCTCGACGATACGTTTGTCGATTGGCACATCAAGCAAATTGCGGCGCACATTGCGCGTGGCGTGGCGGCGTTCGAGGTCGGCTTGCGCGTAGAACGTAGCGACCTGACGCGGATGCGCCTCGCGTTGGTAATCCCAGAACCAGATTTCGCGGCCGTTGGCGAGGAAGATGAACGGAACCTTGGCAAGTTCCGCGTAGTGCCTGGCCTGATCCGCCGCAGTTGGCGCGTGCATGCTGCTGCGCTTGGCTTCGATGACCGCGAGGCCGCGGCCGTCGCGGTCACAGAGCAGATAGTCGGCGCGCGTACCGTCATTCAACGGGTACTCGAAGCGGACACTGGTGCCGTCGCCGATCTTCCAGCCGTCATCGGCAAGTTGCGCGTCGATCAGAATTCGCGAAAACGCCTCATTGGCTGCCATGCCACCCCCGGCCTCTGTTGCGTTAGGATCATAGCCGAAGTAGCGGAGCCGTACCGATGTCCCATTCCCAAGCTGCCAGCGATCGCGAACTCGACGAACTCGCGCAGACGATCGCGACGATCTTCGTCCAGCGCGCTGCGACGCTGGCTACGGCGGAGTCGTGCACCGGCGGCTGGATCGCGAAGACGCTGACCGATGTCGCCGGCTCGTCGGCCTGGTTCGAGTGCGGTGTCGTCACCTACAGCTACGAGGCCAAGGAATCGCTGCTCGGCGTACGCACGGAAACGCTCGCGCAACACGGTGCAGTCAGCCGCGAGTGCGTGGTCGAGATGGTCGCGGGCGCGCTCGCGCGCTTCGGTGCGACCGTGGCGGTCGCCGTTACCGGCGTCGCCGGCCCGGCCGGCGGCACAGCGGACAAGCCGGTCGGCACGGTGTGGATCGGCTGGAAGCGGCGCGGTGGCGACGCCCACGCGGAATTGTTCCATTTCGATGGCGACCGCGAGGCGGTGCGCCGGCAAACCGTCGCCGCGGCGCTGCGCGGCGTGCAGAAAATTCTTACAAGCTGACGCGTCAATTGCCGCATGCGTCGGCGTGTGTCGGTGTGGGATAATTCACCTCGTCGCAATCCGTGAGATCGGCACACCGCACGATCCCGCCCACAAAAATCCACCTGAGGTATTTGCAATGGACGACAACAAGCGCAAGGCGCTTTCCGCCGCACTCGGCCAGATCGAAAAGCAGTTCGGCAAGGGCGCCGTGATGCGCATGGGCGACCGTGCGGTCGATGCGATCGAGGCGATCCCGACCGGCTCGCTGATGCTCGATATCGCGCTCGGCATCGGCGGCCTGCCGCGCGGCCGCGTCGTCGAAATCTACGGACCGGAGTCCTCGGGCAAGACCACGCTGACGCTGCAAGTCGTCGCCCAAGCGCAGAAACTCGGCGGCACGTGTGCGTTCATCGACGCGGAGCACGCACTCGATCCGACCTACGCCGAAAAACTCGGCGTCAAGGTCGACGATCTGCTGCTGTCGCAGCCCGACACGGGCGAGCAGGCTCTCGAAATCGCCGACATGCTCGTGCGTTCGAGCGCGGTCGATGTGATCGTGGTCGACTCGGTCGCGGCGCTGACCCCGCGCGCGGAAATCGAAGGCGAGATGGGCGACCAGTTGCCCGGCCTGCAGGCGCGCCTGATGTCGCAGGCGCTGCGCAAGCTGACCGCGAACATCAAGCGCTCGAACACGCTCGTCATCTTCATCAACCAGTTGCGCATGAAGATCGGCGTGATGATGCCGGGGCAGAGCCCGGAAACCACGACCGGCGGCAACGCGCTCAAGTTCTACGCCTCGGTGCGCCTTGACATCCGCCGCATCGGCGCGGTCAAGAAGGGCGACGAAATCGTCGGCAACCAGACCAAGATCAAGGTGGTCAAGAACAAGCTCGCACCGCCGTTCAAGCAGATCGTCACCGAAATCCTGTACGGCGAGGGCATCAGCCGCGAGGGCGAACTGATCGACTTGGGCTCGGACAACAAGATCGTCGAGAAATCCGGCGCATGGTACAGCTACGGCGGCGAGCGCATCGGCCAGGGCAAGGACAACGCGCGCCAATACCTCAAGGACAACCCGAGCGCGGCGAAGGAGATCGAGGACAAGCTGCGCGTCGCGCTGGCGCCGAAGACGAATGCACCCGCGGCGCAGACCGAGGAACTCGAAGAGGTCTGAGCCTGCGCACCCGTTCCGCGGGCATTGAATCATCGACAGGGTTGGTACCGAGGGACGCGAAACGGGGAGCGAATGCCCTTTTTCGCGTCCCTCTTCGTTTCCACGTTTGCTTCGCCGACGCCTCCTCGTTCGTCCTGCGTGCTGGCGCGTTGGCCTTGGGGCCGTTCCCTGCCCATTCAGCCCGCGTGGCGGTTCCGCCGGCTCGCCGCGCAACGGTTGCAAACCGCGCGATCGTCCACACTTGACGGGATAGTCATACCGCGTCACCCTCGCTTCGTCCGGCGTCGCGCTGGGGCGAGACTGGCGGCGCGGACGAGAAAAGCATTCAGGAAACCCGATGGCCAATCCTTCCCAGAACCAGCCCGTCCAGCAGCATCTGTCCAACATCAACGAATTGCCGGTGTTGCCGCTGCGCGACGTCGTCGTCTACCCCCACATGGTGATTCCGCTGTTCGTCGGGCGCGAGAAGTCGGTGCGCGCGCTGGACATGGCGATGGAAGGCGACAAGCGCATCCTGCTCGTCGCCCAACGCAGTCCGGACATCGACGATCCGCAGGCGGGCGACCTGTATTCGATCGGCACGGTCGCGACCGTGCTGCAATTGCTGAAACTGCCCGACGGCACGATCAAGGTGCTGGTCGAAGGCCTGATGCGCGCGGAGGTGTCGAGCTTTTCCGAGCGCGAGGGCATCATGACCGGCTACGCGCGTGCGCTCGACTCGATCTACACGCGCGAACCGCGCGAGGTCGAGGTCGTCTCGCGTTCGCTCGTGTCGATGTTCGAGCAGTTCGTCAAGCTCAACCGCAAGATTCCGCCCGAATTGCTGGCGACGCTGTCCGGCATCGACGACACGAGCCGCCTCGCCGATACGATCGCCGGGCACCTGTCGATCCGCCTGCAGGACAAGCAGCGCGTGCTCGAGACGGCCGACGTGGCCGACCGCCTCGAAATGCTCATGGGCTTCGTCGACGGCGAGATCGACGTGCAGCAGATCGAGAAGCGCATCCGCGGCCGGGTCAAGTCGCAGATGGAGAAGAGCCAGCGCGAGTACTACCTCAACGAGCAGATGAAGGCGATCCAGAAGGAACTGGGCGAGGGCGAGGATGCGCCGAACGAAGTCGAGGAATTGACCAAGAAGATCGACAAGGCCGGCATGCCGCCGCCGGTCGAGAAGAAGGCGCGCGCGGAACTGAACAAGCTCAAGCAGATGCCGCCGATGTCGGCCGAAGCCACGGTCGTGCGCAACTACATCGACTGGCTGGTCGGCGCGCCGTGGAAGAAGCGCAGCAAGGTGCGCAAGGACCTCGGCGCCGCCGAGGAAGTGCTCGACGCCGACCACTTCGGCCTGGAGAAGGTCAAGGAGCGCATCGTCGAATACCTTGCCGTGCAATCGCGCGTGAAGAAGATGAAGGGTCCGATCCTGTGCCTCGTCGGTCCGCCGGGCGTGGGCAAGACCTCGCTCGGCCAGTCGATCGCCAAGGCGACCGGACGCAAGTTCGTGCGCATGTCGCTCGGCGGCGTGCGCGACGAGGCCGAGATTCGCGGCCATCGCCGCACCTACATCGGCTCGATGCCGGGGCGGCTGATCCAGAACCTCAACAAGGTCGGCACCAAGAATCCGCTGTTCGTGCTCGACGAGATCGACAAGATGTCGATGGATTTCCGCGGCGATCCGTCCTCGGCGCTGCTCGAGGTGCTCGATCCTGAGCAGAACCACGCGTTCAACGACCACTACCTCGAGGTCGACTTCGACCTGTCCGAAGTCATGTTCATCGCGACCGCGAATTCGCTGAACATCCCCGGACCGCTGCTCGACCGCATGGAAGTGATCCGCATCCCCGGCTACACCGAAGAAGAGAAAATCAATATCGCCGAGCGCTACCTGCTGCCGAAGCAGGTCAAGGCGAACGGTCTCAAGCCCGAGGAAATCTCGGTCAAGACCGAGGCGATCCGCGACATGATCCGCTACTACACGCGCGAATCGGGCGTACGCAACCTCGAGCGCGAGCTGGCCAAGATCTGCCGCAAGGTGGTGACCGAGCTGACCCTGGCTGCGGACAAGGCGAAGAAATCCGGCAAGGCCGAGAAGAAGCGCGGCAAGGCGACGATCGACGGCAAGAACCTCGACCGTTACCTGGGCGTGCGCAAGTTCCAGTTCGGGCGCAGGGAACTGCAGAACGAGGTCGGCCTTGTCACGGGCCTGGCCTGGACGTCGGTCGGCGGGGAGTTGCTCAGCATCGAGGCCTCGATCGTGCCCGGCAAGGGCCGGCTCGTGAACACGGGCCAACTCGGCGACGTGATGAAGGAATCGATCCAGGCCGCGCTGTCGGTCGTGCGCGCGCGCACCGATCGGCTCGGGATCGAGGCGGATTTCCACCAGAAATACGACATCCACATCCACGTGCCCGAAGGCGCGACACCGAAGGATGGCCCGTCCGCGGGCATCGGCATGTGCACGGCGCTGGTGTCGGCGTTGACCAAGGTTCCGGTGCGCTCCGAAGTCGCGATGACCGGCGAGATCACGCTGCGCGGCCGCGTGTTGCCGATCGGCGGGCTCAAGGAAAAACTGCTCGCGGCGCATCGCGGTGGCATAGAGACCGTGATCATTCCCGAGGAGAACGAGAAGGATCTTGCGGAGATCCCGAAGAACGTGACCGAGTCGCTCAAGATCCGGCCGGTGCGCTGGATCGACGAAGTGCTCGACATCGCGCTCGAACGGCCGCTCTCGCCGCTTCCTGAAAAAGTGGAAAATGCGCAAAATGTCGCGTCGGAACCGGTCGTCGAGGACGCCGCCGGCTCGACTGCGGTGCGTCCGCACTGAGGCGCGAATGCATGCCGGCGCAATGCGCCGGCATGCAAATTCCTGACCAGCCTGTCAAGCGCGAATGCACAAAATCCGGCTCGACAATGGCATTGCGGAAATCGCTGCAGGGCGCATCGCAATTGATGTTGCGCGCTGTGGGGCAGGCTGGTATAAAGTTCGCGCCGCGCTTCACGAAGGTCCGCTCGGGCAAGATTCTGAAGGCGCGGGACCATGAGGCAAGCAAGCTCGAAAACACCGACGCCTGCGCATGCTTCTTGATGATTTCGATTACCTAAACGGCGAGCGCTCGCCAATTTCTTCCGGGAGAGACAAGACATGAATAAAGGTGAATTCGTTACCGCGGTGGCCGACTCGGCCGAACTGAGCAAGGCCGATGCAGGTCGTGCGGTCGAAGCCGTCATCGAGGTGATCACGAAGGCGCTGAAGAAGGGCGACAGCGTCGCGCTCGTCGGCTTCGGTACCTTCCTTGCGCGCAAGCGCGCCGCGCGCACGGGTCGCAACCCGCGCACCGGCCAGACAATCAAGATCAAGGCGTCGAAGAATCCGTCGTTCAAGGCTGGCAAAGCGCTGAAAGATGCTCTAAACTAAGCGGCTCGCCTGCCAAGGGTGCTTAGCTCAGCGGTAGAGCGTCGCCCTTACAAGGCGAGGGTCGGGGGTTCGAAACCCTCAGCACCCACCAAACTCGATGCGGGTTACCACTCGTAACGGCAAGGCAAAAAAGAAAATGGAATCCGGTATTTGATTTGCTCCGGGTTCCGAGAGTCAGCGCGGAGTGGTAGTTCAGCTGGTTAGAATACCGGCCTGTCACGCCGGGGGTCGCGGGTTCGAGTCCCGTCCACTCCGCCACATACAAACGCAGGCGCCGCAAGGCGCCTTCGTTTTTTGTACTCGAGCGTTCGTCCGTGAACGCGAAAATCAAGAAGCGGCCATCCTTTTGGCCGCACTCTTCAATGAAAAGATAGAGTGATCCCATGCTGCAGACATTGCACGACAGGTTTTCCGGTATCGCGGCGAAGATCCTTCTCGGCGTCGTCGTGATCGTATTCGGCGGATTCTTCGGCATCGAGCAGTATATGAATCCGAAAACCGATACCTTCGTCGCCAAGGTGGATGGCAAGGAGATCGGCCAGGACCAGTTTCGGCAGGCCTACAACAATTTCCGCTCGCAGATGCAGCGGGCCTACGGTACGCAGTTCGATGCGGCCGCGTTCGACACGCCCGAGCGCAAACGCCAGGTGCTCGACCAACTGATCAACGAACAATTGCTCGCTGGCGTCAACCAGAAGCTCGGCGTCATGGTGCCGTTTTCACAAGTGAAACAAATGATCGAGGCCGAACCTGCGTTTCAGACCGACGGGAAATTCGACCGGAATCTTTACAACATGCGTGTTCGCGCCGCCGGCATGACCGAGCGGAGCTACGAGGAAGGGCTGATCAAGGATCTCGCCACGCGCCAATTGCCTGCCGGTCTCAGTCAGATATCGATAGTGACGAACGCCGAGATCGATGCCTTCCTCAAGCTGCGCGACCAGACCCGCGACTTCGGCTACGTCAAGCTCGAGAAGCCGGCGGCGGACGCGATCAAGGTCGCCGACGCGGACATCGAGAAGTACTACAAGGACCACGGCGCCGAGTTCATGACGCCGGAGAAGATTTCGCTGGCGTACATCGAACTCGATGCGGCAAAGATGAAGTCCGACCTCGGCCCGGACGAGGCGACGCTGAAGCAGCGCTACGAGGACCAGAAGGCGAAGTTCACCGCGCCCGAACAGCGCCAGGCGTCGCACATCCTGGTCAAGGTCGACAAGAACGCGAATGCCGAGGTGCAGAAGGCCGCGCTCGAAAAGGCGAAGGCGATCGCAGCGGAGATCAATGCAGGCAAGGATTTCGCCGCGGTCGCGAAGGAAAAGTCCGACGACCTCGGCTCCAAGGCGCAGGGCGGCGATCTCGGCTGGCTCGAGAAAGGCCTGACGGACCCGGCGTTCGAGACCGCATTGTGGGCGCTGAAGAAGGGCGAGGTTTCCGCGCCGGTGCTCTCGCCCGAAGGCTACCATCTGATCCAGCTGCGCGATGTGCGCGAAGGCAAGATCAAGTCGTTCGAGGAAGTGAAGGCCGAGCTCGCCAAGCAGTACATGGAAACCGAGAACGAGCGCCGCTACAGCGATCTGGCCGGCAAGCTCGTCGATGCGCTCGGCAACGATCCCTCGCTCGCCAACGCCGCCAAGCAATTCAATCTGCCGGTGCAGAAGACCGCGCTGTTCACGCGCGCGGGTGGCGAAGGCATTGCGGCCAATCCGGCGGTGATCAAGGCGGCGTTCGCACCTGGCGTGCTGGTCGAGGGCAACACATCGGACGCGATCACGCTCGCGCCGAACCACGTCGTGTTCGTGCACCTGGACCAGCACGAGACGCCCGTGCAGAAGCCGCTCGATCAGGTGCGCGAGGAGATTCGCGGCAGGCTCGTGACCGAGCAACTCGCCAGGCAGGCGAAGGAGCAGGCCGATACGCTGTACGCGCGCTTGCAGAAAGGCGAGACGCTGGAGCAGATCGCCGCGGTCGCGAAGGCCAAGGTCGAGCAGGAGAGGGATATCGGCCGCAACGCCGCCAATCTCGACGGCCGCTTGGTCGCGGAAGTGTTCAGGCTCGCGCGCCCCGCAGCGGCGGACAAGCCGACGACGGCGGAAATCGCGCTGGCGAACGACGCGTATGCCCTGGTCGCGTTGACCGCGGTGAAGGATGCCGATCCGTCCAAGCTCGATGCGAAATCGAAGGAAGCAGCGCGTAACCAACTCGCGCAAGGCTACTCGAACGATAGCGTACGCGGCTTCCTCGAGGCGCTGCGCAAATCGGCGGACGTGAAGATCGCCGAAGACCGGCTGCAGTAGCGCATTCCCAAGGCGTTCGACGCGGATTTCCGCCGGCTCGGGAAGAATCAGCGCGGACCGGGTGGGAGAAGATCTTCCCGCCCGGTCCGCGTTTACCGCTTGCTTCTATCTCAAATCCCGGTCATGCCGAGCGTGTTGTACCCGGCGTCCACATAGGTCACTTCCCCGGTGATGCCCGAGGCGAGATCCGAGCACAGGAAAGCGGCGGTGTTGCCGACTTCATCGATCGTCACGCTGCGGCGCAGCGGTGCGTTCTGCTCGACGTGGTCGAGCATCTTGCGGAAGTTGGCGATGCCGGCTGCCGCAAGCGTCTTGATCGGTCCGGCCGAGATCGCGTTGACGCGCGTACCTTCGGGGCCGAGGTTGTAGGCGAGATAACGCACCGAGGCTTCGAGGCTGGCTTTGGCCAGGCCCATGACGTTGTAGTTCGCGAGCGCGCGCTGGGCGCCGAGGTAGGTGAGGGTCAGCACGGCGCCGTTGCGTCCCTTCATCAACGGGCGGGCGGCCTTGGCCAGCGCGGGCAGGCTGTAGGCGGAGATGTCGTGCGCGACGGCGAAGTTCTCGCGGGTCAACCCATCGAGGAATTCGCCAGTCAGCGCCTCGCCCGGGGCGAACCCGATCGAGTGGACCAGGATGTCGAAGCCGTCCCAGCGCTTGCCGAGGTTGGCGAACAACTCGGCGATTTGTGCGTCGCTGGTGACGTCGCAGGGCAGGACGATGTCCGAGCCGAACGTCTTCGCCGCCTCGTCGACGCGCGGCTTGAGCTTGTCGTTGACGTAAGTGAAGGCCAGTTCGGCGCCTTCGCGATGCATCGCGTTCGCGATGCCCCAGGCGATCGAACGGTTGCTGATGATGCCGGTGATCAGCGCGCGCTTGCCCTGCAGAAATCCCATGTGCACTCCAACGATCGTTGTCTCGAACGCGCAATTCTAGCGCAAGCGCGCGGAAACCGAGCCGGAATCGTGGCGCGCGGGCGGAATGTGCCGGCGGACTACTTCGCCGCTTCGCGAGCGGGCGCGTTGAGCACGAGTTTCTGGCCGAGGCGCAGGGTGGTGTTGCGCGACAGGCGGTTCCAATGCAACAGGTCTTCCATGCGCACGCCATAGCGGTTGGCGATTTGCCAGAGCGTGTCGCCGGAGCGGACGGTGCAGGTATCTTCCGTCGCCGATGCGGTCGAAGGAGCGCTCTTGCTCGCCGCAGCCGCATTTGTCGCTGCGGGAGGAGCCAATGCCGCGACCGCGGGAACCTCGCTGCCGCGTCCCGGCAGCGTCAGGCGGGTGCCTGCGGGCAAGGTCGTCCCGGTGGCGCCGATGTGGTTGATCTGCGCCAGCGCGGCGGCATCGACATCGTAGGCCAACCCCAATGTATCGAGGTTCTGCGGCTGCTGCAGCCTCACCTCGCGCCAGTTCTGCCAGGCATGCTTAGGCAGCATGGCCAGCGTCTGCTCGATCGCGGCACGCCGCTGAGCGGGAACGAGCAGGTGGAACGGGCCGCGTTCGGGCATGCGTGCCTTGAGGTAGGCGGAATTGAGGCGTTGCAATTCGGCGTCGCCGATGCCGGCGAGCTGTGCAGCAAGATGCAGGTCGAGCGGCGCGGGCAACTCGAGCAGGCTCAGCGCGTCGTTGGCATCGGGCTCGGGCAGTTCGACGCGATAGCGCTCGGGTGCGGAAACGATGCAGGACACCGCGAGCAGCTTGATCAGATGCTCGTAATTGACCTGGTTGAGACGCAGCTTGGCGATCTCGGCCGGAGTGATGCTGCGACGCTTGCCGAGCGCCGCGCGCACGCTGTTTTCGCCGGCGTTGAAGGCCATGTTGGCCAGACGCCAGTCGCCGAAGCTTTCCTTGTACTGCTTGATCAACGCGAGCGCCGTGCGGCTTGATGCGACCACGTCGAGGCGGCCATCGTATTCGCCGTCGACTCGTAGCCCGCTCTCGCGCGCGGTAAACGGCATCAGCTGCCACATGCCTGCGACGCCATCGCCACGCGCCGGGATCATGTTGTAGCTCGACTCCACCCAGGGCAGGAATGCGAATTCGCCGGGCATGTCGTATTTTTCGATCTGCTCGGTGACGAGCAGCAACAGCGGCATTGCCTCCTTGAACGCGGCGGACAGGTGTGCCGGACTCGACGCGATCTGCGTGGCGAACTGACGTACCGTCGGGCTGTAGTCGCAGCCGGGCAGTGCGTAGCGCGCGCGCAGACGTGGCCAAGGTGAAGCAGGCGTCGCCGGTGCCAGCCTGGGTGCTTTCGGTTCGATCACGAGATCGGGCACGGCGCCTGCTTGCGGCGGTGGCGGCACCACGGCCGCGTGGCGCACCACGGGGGTGCTGCACGCGGCAAGCAGAATGAAGGCGCTGCCCAATGCCGTGCAGCACGCGCTGAGCGTGAGCAGCCGTCGCTCGCGCCGGTTGGCGCAGGCGTTGCTGTCAGCCTCGGAAGGCATGGCCTGAAATCATGCTGCTGGGGGTTCCGCTGAAATCGACCGGCGGAATATAGCAGCGGGCCAGAATTACGCCATTAAAAAGTCATAAAGAGTTAACGAAAAATAAACATTTTGTTTAAGCAAACTTCAGCATCGTAAAGAAGCCCCGCGGGCGACAGCGACCTGGGAGCACCGGAAATGCGCGGACCGGAGCGTACCCAGGCGTACCCCGGGATTGCCCGCTGGTCGCTTTTTAAACCGTTCGAACCGGACAGCCTGCGTTGCAGTCCAAGTGCCGCCGGCACGCGACGCGTCGAGCGCGGCGGCTTATCCGGAGGTTGCGAAATCTGTTCTAATTCGACTCCTCCAGCACTGCACAGCCTGCGGCTCCATGCCGGTCGAGATCAACGATTTTTATCAACATCCTGCGGTTCGCAGCCAGTTTCATCACGAGCTCGCCATGCTGGCGCCCATCCTCGCCGGCGTCTACGGCACGACTGGCCTGTTCCTGCGCGCCCACGAGACGGCGCCGGATGGCTTTCCGGCGAATCTGCTGGCCAACGTGGTCGACCTTGCGCTCGACGAGGCGCAGATCCTCCGCGGCGGCCTTGCATGTGCTCCCGACGAGCTGCCGCTGGCCGGCGAAAGCTGCAAGCTGGTCGTCGTCCAGCACTTGCTCGAGCGCGTCGACGATCCAGCAGCCTGCATGAGCGAGATCGCGCGCGTGCTCGCCCCCGAAGGCGTGCTGCTCGTGCTCGGCTTCAATCCGCTGAGCCTGTGGCGACCGTGGCTGGCCGGTACGGCACGGCGCGTGCGTCAGCCGATGCGGATTCGATCGGCGCAAAGCTGGGCGACGACGATCGGCGCCCAGGGCATCGACGTGTTGCAGACACGCTATTCCGGCGCGTGGTCGCCGTGGTCGGCACCGGCTGCCGAGCCGGTGGCTGCCGTCGGCGCCGTGGCGGCGGCGTTGACTCGCTTGCGTGGGGGCTGGCTGCTGCTTGCGCGCAAGCGTCGCAGCGTGTTGACGCCGCTGCGCCTGCGTCGCGACGCACGCGAGCTCGCCCGCAACCCACGCCTGGCTCCGGGTGCGCATCGCGAATGCGCCCATGCGCTCGCATCGATCGAAGAGAAGTGCGCGTGAGCGCCGCTTCGGTCGTCGAGGTTTTCACCGATGGCGCCTGCCTCGGCAATCCGGGGCCGGGAGGCTGGGCGGCGCTGTTACGCTACAAGAAAGTGGAAAAGTGGGTCAGCGGCAACGAGGGTGAGACGACGAACAACCGCATGGAGCTGATGGGCGCGATCGCTGCGCTCGAGGCGCTCAAGCGGCCGTCGGCGGTGCGGTTGACCACCGACTCGCAATACGTCAAGCAGGGCATCGAGTCCTGGGTGCCGCGCTGGCGCGCGAACGGCTGGCGCACGGCCGACAAGAAGCCGGTGAAGAATCAGGATCTGTGGGAAAGGTTGGTCGCGGCAGTCGCGCCGCACGAGGTGGAATGGCATTGGACGCGCGGGCATTCGGGCCATGAGGAGAACGAGCGCGTCGATCAACGTGCGCGCAGCGAAGCATTGATCGCGCAGGAGAACAGATTGTGAGACAAGTGGTGCTCGATACCGAAACGACGGGCCTGGAGGTGAGCAAAGGCCATCGCATCGTCGAAATCGGCTGCGTGGAACTGCTAGAACGCCGGCCGACCGGACGCGAATTCCATCGCTACCTCAATCCACAGCGCGCGATGGACGAGGGCGCGACCGCGGTCAGCGGCATCACCGACGACTTCCTTGTCGACAAGCCGTTCTTTGCCGATGTCGCCGCCGAATTCCTGGAGTTCATCGACGGCGCCGAGCTGATCGCGCACAACGCGAGTTTCGACATGGGCTTTCTCGGCGCCGAGTTCGCGCGCCTGCCGCAACCGGTACGCGTCGCCGAGCGCGTGAGCGTACTCGACACGCTGTTGCTCGCGCGCGAAAAGTTTCCGGGGCAGAAGAACAATCTCGACGCCCTGTGCAAGCGACTCGGCGTCGACAACAGTCATCGCGACCTGCACGGCGCGCTGCTCGACGCGCAGTTGCTCGCCGACGTCTATCTGGCGATGACCGCGGGGCAGGGTGATCTCGGACTGGGCATGCAGAACGAGCCGGCCAGGGCGCGGGTGCGCGCGGCGGCTGCGCTGATCGTCGATGCGGCGATCCGCGTGCGCCGCGCCGATGCCGCGGAATCGGCCGCGCACGAGGCGCGGCTGGCCGCGATCCAGAAGTCGAGCAAGGACAACTGTCGCTGGTTGCGCGACTGAGGAAAACTCTGCACGAATGAAGAGTTTTCGCGGGCCATGGATGGCTCCATGCGAATCAAGCATGCAAGTGCTTGATTCGGCGTAGCCGAGTTCAAATTTACTTTGAACTCGGCGCGGTCTGCCAAGCCCAGGATGGGCTTGTGCAGACCTTCCAGAGACTCGCGTGGCGCGAGTTCAGCGATTGCGCACGAGAACTGCGGTCACGTTGTCCGACCCGCCGCCATCGAGGGCGGCCAGGATCAGGTGATCGACACATTCCTGCGCCGAGAGATCCTCGCGTGCGAGGATCGCCGAGATCTGCTTGTCGTCGACTTCCTCGGTCAGCCCGTCCGAGCACAGCAGCACCTGCATGCCGGGTGCAAGCTTGCCGCGCAGCGTCTCCACACGCAGGCTCTGCGGATCGGTGACGCCGAGCGCTTGGGTGACGACGTTGCGGTGCGGGTGCGTGCGCGCCTGCTCTTGGGTGATCGCGCCTTGCCTGATCAATTCCTGTACATAGGAATGATCCTGCGAAATCTGCTTGAGCCCGCCATCCCATAGGTAGATGCGGCTGTCGCCGACCCAGCAGGCTTCGTATTCCGCGCCGGTGAGGCGCAGGGCGACGATGGTCGTGCCCATCGGCAATGCCTCGGAGCGACGGCCGGACAACTGCAGGATGTCCGCGTCCGCACTCTGCACGGCCTGCGCGAGCGTACCGCCCGAACCGACTTCACGCACGACCGCATCGCGCGCGAGCGCACTGGCGACCTCGCCATGTGCATGGCCGCCCATGCCGTCGGCAACGAGCCAAAGGCCGATGTCCGCGTCGGCGTAGTACGTGTCTTCGTTGTGCTCGCGGCGCAGGCCGATGTGGGTGCCGTGTCCGAATTCGATCATGTCCTGTTCTTGTTTCGACCGGGCTCCTCGAGTGCGTGCGCGTCCCTCGTCGCGTCCGTCGCCCCTCAACTCCGACCCGATGCCGGTAGGCGTAGCATGAAGCCGTGATGCAAGGGGCGCAAGGGAATGAAGTGATCCTGTTCACCTGCAATTGTGAGGCAGTTCACGCAGTGGGATGAAAAGAAGGCCGCCCAAGGCGGCGCTCGCTGAAGCGGTGGAGGTAGGGGGGAATGGCTCGGCTCATCCTGAGCCTCACCCCTCCGCGCTGCGCGCTGCGGGGCCAGCCCTTCGGCTGTCCAAAATCGCTCCAGGCGATTTTGTGAACCCACTCCGCGGGCTCCATTCCTCATCACGGCCAATACCAAACGACCGCCACAAGGGCGGTCGTTTGGTATTGGTGGAGGTGGCGGAATTGAACCTCCTGAAATTTCCAACCAGATCATGATTCTTCATGATTCTGGTGTCCTTGTGGTGCCCACAGCTTGGAAATTTTGTCGCGTTCGCCTTGGGATCGCTCGGGCATCCAACGGCCGTAAGTCTTTCGGAGCATGGCCCAATCGCGATGTCCCAACTGTCCGGCGATGTACGTCGGATCAATGCCTGCGCTCAGAAGCTGCGATGCAAAGGTGTGCCGAGTCTGATAGGCGGGTCGGTAGCGAACGCCTGCTAGGGCCAGCGTGGGCGTCCATGCGATCTTGCGATAGGGGCCATCGTGCTTCCACGGCTGGCCGGTGCTGGGATTCTCAAAAACGAAAATCTTACCTGCTGTGAACTCTAGCTGGCGTGTCAGGGCATCACGGGCGTATGGGTGGAGCTCGAGAGTGCGGGTCGAGGTCGCAGTCTTGCCGTGATCCTTCTCGCCCTGGCTGGTACGTGTCATGCGGACATGGACCTTCCCAGCGACTAGGTCAACGTCTTGCCAGCGCACGGCGATCAGCTCGGAAGTGCGCAGACCGGTCCAGATGGCGAATTCGATGACATTGCGAATCTGCCCCCTTGCGACCCCTAGCACCGCTTCGATTTCAGCAGTAGAGAGCGGATCAGGCTCTTTCGAACGATGGGAGAAGTTCGGGATTTTTTCGATCGGATCGCGCTCGATACGGTCATCTCGGAAGGCTTGCCGGAATATGGCGCGGAGCGGAATGAGGATGTTGTTTTTCGTCTTTCCGCAGACGTTCAAGCTTTCAAGCCAACGCCGTACGTCGGTCGTGCGCAGTTCGGAAAGCCGGAAATGGCCGAACGTGGGAATGAGGTGGTAGAGCACGTCCTTTTCATAGCCGCGGTACGTGGTAGCTTCAATCTGAGAACGTTTCTCTCTCAGGAAGTCCTGCAAGGCTTGCTTGATCGCGATCTGGTGCCCTTTGCGGAACGAGCTTGCAGCAGGGTGGTCTGGAAAGTGGTCAGGGAAATAGAACGTTCCGAGTTGAATTTCGCGCTGAACCGTTGCGAGACGCTGCGCGGCAGCTTTCCGATCTGATGCGCGCGAGTATCGGAAGCCACGAAGTACGGGCCGGTATCGCTGGCCCATGTACATGAAGGAAATCTGGCAAGTGCCCCGCTTGTCGATTACGCCGGTGCGATCCATGCATAGATCGCCGGTATGTTGATGAACAAGCGCTGGCCGCGCTTTACATACTCGCGGCCCTCTCGCCACTCACGGCGCTTGATGCGTGCGTAGATGCCTTGACGAGTGATGCCTGTAATCTCGGCCGCTTTTTCGACCGTTACCCACAACAGAGAACCCATGTCCACGTTTAACCTCCACTGACTACGTGGAGGTAAATATTACATTCCATTAGAGGAATGTCAAGTTCTGCTAGTTAATTGCGCGATCCGTAAATCCCTCGGGTCGCTTTTCACCTTTGACTGCCTTCCAGAAATTGCTGATCGTGCTGTGTGCTTTATAAGCGAGCGAGCGATTCGATAGTTCTGTGCTTTCGGGAAAGACATCTTTTGCAACAATACCCAGAATCCTTTCGTACTTCCGGACAGTCGCCATGGAATGAACCATGTACATGATTCTCCAGCCGAAGGCGTGACCGAGGAACAGCATACCGATTGCGCTTTCGAGCTCGTCGGAGGTACCACGAAAGTTGACGATCGCATCCGAAACGATCTTCACCAAGTCTTCCGCAGGAGGCAGTTTCGGAGGGGGGGATTTGCGCGCCATGAGTGCGGGTCGGGTGGGTAGGGGAACTTCAGAATACCATCCCTTGTGGCTCTGATTCGAGACACTCTGCTATCACTCTCCGGACCAGATTTGGAAGTGACCAGGTGGCGCGAGATTGTGAGGTGCAAAGGACTGTCCAGTGCTTTCGCAGTACGGCGTTCCATCGGGCAGCAAGCCCATACCGATTGGCGCACCTACGACTGGAAGCGATGCGATGAATTCTCGCCAGTTCCACGCCCAACGAGGCCCGAGGTAGCGTGATAGCTCACTTACGTCGTGAATCTCAACGCCGAGGCTCCATGCCTGCATCTGCGCGAACAGCCGCACCTTGAGCCGCCAATCCCTCGCGTTGTCGGACGACCATGCAAAGCGTGTGCGGGCCATACGAGCGCCCCTGCTGTACTCGACCAGCCGAACGCGCCTATCGTCGCCTTTGCGCTGTGCCACGTTCTTGCTAATGTACTTCCCGACGTAACGGCCTATCCCTTCGGGGGTTGAACGAATTGGCATCAGTTCCGTGCGGCCGAATCCGTAGGCCTTTGCCGTCTTGCGCCAGTACGCCCATTCGCTCCGCAGCTCGATAGATGCCGTACGGTAGTCCTGCCGCTCGAACGCTCCGAAATCGACGCCGGTGCGAATATCCTCTTTGAGAACCACGAGCAGGTGATAGTGGATGCGTCGCGACTTCTGGCGTTCAAACACGCGGACGAACCCCGCTGGGTAGCGCTCGCGCAGTACACGAGTCGCCAACGAGTTGAACCGTCGTTGCGCTTCCTTCGGATCAATGACGTGATCAGCAAAGGTCAGGGTCAGGAATCCGAGGCGTTCAAGGCCTTCACGTTCGGCCAAGGCCTGTACGTTCCACGCAAGACAACACGCTGATTTCTTGTGCTGGGAACTCAACAGCGGCACGGGCTGCGCCGCGCCTTCCATCGGTGGACTGTTTGAGTTGTTACTAAATAGACAAGGAAGGGAAGTAGCCGACAGGGCTGGTCGTGCCGTTGCTGGCAGGTCGGCATTTCGACTTCCACGGGCAACCGGAAGCAGGCGGGGGGCTGCGCCGCCTCCGCCTACTTCTTCTTTCTGCGTGGTCTTCTGATAACTGGCGAGGCTGTCAGAACGGTTCGGCAGGACGGGGGCGGGGGCATGGGATGCTTTGGGCCTTGTTGACCCCGCCAGCGTTTCGCCTTTGACGTGGCGCCTTTGGTCAGCGTCTGTCGCCGTCGGCGAGGCTGGTACGCACTCACCGGCCGACGGCCGGGCTGCAACGATCGTCCGATGCGAATGCTCAGCAAAGCCGCGTGGTGCCTCCGTGGTGCCTTCACGGTGCCCAGAGGTGCCTTCCGTTGACGAATCGGAGGCAGAAACAAAATCGCCTAAGCCTTTGACTTTGCTAGTCTGGCTTAGGCGACCTTGGTCACTGGTTTGGTGGAGGTGGCGGGAATTGAACCCGCGTCCGAAGACACTACGTCCCTGGCTCTACATGCATAGCTCACCGTTTGGTCTCATCCTGCGGCAACACGGCGTGCGAAGCGCACCGCAGGACCAGCCGGTTAGGAGTTAGCTGATGATCGACCGACGGCGATCAGCGGCGATTCCGTGATAGTGACCCTACACCGGCGAGCACGGACACAAGCGGGTTCGGGGCTAGGCCTTAAGCGGCCAGAGCGTAGTTGTCGTCGTTGGCAACTAAAAGTTTGCTGCTGGATTAACGAGGAAAGCTGCCCCCTCGGCATGCACCAAGCGATTTCGTTGTCCCCGTCGAAGCCATGTCACCCCCGGGTAGAAACGCTGGTCGGCCGATTATATTGGGTCGCGGCCTGCGCATTCAATGACGCGGGAAAGAGTTGTTCAGCCGAAGCGGTTCTTCGAGCGCATGGCCTGCTGTTTCTCGCGCGCGAAATCGCGATCCTTTTCCGAGGCGCGCTTGTCGTGATCCTGCTTGCCCTTGGCCAAGCCGAGCTCGACCTTCACCCGATTGCCTTTCCAGTACATCGCCGTCGGCACCAGCGTGTAGCCCTTGCGCTCGACCGCGCCGACCAGCTTGTCGATCTCCGCGCGATTGAGCAGCAGCTTGCGCGTGCGCTTGTCCTCGGCGACGACATGGGTCGAGGCCGAAAGCAGCGGCGGGATCGAGGCGCCGAACAGGAAGATCTCGCCGTTGCGCACGATCGCATACGCCTCGACGATGCTGATCCGGCCGGCGCGCAGGCTCTTCACTTCCCAGCCCTGCAGGGCGATGCCGGCCTCGTAGCGCTCGTCGATGTGGTATTCGTGCCGCGCGCGCTTGTTCAACGCGATCGTCGAATCGGTTTTCTTGTTGTCTTTTGCCATGGCCGTCTATTCGTCCTCACCTGCATTAGCGACTAACATACGCATCATGCAGCCGTTCATTGTATACATTTTCGCCGGACCCGGCCGATGATCCAGATCCGTCGCAGTGCGATCGTGCGCCACAGCTGTGTGCGCATGTTCGATCTGGTCAACGATGTCGAGGCGTACCCGCGCCGCTTCAACTGGTGCGCGGGCGCGCAGGTGCTCGCGCGCGAAGCCGATGCCCTGACCGCGCGCCTCGACCTGCGCCTCGGCGGCATGACGCAGAGTTTCAGTACGCGCAACACGCTCGAAGCGCCGCACAGCATCGCCATGCAACTCGTCGCAGGGCCGTTCCGCGCGCTGCACGGCGCATGGACCTTCACCGCGCTCGGCGCCAAGCCTCCTGCTCCCGACGCTTTGGGTCTCATTCCCGGACAGACGGAAAAAGATGATTTGCTGCGGCCTGCGGCCGCGACGTTGCCGGTAGGCTGCAAGATCGCGCTGGCGCTCGACTTCGACTACTCCGGGTTGATGAGTCCCGTCCTGCGAGCGGGATTCCAGAAACTGGCCGACCGCATGGTCGACGAATTCTGCCGCGAGGCCGACCGCGCCCATGCCTGAGACATCGCCCGCGCAATCGGCATCGACGATCCAGGTCGAGGTCGTCTACGCCGAACCGCGGCGGCAGATCGTGCGTGCCGCAATCGTGGCGGCCGACGCGACAGTGGAGGAAGCGATAACAGCCTCGGGCATTCGCGACGAACTGCCCGCGGGTTTCGCGCCGGCGTCGATCGGTGTCTTTGGCCACGCGGTCGAATCCGATGCGCCGTTGCGCGATGGAGACCGCGTCGAACTCTACCGTGCGCTCGTCATCGATCCGAAGCAGGCACGCAGGCGCCGTGCGCAGATGCCGAGGGATTGAAGTCGGCAGCGGCGGCCGCGTGTGGCCGTTTCTCGATTTCCGCGATCAGGAATGATCGCGGGGCGCAGCCGAAATCAGGCTCCGGTGTCGTCGCCGCCGCCACGCTTCTTCTTGTCCTCGTCCGAGCGCTTCTCGTCGGGGTACTGGCGCTTGTACTTGGTCGCGAGGCGGATCAACTCGACCGGGTCTTCGGAGAAGTAGTCGCCGTCGATCTTGGCCAGGTTGTCGCCTTCGAAGTAGAGGACGAGGTCCTTGGTCTCCATGCGGCCGTTGCCGCGGCGGAACGTGGAGATGTAGTCCCAGCGGCTCTGCTGGAACGGGTTGACCACCGACGGGCTGCCCATCGTCAACATCACCTGGCGCTTGTTCATGCCGGGTTTGAGCGATTCGACCTGGGTCTTGCTGAACAGATTGCCTTGCTGAATGTCGAGCTGATAGATCGGATTGCAGGCGCCGAGCCCGAACGCGATGGCGGCCAGCGCGAACGCGCGCGGCCATTTGAAAGAGATTCGGTTCGTGCTGGCCTGGGTCATCTGCATGCGGGTCGGAGCGGAAACGCCGCGATGATACACTAGCCGCCGGCTCCAGCGGGCGCGCGCGGAGCGCCAAGCATTCAGGTAGTACTCATATGGAAACTCAAGATCTGCGCAAGGCGGGGCTCAAGGTGACGCATCCGCGCATGCGCATCCTCGAAATTCTCGAAGCCGCGGACGGCAAGCATCTGACCGCCGAGGACATCTATCGGCAACTGCTCGAACACGACGACGAGATCGGCCTTGCCACCGTCTATCGCGTGCTGACCCAGTTCGAGGCGGCCGGCCTCGTCGCCAAGCACAATTTCGAGGGTGGCCAGGCGGTCTACGAGATCGAGCGTGGCAAGCACCACGACCACATGGTCGACCTCGATACCGGCAAGGTCATCGAATTCGTCAGCGACGAGATCGAGCGCCTGCAGCGTGAAATCGCGGACAAGCACGGCTACGTGATCGAGGAGCACAGCCTCGTGCTGTACGTGCGGGCCAAAAAGCGAAAGGGCTGAGGGCGAAGGGCTGAGGGCTGAAAAGCGAGGTCACGCCGGCTCCAGCCCTCAGCCCTCAGCCCTCAGCCCTTCGCCCTCAGCCCTGCGCTTTTTCCAGCATCTGCCTGGCATGCGCCAGCGTCTCGCGCGTGATCTCGACGCCGCCGAGCATGCGCGCGATTTCGTCGCGACGCGCCTTTTCATCGAGCGATTCGATCAGTGTCAGCGTGCTCGCCCCGTCGCTGGACTTGGTCACGCGCAGGTGGTGATGGCCTTGCGCCGCAACCTGGGGCAGGTGGGTGACGCACAACACCTGTCTATGCGCGCCGAGCCGGCGCAGTTTCTGTCCGACGACCTCGGCGATCGCGCCGCCGATGCCGGAATCGACCTCGTCGAACACGAGGGTATTGATCAGATCAGTCGCGGTCGCATCGGCGCTGGCATCGTCGGCGCCGAGTGCGGCGACTTCGATCGCGAGGCTGATGCGCGACAGTTCGCCGCCCGAAGCGACGCGGCGCAGCGCGCGCGCCGGCTGGCCCGGGTTGGCGCTGACCAGAAATTCGACGCGCTCCAGGCCCTGTGCATCCGGCGTCGTCCTCTCCGACCGCGCGATTTCGATATCGAAACGGCCGCCGGCCATGCCGAGTTCGTCCATCAACGCGCTGACGCTCCCGCCCAAGGCGCTCGCCGCGGCGGCGCGCGCCGCGGACAGATTCGCCGCGGCGGCGCGGTAGTCGCGTTCGACCTCGCCGCGCTCGCGCTCGAGCTTCGCCAGCGCGGCGCCCGCGTCCTGCAGTGTTTCCAGTTCGTCGCGTAGCGTTTGCGCATGGATCTTCAGATCGGCTGGCGGGATGCGGTGCTTGCGTCCGAGTTCGTGCAGTTTGGCGATCTGTGTCTCGGCTTCGGCGAGCTTGTCCGGATCGAGGTCGAGCGCGTCGCGGTAGCGCGCGAGCGCACTGTTCGCCTCGTCGAGCTGGACGCCCGCGGCGTCCAGCAGTTCGCCCGTCGCACCGAGTTCGGCATCGGTCTGGGCGAGGCGCGCGATCTCGCCCTGCGCGCGATGGATCAGGCGCAGCAGGCTGAACTCGCCCTCGCCGTCGAGCAGTTCGGCGAGGGCGCTCGTGCCCTGGATGAGATGGCCGGCGTTCGCCAGGCGCTTGTGCAGTTCATCGAGTGCCTCGAGTTCCGCCGGCTCCAGCGCATGGCGATCGAGTTCCTCGACCTGGTGCGACAGCAGTGCGATGCGCGCGGAATGGTCGTGGTCGCCCTGCAACTCGCGCATGCGCGTGTCGATCCCGCGCCAGCGCGCCGCGAGTGCCGCCACCGGCTGCAACAAGGCGGCGTGATCGCCGAAGGCGTCGAGCAGGGCTAGCTGGCTGGTCTTGTCGAGCAGTGCCTGGTGTTCGTGCTGGCCGTGGATTTCGATCAGCCGTTCCGCCAGCGCCTGCATCTGCGCAAGCGTCGCCGGACGGCCGTTGATCCACGCACGCGAGGCGCCCTCGGCGCGGATCACGCGGCGCAGCTGGCAGTCGTCGCCGTCGTCGAACTCCTGGTCCGCGAGCCATTGTCTCGCCGCCGGCGCATCGGTCAGGTCGAAATCGGCGATCAATTCCGCGCGCTCGCTGCCGTGGCGCACGACGCCGGCGTCCGCGCGCTGGCCGGCCAGCAACAGCAGCGCATCGACCATCAGCGACTTGCCCGCGCCGGTTTCGCCCGTGACCACGGTCAGGCCTGGCCCGAAGCCGATTTCGGCCTCGCCGACGATGGCGAAATCCTTGACGAACAGCGTTTGCAGCATGGCAGGCGTGGCGACGTTTGGCGCGCGCACGCTACCACGTGAAGTCGGCGCAGCCAAGACCGCACAGCCGCTCGAACCGCGCCTGGAAAAATCCATGTTGACCATGGCAGTTTCCGTTGCTAGCTTCGGCATATCGCAACGCATATGAGCTTATGTCTGCGTATTTCGGACAACGCCCTCCGGGCCATCAACTCGATCCGCGCGCACGCCAGTTGCTGCGCGCGCTGATCGCGCAGTACATCGCCGACGGCCAGCCGGTGGGCTCGCGCACGCTGGCGAAGAATTCGGGGCTCGACGTGAGCCCGGCGACGATCCGCAACGTGATGGCCGATCTCGAGGAACTCGGCCTGCTCGCCGCGCCGCACACTTCGGCCGGGCGCGTGCCGACCGCACAGGGCTATCGCATGTTCGTCGACAGCCTGCTCGAGCTGAAGCCGCTGGACGAACCGGCGGTCGACGCGCTGCGCCGCGAACTGCCGACCCAGGCGTCAACCCAGGATCTGCTCAACGGGGTGTCTTCGCTGCTGTCGGAGGTCACCCACTTCGTCGGTGTCGTCACCGTGCCCAAGCGCGAGGAATTCCCGTTCCGGCAGATCGATTTCGTCGCGATCGGCGGCAACCGCGTGCTCGTCATCCTCGTCTTCGCCGACAACGAGGTGCAGAACCGCGTGATCACGACCCAGCAGGTCTATTCGCCCGCCGAGCTCGAGCAGGTTTCGAATTTCCTCAACGCGAACTATGCCGGCCTGCGCATGAGCGAGATCCGCGAGCGGCTCAAGCGCGAGATGCGCGAGACCAGCACGCGCCTGCACCAGCTCATGGTCGCAGCGGCCGATGTCACCCAGCAGGTGTTTCCGGACCAGGCCGATGCCGACATGCTGATTCGCGGCCAGGTCAACCTGATGGGCGCGCAGGTCGCGGCCGACATGGACAGCCTGCGCGAGTTGTTCGAGGCGTTCCAGCGCAAGCGCGATCTGCTCACCCTGCTGGAAAACTGTTCGCGCGCCGAAGGCGTGCGCCTGTTCATCGGCGAGGAATCGGGCTTCAATCCGTTGGGCGCCTACAGCCTGGTGACGGCGCCCTACGGCGTCGACGGCCGCGTGCTCGGCGTGCTTGGCGTGATCGGGCCGACGCGCATGGCCTACCAGTGCGTGATTCCGGTGGTGCAGGCTACCGCGCAGGTGCTCTCGCGCGCGATGATCGAGCGCAAGGGGAACAACGCTTGAACACGAATGTGCGCGGGCCCGCTCCCGGACGCTTGCCCGCGCTGGACGGATTGCGCTTCCTCGCGGCGCTGAGCGTGCTGGCGTTCCACTACGGATATCGCGGCGCATTGGGCGGGCTGTATCTCAAACAAGGCTATCCGGAATTGGCTCCGGTGGCGCGCTTCGGAGATCTGGGCGTTCATCTGTTTTTTTTGATCAGCGGCTTCGTGATCCTGCTGACTGTCGAGGCCGGGAAAGGGCTGCCGAGTCATTTCATCGCGTCCCGCGTCTCGCGACTGTACCCCGTGTTCTGGGTGGCTGCCACGTTGACCACAGTGCTGATGATCGGCCAATCGGAACCGCTCGCGGTGACCCTGCAGCAGTACCTTGCCAGTCTGACCATGGTGCCGACGCGTTTGCACGTGGTGCCGGTCGACATGGTCTACTGGACGCTGGCGGTCGAATTGCAGTTTTACCTGTTCGTTGTCCTCTATCTGATTTTTCTCCAGCGCCTTGCGAGCATCGATACGATGCTCATGCTGTGGCTTTTGGCCACAGTCTGTCTATTGCCGTTTCCGGACAGGTTTCCGCACATCGAGTTGCTGGTCCTGGTTCCGTACTCGACCTTCTTCATCGCGGGCGGCCTGTTCTACCGCGCCATGCGCGACGGCTTTACGCGGTCGCGCGTCGCGTTGCTGGCAGTGTGCTGGGTTTGCGCAATGGTGACGATTCATCGGCAATTCGTTACCGATCCCCGTTCAGCCGGGAACGCTGAACTGGTTTGGCTGTACATGCTCGCTGGCACGCTTTGTTTCGCGGCAATCGCAACCCTGAGTGTGCATCCGGACTGGATGGGCAAGTACGCGAAGGGCATGGCGTTCCTGGGCGCATTGACCTATCCGCTCTATCTCGTTCACCAGAAGATCGGCTACGTGTCGATCAATGCGTTGGCGCCGCGGATCGGGCGCTGGTGGGCACTGGGTATCACGATCGTTGCCGTTCTCGTGCTCGCCTGGCTGCTGCATCGGCTGATCGAGGTTCCGTTCAATGGCCGTTTCCGCCGCTGGCTGGAGCCGCGTCTGCGCCGCGCCGACCGGATCTTGCCGCCTAGGCAGCCGGAGCGCGCGCCGTGAGCTCGCCCTGCGGCGGTCGATGAGGCCCGCTTGAATCGGTGGTTCGCACCCCCAACTGACTGATCGGGGCGGGATACAATTACACCCATCTGTGCGGCGCGTCTGATGCGCCATGCAGCCGTTTTCGCGTGTGGAGCCTTTGTGATGACAGAAAAGAACGAGCCGGGCCAGAGCGGGCAACCCGTGGATGACAAGCCGGCGAACAGTACCGCGCCAGCCGATGGCGACGAACTCGGCAAGTTGGTCAACGAATACGAAGTCAAGCTCGGCGAGATGCGCGAACTGCTGCTGCGCGAGCGCGCCGAGATCGAGAACCAGCGCAAGCGCCTGCAGCGCGACCTGGAGCAGGCGCGCAAGTTCGCGAACGAGCGCGTGCTCGGCGACCTGTTGCCGGTGTGCGACAGCCTCGAGCGCGGTTTGGCCGTACAGACGGCCGATGCGGCCAGCCTGCGCGAAGGCATGGAGCTGACCCTGAAGGCGCTGCTCAAGGTGGCCGAGGGCAACGGCTTGAAGGCGATCGACCCGGTCGGCCAGCCGTTCAACCCCGAGCAGCACCAGGCGGTCAGCCTGGTCGCGGCGCCCGGCGTGGCGCCGGACACCGTCGTCGCCGTGATCCAGAAGGGTTACGTGCTGAACGAACGCCTGCTGCGGCCTGCGCTCGTGACCGTCGCGAAAGCACCCGGCGCTTGAATTGAAATAACGAATCCCTAATTAAGCTCGCATCCGCGGCCGTTGCGCCGCAAAGAATTTTCTGGAGACTGGAACATGGGCAAAATCATCGGTATCGACCTCGGCACGACCAACTCGTGCGTGGCCGTCATGGAAGGCACGACGGCGCGCGTGATCGAGAATTCGGAAGGCGATCGCACCACGCCGTCGATCGTCGCCTACAAGGACAACGAAATCCTCGTCGGTGCCACCGCGAAGCGCCAGGCGGTCACCAATCCGAAGAACACGTTCTTCGCGGTGAAGCGCCTGATCGGCCGCAAGTTCACCGATGCCGAGGTGCAGAAGGACATCGGCCTCGTGCCGTACAAGATCGCCGCGCACGACAACGGCGACGCCTGGCTCGCGACCGCCGACGGCAAGAATCTCTCGCCGCAGGAAATCTCGGCGAAGATCCTCATGAAGATGAAGAAGACCGCCGAGGACTATCTCGGCGAGACGGTCACCGAGGCCGTCATCACGGTGCCGGCCTACTTCAACGATTCGCAGCGCCAGGCGACCAAGGACGCCGGCCGCATCGCGGGCCTCGACGTCAAGCGCATCATCAACGAGCCGACCGCGGCCGCGCTGGCCTACGGCATCGACAAGCAGGGCGGCGACCGCAAGGTCGCGGTTTACGACCTCGGCGGCGGTACGTTCGACGTGTCGATCATCGAGATCGCGAACGTCGACGGCGAGAAGCAGTTCGAGGTGCTGGCCACCAACGGCGACACCTTCCTCGGTGGCGAGGACTTCGACAAGCGCGTGATCGATTACCTGGTCGAGGAATTCAAGA